>JAEZCF010000103.1 GCA_023430045.1 Pseudomonadota bacterium | reverse complement strand
CCGCCCGGGGCGCTCGGCCAAGGCCTGCAGCAGCGCGCGGACGCGCGCGATCAGTTCGCGCGGGTCGAACGGCTTGGCAAGGTAGTCGTCGGCGCCCATCTCCAGGCCGATGACGCGGTCGGGCGTGGCCCCCATCGCCGATAGCATCAGGATCGGAATCGCACGTGCCTGCAGCCGCCTGCAGACCGACAGGCCGTCCTCACCGGGCATCATCCAATCCAGGATGATCGCGTCGGGCCGATGGACCTGCAGCAGGTGGTCCAGCGCGACTGCATCGGCGGCCACGCGCACACGGAAGCCATGCCGCTCCAGGCACTCGGCGAGTGCATCACGGATGCTGGTGTCATCGTCGACCACGACGATCTCGGGGCTGCGGTTCATGCGGGCAGTATCGGGCAGGTCTGTATCCAGACGGTATCAACGCGGACATTCCCGCGATACGGCGGTGAGGATCAATCACCGCTCCTTCCCACGGCGTTCTCCCATGCACCCTGCCCTGCTCCCATTGCTGGCCGCCACCCTTGCAGCACCAGCACCCGAACATGTCCTGCCGATGTGGATGCAGGCCATGCATCCCAGCGTCGCCGTGGGTCTGGATGGCCAGGCCGAGCCGTTGCGCTTCGTGGTCGACAGCGCGGCAGGTGCCACGCTGGTGGACAGCCGCATCGCCCGTCGTTACGGCTTGGACAATACCGACGACGCGACCGCCGGGCAGATCCGCGGTGCGTCTGCCAGCAGCGCCACGGCGAACCGCATGCGGCAGACCGACTGGGCGATCGGCACGGTGAAGCTGACGATCGTCGGCATGCACGCGGACCTGTCGCGCCTTTCCAATCCCGACAAGGCGATCACCGTCGATGGCATCCTCGGCAACGACCTTACGCGCCGCTGGGACACCCGGTGGGATTTCGCCGCGAGTGAACTGCAGTTGTGGACGGCGGGGCAGCTTGATGATGGGCCTCACTGCCAAGCCAACGCCCTACCCTCGCGACGACGTGGACTGGAAGGCTTCGGCTTCATCGCCACACAGTTGGGCGAGGCGGGCATCGAGGCGATTGCGGTGGTGGATACCGGGGCAGCCCAGACCGTGCTCAATGCCGCCGCCGCGCGTGCGTTGGGGCTGCGCACCGATGGCAGCGATGCACGGGTCACGCCTCGCGAAAAGGGAACGGAAGGCCTGGGCGGACAACCGCAGCCGAGCTGGCTCTATACCTTGCCTGCGCTGCGCAGCGGCACGTGGCAGCACCCTGCGTTTGAGGTGAGGATCAGTGCGCTGCCGGTGTTCAAGGCCATTGGACTGGAGGACCAGCCTGCGCTGATCCTGGGCGCCGACGCGATGCTCGACAGCCAGGTGGACATCAGTGCGGGGGCAGCGCGCATCTGCCTGCAACGTCCCGCAACGCACTGAGCCACGCGCGAGTGGGGGTTTACGCGGGCGCCGTCCCACGGCAGCATGAAGCCATCACCACCGACGCAAGGACACGCGGATGGACCCTTCTCAAGCTGACGCCGTGGCGGATGCCATGCTGCAACCCGATCCCAAGCGCGAGGCCGTGCGGGCACGGCATCTTGCCAGCGCCGCACAACTGAAGCGTCAGCGTAAGGCCGCAGGAGCGAGCCTGGTCGGCATGGCCGTGGGCGCCGCGGTGGCCAGCCAGTTTCCGATGGCCTTTTCGCAGGGCATGCTGATCGGCGCGTTGCTGACGTATTTGCCCACCAAGCTATGGCTGGACCGGCGTGCACGCCTCGCCGACCCCGCCATCCGCGGCGACGGGCACGCCCAGCCATAGCGCAGGGATTCCGGCCGCCCCTTTACCAGCGCACACGCGCCGGTAAAGGCCCATCATGCGAGGGAAACAAGGGCAGCACGTATTCGGCCAGTTCCTGCAGCACCTCGGCCGCCGGGCGCTGTGAGAACTGGATGCCCAGCGCAGCATGGTTCACGCCGGCACGTTGCCACTCGCCGAGCAGATCGATCAATCCGTTACGACCGGTCCTCAACGTGTAGCCGCCATTGAGCGGGGTGCGTGGATGGTTCGGGTCCTCGACCAGATCCAGCCACTCGTTGGTGACATGCGGGCGGAAACCCCCGTCGGGAATAAGCCGGCGCCAGGCCTGGATCTTGTCGACCAGGCGCCGCGGCCCGGCCGCATGATGGGTTGCCCCGGGATAGGTCAGCCAGCCATCGGCATGTTGCCCGACCCAGTCCAGTGTCTGCCGCGAGGTGCCGGTCACCAGCAGCGGAATCGCCCCGGCCACTGGCTTGGGCAACAGTTCCACGCCCTGCAGCGCGCCCAGTGGCGACTCGATATGCAGGGAACCGTGTTGCATCAACTGACGAACGTAGGCCACCGATGCGGCGAAGCGCTCGCCGCGGTCTGCATGCTGCAGGCCATACGCAGGGAACTCGACCGGACGATCGCCCGAAGCGATGCCCAGCACCAGGCGCCCACCGGACAGCTGGTCGATGGTGGCCGCCGACTTTGCCAGATCGATCGGGTGGCGCAGCGAGAAGATCGCGCTACCGGTGGCCAGCGCCAGCCGTTCGGTGCGCGCCGCCAGGAAGGCCAGATAGGTAAACGGATCGAACACCTGCCCGGCATCGCCGAACAGCGGGTCGAACAACGGCACATCCCGCACCCAGGTCGCGGCGAAACCGTCGCGGTCCAGCTGGCTCACCAGGTCGGCCTGGCCGGCCAGCACCTGCATGTCGCCCTGGTAGAAGCGCAATGGCAGGAACACGCCCAGCGTGAGCGCACCGTCGCGGAACATGCGCTGGTAGCCGGCATGCCAGGCGAACATCGGGGCGGAGGCGCCGGTCAGCGGAGCCTGCATCGCGGTGATATCGGTCAACTGCGTCATCATGGTCATGCCTGGATCAGGGGCCGGTGGCCGGTTCGGGGAGCTGCACGCCGCGCTGCACCGCAGGCCGCTGTGACATGCGCAGGTGCCATGCACTCAAGTGCGGGTACGCGCTGAAATCGAAGCCGATCAGCTGCGCGATGTGGGTCCAGCCGTAACCGGCGATGTCGGCGATCGAATACGCCTCACCTGCCAGCCATGGGCGCTCGGTGAGGCGCTGGTCCAGCGTGGCGAAGAACTCCCCGCTCAGGCGCCGATAGCGTTCTATCGCAGGGGCGTAGCGCTCCTCGGCAAACATCTCGACATGCACGCGCTGGCCGAGGACCGGGCCGACGCTGGCGGCATGGAACATCAGCCAGGTGATTGCCTCCCAGCGCGCGCGTGGCGCGTGGGGCAACAGGCGTCCGCTCTGCTCGGCCAGGTACAGCAGGATGGCAGCCGATTCGAACACGGTGATACCCGTCGCCTCGTCGACCAACACCGGAATGCGGCCGTGCGGATGCAGTTGCAGGAAATCGGGATGGCGGTGCTCACCGGCGTCGATACGCACGTGGTGCAGCACATAAGGGAGGCCGAGTTCCTCCAGCGCGATGGTGATCTTGAAGCCGTTGGGCGAGCTGTCGGTGTACAGGTGCAGCGAAGCGGGGGACACAGCGGTCTCCTTGGCGGGCGGTGGAGGGGGGAGGGGGTTCATGTCACGGCGCCACGCCGCGATGGCAGCGCAGGTCGATTGCGGGTGGGCAATCGGGTACATGCAGTGCAGCTGGACTAAACCACCGTGAATCAACATGATCACGATGCTACGCAGGTCAGCACCCCGTGTAGAACGATTCTTCCTGCACTACCAAGAGAGAAAATCTAAGGTCATGGGCGCCGTCCTTCCCCTGCTCGCGCTGCGCGCCTTCGTCGAAACCGGGCGTCATGGCAGCCTCAAGGCCGCTGCTGCGGTCATGGGGGTCACGCCGGGCGCGATCAGCCAGCAGCTCAAGCTGTTGCAGGCGCGCACCGGCGTCACGCTGTTCACCCGGACCCCCCATGGTGTCGCCCTCACCGCGGCCGGCGCACAGGTGCACCCTGCCCTGCTGCGCGCGTTCGATCAGATCCAGGACAGCATGGCCACCCTGGACGCCATCCATGCGCGGCAGACACTGACGATCAGCACCGTGCCCAGCTTTGCCGCCTCCTGGCTGGTGCCGCGGCTGGGGCGGTTCACCGAACGTCACCCGGCGATCGAAGTGCGCGTGGAGGCCTCATCGACGCTGGTGGATCTGCGTCGCGACCGTATCGACATCGCCATCCGCCACGGTCTGGGTGCGTATCCCGGCCTGGTGTCACGCCCGCTGGCGGCGCCGGTGCTGTTGCCGGTGGCCTGCCCGGCGCTGCTCGCCAACGGCCCACCCATCCACTCGGCGGTGGATTGCCTGCAGTACCCGCTGCTGCAGGATTCAGACCGCAGCGACTGGTCGCTGTGGTTCAGCGCGCTCGGCCTGCCACCCGACCCGCGCATCGAGCGTGGCCCGGCGTTCGATGATGACGTGCTGTTGATCCGTGCCGCGGAGGCGGGCCAGGGCATCGCGCTGGTGCGCGACCTGTATGTCGACGCCGAAGTGGCCAGCGGGCGGCTGGCGGTGGTGCTGGATCAGCCCTGGCCGACGCGGTTTGCGTACTACGCCGTCACCCTGCCCGGCGCCGAGGAGACGCCGGCCATCGCAGCCTTCCTGGGTTGGCTGCAGGACGAGGTCGAGACGCCCACCAGCGCGCTGTGAGCCCGTAAGCCGCGCACAAAAAAACCCCGCCTTCCGGCGGGGTTTTTGTACTGCGGTGGCGGATGGCAGGTGCCGACCGATGGCCGGCCTCTACATCAGAAGTCCATGCCGCCCATGCCACCCATACCGCCCATGCCGCCGCCGGCTGCGCCAGCGCCGTCATCCTTCTTCGGGGCTTCGGCAACCATGGCTTCGGTGGTGATCATCAGGCCGGCGATCGAGGCCGCGTTCTGCAGTGCCGAACGGGTCACCTTGGTCGGGTCCAGGATGCCGAATTCCAGCATGTCGCCGAACTCGCCGGTGGCGGCGTTGTAGCCGAAGCTGCCGGTGCCTTCCTTGACCTTGTTGACGATCACGGACGGCTCTTCGCCAGCGTTGGCCACGATTTCGCGCAGCGGGGCTTCCATCGCGCGCAGGGCGATCTGGATGCCGTGGTTCTGGTCTTCGTTGGCACCCTTCAGGCCGCTCAGCGCGGTGACCGCACGGACCAGGGCAACGCCGCCGCCCGGGACCACACCTTCTTCAACGGCTGCACGGGTCGCGTGCAGGGCGTCGTCGACGCGATCCTTCTTTTCCTTCATTTCGATTTCGGTCGAGGCACCGACCTTGATCACGGCAACGCCGCCGGCCAGCTTGGCCACGCGTTCCTGCAGCTTCTCGCGATCGTAATCCGAGGAGGTGTCTTCGATCTGGGTCTTGATCTGGGTGACACGCGCTTCGATGTTGGCCTTCTCGCCGGCGCCATCGATGATCGTGGTGTTTTCCTTGGAGACCTGCACCTTCTTGGCGCGGCCCAGGTCCTTGATCGTCGCCTTTTCCAGCGACAGACCGATTTCCTCGGAGATCACGGTGCCGCCGGTCAGCACGGCCATGTCTTCCAGCATCGCCTTGCGACGGTCGCCGAAGCCCGGTGCCTTGACGGCCACGACCTTCACGATGCCACGGATGGTGTTGACCACCAGGGTCGCCAGCGCTTCGCCTTCGATGTCTTCGGCGATGATCAGCAGCGGCTTGCCGGCCTTGGCGACGCCTTCCAGCACGGGCAGCAGGTCGCGCACGTTGGAGATCTTCTTGTCGTGCAGCAGCACGTACGGATCGTCCAGGTCAGCGGTCTGCGACTGCTGGTTGTTGATGAAGTACGGGGACAGGTAGCCACGGTCGAACTGCATGCCTTCGACGACGTCCAGCTCGTTGTCCAGGCCCGAGCCTTCTTCAACGGTGATGACGCCTTCCTTGGTCACGCGGCGCATCGCTTCGGCGATGATGTTGCCGATCGACTCGTCCGAGTTGGCCGAGATCGTGCCGACCTGGGCAATGGCCTTGTCGTCAGCGGTCGGCTTGGAGATGTTCTTCAGCTCGGCGACGGCGGCGATCACGGCCTTGTCGATACCGCGCTTGAGGTCCATCGGGTTCATGCCGGCAGCGACGGCCTTGGCGCCTTCGCGGATCAGGGCCTGGGCCAGCACGGTGGCGGTGGTGGTGCCGTCGCCGGCGTCGTCGTTGGTGCGGGAAGCAACTTCCTTCACCATCTGCGCGCCCATGTTCTCGAACTTGTCAGCCAGTTCGATTTCCTTGGCGACGGAGACGCCATCCTTGGTGATGGTCGGGGCGCCGAAGCTCTTTTCGAGCACGACGTTGCGGCCCTTCGGGCCCAGGGTGGCCTTGACGGCATTGGCGAGAACGTTGACGCCGCGAACCATGCGGGCGCGGGCGTCTTCACCGAAACGAATATCTTTGGCAGCCATTGCGATTACCTTTTTATGTAGAGCCGGGCCATGCCCGGCTGCTTGAACGGGAGGAAGTGCGGAAGCGCCGGCACGGGGCCGGCCGCATCACTCAGCCGACGATGGCGAGGATGTCGTCTTCGCGCAGAACCTTGAACTCGACGCCTTCGGACTTGTAGCTGCTGCCGGCGTACTGGCCGTAGATGACCTTGTCACCGACCTTCAGCGACGGCGCGCGCACGCTGCCGTTGTCCAGGGGCTTGCCCGGGCCGACGGCCACGACTTCACCCTTGGTCGACTTTTCCTTGGCGGAATCCGGAATCACGATGCCGCCGGACGAGATTTCGTCGGCTTCGATCGGCTTGACTACGACGCGGTCATGAAGCGGCTTGATGCTCATGTGAGACCCTTTTAAGTTGTTGATTGGTCTAGGAAAGTCTGGCGATGTTAGCACTCGCACAGGGCGACTGCCAGCCACGCTCACGAAAAAACCCGACGGTGCGGGACAGAGCAGAGATGGTGCTGGCCCCTGCCCTTTCAAGGGCAGCCGATCGGATTTTTTTGCCGGCCGGTCGTCGGACGTGAATGTTTGACGCAGTTCTCAGTGCGAAAGGTCGAATACGACAGGGTGGCGGATGTGTCATCTGGATTGCGTAGATTCGAGCGGCACTGACCAATCACAAGGAGCCGTAGATGAGGTTGCTGACGCCGCTGTCCCTGGCCTGCCTGCTGGTACTGGCCACCAGCCCGGCCCGGGCCGATGTATTCATCAATGAACTGCATTACGACGACAGCACCCCGGCCGGGGATGTCGGCGAGGCGATCGAGGTGGTCGCCACCGCCGGTGAGGACCTGTCCGGCTACCGGCTCTACCTCTACAACGGCAGCAATCCCTCGGCCGCCGCGGTCTACGCCGACAACGCGGTCCCGGCCGGCACCGCCAGCTGCGGCAGCGCGCGGCTGGCCACGGTCAGCTACCCGACCAACGGCCTCCAGAACGGTCCCAACGATGGCATCGCCCTGGTCGATGCCAGCGGCAAGGTGGTCCAGTTCCTCAGCTACGAGGGCACCATCACCGCGGCCGGGGGACCCGCTGCGGGCCTGACCAGCCAGAACCTCCCGGTCAGCGAGACCAACAGCACTGCCCCGGGCACCTCCCTGCAGCTGACCGGCACCGGCAGCCAGTACGCGCATTTCACCTGGGCCGAAACGGCCGGGCAGACCTTCGGCGCCTGCAACCACGGCCAGACCTTCAGCGGCGGCGGTCCGACCGGCCCGAATACCGCGCCCTCGGTCACGGCGACCACCCCCGAACAGGGCGCCAGCACCTTCCCGGCCGCGGCCGACCTGGGCGTCACCTTCAGTGAGCCGGTCACCCTCTCCAGCGGCGCGTTCGCGCTGAGCTGCGGCCAGTCCGGCACGGTCGCGCTGAGCCATCCGACCACCGGTACCCGCTTCACGCTGGCCACCAATACCGCGCTGGTGGCGGGGGAAGCCTGCCGCTTCGATATCCGCGCCACCCGCGTGAAGGATGCCCAGGGCGCGCGCCCGGCCGCCGATACCCGCATCGCGTTCACCGTGGCCGCCGCCACCACGCCCGACCCGGGCAATCCGGGCAACCCCGGCGAGTACTACGCGAAGGTGAACACCTCCAGCCCCAGCCAGCTGCGCTGCTCGCTGCACGAGACCATCAAGGGGCACACCGCGTATCCATACAGCGGCTCGGGCACCAGCACCTGGACGATCCTGGAGATCGCCGACGAAGATCCCAACAACAGCGGCAACATCCTCGATGCCTACCGCAACCGCAGCTACACCAAGGTCAGCGGGCGCGCCGGCACCGGCAGTGGGCTGACCTACAACCGCGAGCACACCTGGCCCAACTCGCTGGGCTTTGCCAGCACCACCGGCGACAAGGGCCTGCCCTACGCGCCGTATACCGACACCCACATGCTGTACCTGACCGATGCGCAGTGGAATGCGGACCGCGGCAACAAGCCCTATGCCAAATGCGACAGCAACTGCGGTGAGCGTGCGACCGAATCCAACAACGGGTCCGGCGGCGGCAGCGGCGGCTACCCGGGCACCTCCAACTGGGTGCGCACGCCCGATGGCAATGGCGGCTCGTTCGAAGTGTGGGGCCACCGCAAGGGCGATATGGCGCGTGCGGTGATGTACATGGCGATCCGTTATGAAGGGGGCAAAGATGCGAAAACCGGCCAGTCCGAGCCCGATCTGGAGCTGACCGACGACCGCAGCAGAATCGTCAAAACCTCGGCGTCCCCGGCCTACATGGGCCTGCTCTCAACCCTGATCGACTGGCACCTTGCCGACCCGCCGGACGCGGCAGAACGCGCTCGCAACGAGGTGATCTTCAGTTTCCAGGGAAACCGCAATCCGTTCATCGATCACCCCGAATGGGCCACCCCGGCCCTGTTCACCTCGGCCAAGCCAGCGACCTGCCAGCTGGCCAACTGACAC
>JAEZCF010000158.1 GCA_023430045.1 Pseudomonadota bacterium | reverse complement strand
TTCCCCGCGCGTTCCGCGCGTGCGAGGGCGAGGGCGAGGGCGAGGGCGATAGCGATAGTCGATTCGTAGTAGCCGGTCATTGTCTTCAGGATTAGGTTGGATCTGGCTTCCAGTGCCCCGCTGGCGGCCTGGATTTTCCCTGTCCCCTGGAGCCCGCATGCGCATGAAAAGAACGATCCTGGCTGGCCTGATCGCCGTATCCTGTGCGGCTTCGCTGTCCTTGACGGCTTACGCACAGCCTTCAAGGCTGGATGACGTGCTCGAGCGCGGGTTCGTCCGGGTCTGCACGACGGGCGATTACAGCCCCTATACCTTCTTCGGACCGGACGGGCAGCTCATCGGCATCGATATCGATCTGGCCCGATCGCTGGCCACGACATTGGGGGTCGATGTCCAGTTCATACAGTCCAGCTGGCCCACGCTGATCAGTGATTTCGTAGGGAAGTGCGATATCGCGATGGGCGGCATATCCATCACCACCGAGCGGCAGGAGCATGCCGATTTCTCCGAATCCCACATGAGCGAAGGCAAGTCACCCATCGCCCGATGTGATGACGTCGGCAGGTTCCAGACGCTCGATGCGATAGATCAGCCTGGCGTCCGCGCCATCGTCAATCCGGGCGGCACCAATGAGCGGTTCGCGCGGCGGAACTTCCACCGCCTCCAGCTGATCGTTCATCCGGACAATACGACCATCTTCGAACAGATCCTGATGAACAATGCCGACGTGATGGTCACCGACACCAGCGAAGCGCTCTGGCAGTCGCGGCTGCATCCGCAATTGTGTCCGATAAATCCCGGGCAACCGTTTGAAACGGCGGACAAGGCTTACATGCTCCCGCGCGGAGACCATCTCTTCAAGGCTTCGGTCGACGCGTGGATGCAGGAGATGAAGAGCAGCGGGCGCTACGCCGGGATCGTGGATTCCTGGCTGAAAGGCACGCCCTGACAGGAGTGGCGGTACGGCCGGGCATGGCCCAGGCACCTTTCCCTGCCGTGCCGGGAAGCCGGGGTTTCCCGCGATGACACATTGAAATATACTATCCCCCAGTATAGTTCAGTGGCTGCATTCGCCCATGCCTCATTCCCCGGAAGAAAAGAAAAAGGTCCTGGCCCGGGTGCGCCGCATCCGCGGCCAATGCGACGCGCTTGACCGCGCGCTGGAGGCCGGTGCCGATTGCGGCCCGGTGCTGCAGCAGATCGCCGCCATCCGTGGCGCCGTCAACGGACTGATGTCCGAAGTGATGGAAGCGCACCTGCGCGAGGAATTCGGCCAGCCAGCGACCTCGGACGCGCAGCGCGCCGAACGCGTGCGCGACATGAGCGCACTGATCCGCTCCTACCTGAAATAGTTCCCTCTGCCGCACGCGCCGCGCCCATGAACGCGGGTGCAACAGGCGTGCGCCTACCCTTGAATCCCTGCCTGCCCCTGGAGAAACCCGCCATGAAATCCCGTGCCGCCGTCGCCTTTGCTCCCGGCCAGCCGCTGAAGATCGTCGAGATCGATGTCGCCCCGCCGCAGAAGGGCGAAGTGCTGGTCAGGATCACCCATACCGGTGTCTGCCACACCGATGCCTTCACCCTGTCCGGTGATGATCCCGAAGGCCTGTTCCCGGCCGTGCTGGGCCATGAGGGCGCCGGCATCGTGGTGGAAGTAGGCGAGGGCGTGACCAGCGTCCAGCCGGGCGACCATGTGATTCCGCTGTATACCGCCGAGTGTGGCGAGTGCCTGTTCTGCAAGAGTGGCAAGACCAACCTGTGCGTGGCCGTCCGCGCGACCCAGGGCAAGGGCGTGATGCCGGATGGCACCACCCGTTTCAGCTACAACGGTGAGCCGATCCATCACTACATGGGCTGCTCGACCTTCAGCGAATACACCGTGGTGGCCGAGGTATCGCTGGCGAAGATCAATCCGGATGCGAACCCGGAGCATGTCTGCCTGCTCGGCTGCGGCGTGACCACCGGCATCGGCGCGGTTCATAACACCGCCAAGGTGCAGGAGGGCGATTCGGTGGCGGTGTTCGGGCTGGGCGGCATCGGCCTGGCGGTCATCCAGGGCGCGCGCCAGGCCAAGGCCGGTCGCATCATCGCGGTGGATACCAATGCGTCGAAATTCGAGCTGGCACGCGAGTTCGGTGCCACCGACTGCGTCAACCCGAAGGATCACGACGCGCCCATCCAGCAGGTGATCGTGGAGATGACCGGGTGGGGCGTGGACCACAGCTTCGAATGCATCGGCAACGTCAACGTGATGCGTGCAGCACTGGAATGCGCGCACCGCGGCTGGGGCCAGTCGGTGATCATCGGCGTGGCCGGCGCGGGCCAGGAAATCTCGACGCGTCCGTTCCAGCTGGTCACCGGTCGTAGCTGGAAGGGCACGGCCTTTGGCGGGGTCAAGGGCCGTACCCAGCTGCCGCGGATGGTCGAAGATGCGATGAAGGGCGATATCGAACTGGCGCCGTTCGTCACCCATACCATGGGCCTGGACGAGATCAACGAGGCCTTCGACCTGATGCACGAAGGCAAGTCGATCCGCTCGGTCGTCCATTTCTGATCACGGTGGGGTGGCGGGCCGATGTCCGCCGCCCCGGGAGAACCCTCATGGAACGCATTGAACGCCATGCCTGTGCCGGTGGCTGGCAGGACGTGTACCAGCACCACTCCGAAGTGCTGGGCTGCACGATGAAGTTCGCGGTGTACCTGCCGCCGCAGGCGGAGGACCGCAGGCTGCCGGTGCTGTACTGGCTGAGCGGGCTGACCTGCAATGAGCAGAACTTCATCACCAAGGCCGGCGCGCAGCGTCATGCCGCCGAACACGGCATCATCCTGGTCGTGCCCGATACCAGCCCACGTGGCGATGACGTGGCCGATGCGGAAGGCTACGACCTGGGCAAGGGCGCGGGCTTCTATCTCAATGCAACGCAGGAGCCGTGGGCGAAGCATTACCGGATGCACGATTACATCGTCGACGAACTGCCGGCGTTGATCGAAGCGCATTTCCCGGTCACCGACAGCCGCGGCATCAGCGGGCATTCGATGGGCGGGCATGGCGCGCTGGTGCTGGCGCTGCGCAATCCAGGCCGCTATCGCAGCGTGTCGGCGTTTGCGCCGATCGTTGCACCCAGCCAGGTGCCTTGGGGCGAGAAAGCATTCACCGCCTATCTGGGCGAGGACCGTGCGAGATGGGCGGAATGGGATGCCAGCGCGCTCATCGCCGACGCCACCGAGCGCCTGCCGCTGCTGATCGACCAGGGGGACGCCGACGAATTCCTGGGTGGCCAGTTGCAACCGCAGCGCCTGCAGGCTGCCTGCGAGGCCGCAGGCCACCCGCTGGAACTGCGCATGCAGCCGGGCTACGACCACAGCTATTACTTCATCGCCAGCTTCATCGGCGACCACATCGCCCATCACGCCCGCTAGAAAAAAAGGGGACGGAGGAAGTTAATTGCAATTAACCTCCTCCGTCCCCCCTTCTTCAGTCGTCTTCGGCGGCGGCTTCGCGACCCTGCTGCCGGATCAATGCTTCTTCGCGCGCATCGTTGATGGCATGCCGCACGCTGTCCAGATCGATGGTGGATTCATCGTGCACGAACGTGCCGGTCAGCTCACTGTCCGGAAGCAGTTCGCCGGCTTCAAACAGCGCCCACATTTCCTCGCCATACCAGGTGTCGAGCAGTTCCGGTGCGAAGCGCCCCAGGTAGGCGGTGAGGTTGTTGACGTCGCGCAGCAGCATCGTCCGCGCGGCGTTGTTGCCGCCGGCACTGACCACTTGCGGGAAGTCGATGACCACCGGGCCATCCGGGCCGACCAGCACGTTGTAGGGTGACAGATCGCCATGGATCAGCCCGCAGCAGAGCATGCGCACGACCTGACGGACCAGTACCCGGTGGAACTCGCGCGCCTGGTCCGGTTCCAGTTCCACTTCGCCCAGACGCGCGGCGGAAAACCCTTCGGCATCGGTGACCAGCTCCATCACCAGTACGCCATGGAAATAGCCATACGGCTCGGGAACACGCACACCGGCATCGCGCAGCTGGTAAAGCGCGTCCACTTCGGTGTTCTTCCAGGCCGCTTCCTGCTGCCTGCGGCCGTACTTGCTGGCCTTGCCGACCGCGCGTGCCTCACGGCTGCCGCGCACCTTGCGGCCCTCCTGGTACTGAACGCGCTGCTGGAAACTGCGCTGTGCCATGTCCTTGTAGACCTTCGCGCAGCGCACGTCATCGCCACTGCGCACCACGTACACGGCCGCTTCCTTGCCGCTCTTGAGCGGGCGCAGCACCTCATCGATCACGCCGTCTTCGATCAGCGCCTGCAAACCTTCGGGGGTCTTCACGTAACCTCTGCATTGCGGCAGGCACCCAGGGCCTGCGCGGGGGCGAAGATTGTCGCATCCAAACGAGGGGGACGGAGGAGGTTAATTCCAGATAACTTCCTCCGTCCCCCTTTTTGCGGTCAGCGGACTTCGCGCAATTCCCAGTGGTGGCCGGCGAGCAGGCGCATGCGCTGCTTGAACACGTCGCTGTTGAGCGAGGTGGTCACCTGCAGCTTGATGCGCAGGTCGTCCTGTGTGCCTACCACGCTGGCGCCGGGGTCGGTCACGCCCCACTGGCCTTCCACCGCATCCGGATCAGGCTGCTTGGCGCGCCATTTCTCGAACAGCTCAGTGCCGGCCAGCGCCGCCTGCAGTTCCTCGGCGAAGCCCTGTGCGCTGCTGGACTGGAAGGACAGGTCGCTGTCGTTGCCACGTGCCTTGGACGGGTCCGGCAGGCTGACGTAGTAAGTGGTCATTCGTATCTCCGTTTCAGTACTGCGAAGCGTTGCAGGCGCAGGGTGCAGGTGGCGTGCAGAAGCGGCCGCGGAATGCGCGCCACCGATCCGGTGATGCCGCCGCGCAAGGCCTCATTCGAAGCGATGCGGTCCGTCCGCGAAGCCCACTGTGATGGCGCCCTTGCCGACATTGACCATGCCGGTCAGGCTCATCACCGATTCCAGGACCTGCACGCCGTGCTCGGCGCACACGCGCTTGAGCTCGGTATAACCGGCCAGGCTGCGCAGTTCCTCCAGTTCGCCGCCGTAGCTGACGCATACCGCCGGCGTCATCAGGCCGGCGCGCACACGCTGGCCCACCACGTCGAACAGCTTGGCCACGGCATTGTCGAAGCCCTTGATCTTGGCCACCGGGCCGGTATCGCCACGGTAGCCATGCAGCACCGGCTTGATGTCCAGCGCGCTGCCGAGTGCCGCGCTCAGCAGGCCGACACTGCGGTCGCCCTTGTGCCGCGCCCGTGCTCGCATGTAATACAGGTCGCGGGTGATCATGTAACCGTGCACGTTGCCGGCCAGCTCTTCCAGCCGTTCGCGTATCTGCTGCACGCTGGCGCCGCTGTCACGCAGCCGCACCGCCTCCACCGCAGTCACCGCCTGGGCCGCGAACAGGTTCTGGGTGTCGATCACCCGCAGCGCGAAGGGGGAATTGAAACCGGCCGCCTGGCGCACCGGCTTGTAGTCGTTGAGGATCGCGAAGCTGGCCTGCAGAGCGTTGTCGTGGATGG
Organism: Pseudomonadota bacterium; assembly: GCA_023430045.1. Lineage (GTDB taxonomy): Bacteria > Pseudomonadota > Gammaproteobacteria > Xanthomonadales > Xanthomonadaceae > Stenotrophomonas. Next base: position 3,432 of record JAEZCF010000158.1, on the reverse strand, counting down.
GGCTGCGGGTCCTGGTGATGGTCATGCAGAACACGTGGTCGTAGTCGATGACCAGGCGCTCCAGGAACAGGTCGCGGATCTGCTGCACGCTGAAGGGAATGGTTTCCGCCTCGGCGCCGTGTTCGGCGACGTGCGCGTGCAGGAAGCTCAGCGTGGCCTGCTCATCGCGGTGGTCGGCCAGCATGGCTTCGCCGATGCGCACGGTGATGGGCAGCACTACGATGCGATGCTGGGAGATGAAGTCCTGCGGTAGATCGCAGGCTGAGTCGACGACGATTCCGATGCGCATCCTGTGTGCCCCCTCCAGGCAGGTTGTAGGTTCGGAAGTGTGAAAGCTATCCCAAAACGGATACGGCTGCCTGACCGCGCCTTCAGCCTGCCGGCGGGTTGCGCTGGACAGCGACCGGCAATCCGGCAACCCGTGCCCATTCCCCGCGGTGTGGCAGGCCGGGATCGGCGAGCACCGCCTGCATCAGTCCGTGTGCCTCGTTGCCCCAGTACAGCTCGTCGTCGATGGACAGGGTCGGGACCCCGAAGACCCCTGCCGCAATCGCGCCTTCGGTGTTGTCGCGCAACTGCTGCTTGACCGCGGGCGCGGCCACCGCCGCAGCCACATCGGCCACGTCCAGCATGGCCCCGGGCAGCGCCAGTGCCTGCGGCGAGTCGCCGGCATGACCGTCGCGCCATATCCAGTTGAACAGCACATCCACCGCCGCATGACTGCCACCGGCGGCCAGGCACAGGCGCAGCGCCGGCAGCGGATTGAAGGGATGGGCAGGCGGAAAGCGCAGCGTGACGTCCTGCTGCCGTGCCTGCCACAGCACCTGGCGGTAGATGAAACGGCGCTTGGCCGAAATCTCGGCCGGGCCCAGGTTGCCCAGATGGGCCAGCACCGCGCCGAGAGCGATGGGCACCGGGCGGATCTGCCCGAACTGCGGCAGCTGCCGTAGCTGCTGCCAGTGCAGATAGGCGAACGGCGAAACAAAATCGAAGTACCAGCGCAGGCTCATGGCAATTCCCGGGGCAACGGACCACTCCGCCGATCATGCCGCAGGCAGGGCGCCGACGCGAACATCGGCACCCTGTCCGGGTCAGCGGCTGTACGCGCGTGGCTGATCGCTGGCCGGTGCCAGGTAGCGGTCGCGCAGTTCGGTCTGTCGCGATCGCATCGGCAGGGTGCGTCCACCCAGCCAGACCTGTTCGGCGTAATGGGCCACGTCCAGCGGGTCGCCTTCCCACAGCACCAGATCGGCCAGCTTGCCCGGCTCGATGCTGCCGATGCGGTCGCCCACGCCCATCGCCTGGGCCGGGATACGGGTCAGGCCCGCCAGGCCATCGGCCCAGGGCAGGCCATGGGCCACCGCATTGCCGGCCAGCTGGCGCACCTTGCGCGCATTGTGCGACGCATCGCCGCTCTGCGCGAAGCTGACGTTCACGCCTGCCGCATGCAGTCGTGCAGCGTTGTCCAGCGTCGCGCCGATCTGGTCGAAGGTCGTGGGCAGGTTGGCCAGGCTGTCGACGAACACCGGCACGTCGGCACGGGCGAGTTCGGCCGCCAGTTGCCAGGCTTCGGCGCCACCGGCGATGGCGATCTTCACCTTCTCGCGCGCGGCCCAGCGCAGCAGCTGGCGGATGTCGCTGGCGCGGTCTACTTCAACGATGATGCGGCCCTTGCCGGCCAGGTAACCGGCCAGCGTCCGGCGTCCTGCCGGGGTGAGCAGGGCATGGGGCGAATCCACGCCGACCCGGCCGCGTGCCTCATCCACCATCTGCTGCAGCAGCATCCACTGCGCGGCGCGCGACTGCCCGGTCAGCTCCGCCGCAGCCGATCCCAGTCGCAGGTACAACGCGCGCGGCCCGATCGGATCGGCGCTGCCATCCAGCCGCACCACGCCGCCCTGGCCGGCCACGAAGCCACCGCCGGTATGCGCGCCCAGCGCAGTGAAACCGATGCCTTCCACACGTGCCACCGGTACCAGCACGGAGGCCGGGTTGTAGGCCAGGGTGACATCGAATTCCGGCCGCAACGGCTGCTGGCCGATCTGCAGCGTGCTGTCCACCGTGCTCTGCTCGCCGGATACTTCCTCGATGCCGATCTCGGTGATGCCGCCGAACAGGGCCGGTGTCAGCGGACGGCCGCCGGCTTCCACCACCGGCACGCCGGCGGGCACCGGGAGCGCGGTGCCGACCGCCTGGATGAGGCCGCCACGTACCAGCACGTCGGCGTTTTCCAGGCTGCCGCGCGCGCTGGCGGTATGCACCGTGGCGTTGCGGATCAGCAGGTCCTGCGCGCTGGCCGGTATCGCGACGCAGGCCAGCGCGGTGATTGCCACAGCGCCAGGCCAGAAACGGCTGCGCTTGGACGGGGCGGAATCACGGGCCATCAGTGCACCTCCTGGCCAAGACGGAAATCGGACACCGGCTTGCCTGCGGCGGTGCTGCGGTCGAAATACGGGTAGCCATCGATGAACACCTGGTCGGCCAGTGCGTAGGAGCTGAACGGGTTGCCGTTCCACACCACCACGTCGGCGTTCTTGCCTGCTTCCAGGGTGCCGGTCTGCTGCTCGATGCCCAGTGCCCTGGCGGCATTGGCGGTCATCCAGGTGATGGCGCGCTCCGGGGCGATGGCGGGCAGGTGGGCGCGGCGCGCGGCGGCGATCGCCTTGGCCGCTTCCTGGTTCAGGCGCTGGATGCCTTCCGGCGAATCGGAATGCACGATGGCGCAGCTGTTGGCCGGCCGGTCCACCAGCGCGATGTTTTCCTGGATGCCGTCGAAGGCTTCCATCTTGAAGCCCCACCAGTCTGCCCACAGCGCCCCGCACACGCCTTCGGCGGCCAGGCGGTCGGCCAGCTTGTAGGCTTCCACGCCGTGGTGGAATGCCGCCACCTTGAAGCCGAATTCATGGGCCAGATCGAGCATGGTGGCCATCTCATCGGCACGGTAACAGTGGATGTGCACGCGGATATCGCCCTGGATCGCACCGGCCAGCGTGTCCAGCTTGAGGTCGCGCTTGCCACCGCTGTCGCCGGCGCTGTCTTCCTTGTCGCTGCCAAACCAGCGCTTGCGCTTCGGCGGCGCGCTCGTGTTCTTGGCGATGTATTCGCTGGCGTCGATGAACGCCGCACGGTAGCCGGCGACATTGCCCATCCGGGTGGCCGGTGCCGTGCCCTTGCCACCGTATACGCGCTTGGGATTTTCGCCGCAGGCCATCTTCATCCCCCACGGAGCACCGGGAAATTTCATCGCCTGGTAGGTGGTGGTCGGCACGTTCTTCAGCACCACGCCACGGCCACCGACCAGGTTCGCCGAGCCCGGCAGCACCTGCATGCTGGTCACGCCGCCGGCCAGCGCTTCGGCGAAGCCCGGATCCTGCGGCCATACCGAATGTTCGGCCCATACATTGGCAGTCACCGGTGCGGTCATCTCGTTGC
>JAEZCF010000057.1 GCA_023430045.1 Pseudomonadota bacterium | reverse complement strand
GACCAACGGTCGTCACCCACCACTTTTTCATCCCACCACATGCCACATACCACTTGCCACCCACCACATGCCACTTGTCATCAACCACTTGTCATCCATCGGTTGTCATCCATCAGCAGCGCGACGGCGCCGCCATTCCAGCACCAGTGCGACGACCAGCACGGTGAGTGCCAGGCCGAACCACTGCAGCGCATAGCCGAGGTGGCGCTCGGGCGGCAATGTGTTGGGCAGCAGGTCCAGATCGCGCTCGTCGCCGAAGGGCAGTGCCGGATCCAGCCGCAACACGCGCGCGGGCAAGGCAGGCAACCCCAGCACACCGGCCAGTGCGGCTGTCTGCAGGCGGCTGGCCAGCCATCGTCCCGGACCCGCATCCACCTGCGCCGGGCCGATCGCCAGTCCAGGCGACGGCGCGGGGGCCAGCAGGCCACGCACGGCCACCGGAGAGGGCGGAGGCGGCACCGTAGGAAGCGTGCGATCGGCCGGCAGAGGGCGCCAACCCATGTCCACCAGCACCAGTGCACCGTCGTCGCTGCGGAAAGGGCGGTACAGCTTCACCCCTGCGCGGCCCTGCCGGATCTGGTTGTCCAGCAGCACCAGGCCGGGCAGGAAGCGTCCGTGGTCGGCCACCGCATGGACCACGCCGGGTGCGCCCAGCGCGCGCGCCAGCGGCATGGCCGGCTGCGCGGATGCCGCCTGCTGTGCGGCCAGCAGGGCCTGCTTCTGTCCCATGCGCTGCAGCTGCCAGTGGCCCAGCAGGCAGAACACCACGATCGCGACCCCTGCCGCCGACCATCCCAGCAGGCGCGTGTGCTGCCGCATCATGACAAGCGCGCGCAAACGCGGTCAGATAGACCCATCCGCCCCGCCATCGAGCTGCGCATGAATGATTCGCTGAAGACCCTGCTGGTGATCGCGTTCCTCATCGTCATCGTCTGGAACCTGGGCGCCGGCCTGTATTACCTGCTGGTGGACCGTGGTCAGACCAAGCGCACGGTCAATGCGCTGACCCGGCGCATCGCGCTGTCGGTGGCGCTGATCCTGCTGGTCGTGATCGGCATCTGGAGCGGCTGGATCCAGCCGCATGGCGTAGGCCGCTGAATGCACAGGACGCCGGTCAGAGCACGTAGACGAACAGGAACAGCATCAGCCACACCACGTCGACGAAGTGCCAGTACCACGCGGCGGCTTCGAACCCGAAATGGTTGTCGCGGGTGAAGTGTCCCTTGGCCGAACGCAACCACATCACGATGAGCATGATGGTGCCCAGCAGCACGTGCGCGCCATGGAAGCCGGTAAGCATGAAGAAGGTGGAACCGTAGATACCCGAGCCCAGGGTGAGGTTGAGTTCGGTATAGGCGTGGATGTATTCCTCGGCCTGGAGGGTCAGGAACACCAGGCCGAGCACCACGGTGAGGCCGAGCCAGGTCAGCAGCTGGCGACGATGGCCGGCCTTCAGCGCATGATGGGCGATGGTCAGGGTGACGCCGGACGTCAGCAGGATCAGCGTGTTGATCAGTGGCAGGCCCCACGCCGGGATGGTCTGGAACTGTCCGCCGATCGCACCCGGTCCGTTGGTCGGCCAGCCGGCCGAATACCCCTGCCACAGCAGCTCGTTGGTCATCACCCCGTCGCCTTCGCCACCCAGCCACGCCAGGCCCAACGTGCGCGTATAGAACAGGGCACCGAAGAACGCACCGAAGAACATCACTTCGGAGAAGATGAACCACACCATTCCCATCCGGAACGAACCATCCACCTGGCGGTTGTAGTGCCCGGCCTGGGATTCGCGCACCACGTCGCTGAACCACCAGAACAGCGTCAGCACCAGCATCGCCAGGCCGACGAAAAAGGTCCACTTGCCCCAGGTGGCATCGTTGAGCCAGCTGGCCACGCCGACCATGGTCACCATCATCGCGATGGAGCCCACGAACGGCCACCTGCTCTGGGCCGGAACAAAGTAAACGTTGGCGTCGGTAGGAGGCTGGGCCATGGTCAAGGGTCCGTATCAGGGCGCGGCATGCGCATTGGCGGTCACCGCGGCCGGAAGCAGCCGGGCGGACAGCGCGTCGTTCTTGTAGAACGTGTAGGACAGCGTGATGGTGCGTATTTCCGGCGGCAGGTCGGGATCGACGATGAAGCGCACCGGCATGTCGCGTTTCTCGCCGGCCTGCAACGTCTGCGCGGTGAAACAGAAGCATTCGGTCTTGCTGAAATAGCCGGAGGCGCGTGCCGGCGCGACCGACGGCACCGCACTGCCAACCACCGCCACGCTGCCGTCGTTGCGGGCGAAATACAATGCTTCGTTGAGCTCGCCGGGTACTACGTCCATCGTCAGTTGCTCGGGATGGAACGACCACGGCAGCTTCGAGTTGACGCCGCCATCGAATTCGACGCGCACGGTGCGCCTGCCACTCACAGCGCCCACGCTGGCCTGCGCGCCGGGGCCACGCTCCAGGCGCACGCCGAAGACTTTTTCGCAGGCGATGCGATACAGCGGCACCAGCGAGAACGTCAGCAGGAACACCGCCACCGCCACGCCGATCAGGCGCGGCAGTCCGGCATGCCGGGACGGAGCGGAGGCCTGCGGGGTGCTCATCGGCCGATCACTCCGCTGAGGATGAAACCCACGTAGACCAGTACGGCGACGGCGCCCACCCACAAGGCGGTACGACGGGCGTTGCGACGCTGCTGGTGGAGCGGGGCCATGTCCGGCTGTTGTCCATCAGCCGACCATGGGTCGGCTCTACCGGGATCTGTCCGCGTGGGGGGCGACCACGAGTCGGCCCTGCCGTGCGATGTATCGCGCATGTGCACCTCAGTGGACGATGTCGTCGTGGGCGAGGTCGCCCGGACGGATCACCGGGGGCGTGATGAAGGTATGCGCCGGTGCCGGTGACGGCACCGTCCATTCCAGTCCGCGCGCGCCTTCCCAGGAGCGGTCGGCGGCCTTTTCGCCGTTGCGCAGCGAGGACAGCAGGATCGCGGCCATCATGAACGGCGTGGCGAACATGCCGAACGCACCGATGGAACTGATGAGGTTCCAGTCGGCGAAGGCGACGCTGTAATCCGGGATACGGCGCGGCATGCCGGCCAGGCCGAGGAAATGCTGCGGGAAGAACAGCAGGTTCACGAACACGATGGACCACCAGAAATGCACCTTGGCCCACTTCTCGCTGTACATCCGCCCGGTCCACTTCGGCCACCAGTAGTACACGGCCGCGATCAGCGCCAGCACCGAGCCGGTCACCAGCACGTAGTGGAAGTGCGCGACCACGAAGTAGGTGTCGTGGTACTGGATGTCGGCCGGGACGATGGCCAGCATCAGGCCGGAGAAGCCGCCGATGGTGAACAGGATCACGAAGGCGATCGAGAACAGCATCGGCGTCTCGAACGTCAGCGAGCCGCGCCACATGGTGCTGACCCAGTTGAACACCTTCACGCCGGTCGGGACCGCGATCAGCATCGTCGCGTACATGAAGTAGATCTCGCCGCCCAGCGGCATGCCCGCCGTGAACATGTGGTGGGCCCACACGATGAACGACAGGAAGGCGATCGAGGCGGTGGCGTACACCATCGCCTGGTAGCCGAACAGCGGCTTGCGGCTGAACGTCGGGATGATCTCCGAGACCACGCCGAAGGCCGGCAGGATCATGATGTAGACCTCGGGGTGCCCGAAGAACCAGAAGATGTGCTGGTACATCACCGGGGCGCCGCCGCCGGCCGCGTTGAAGAAGCTGGTGCCGAAGAACTTGTCGGTCAGCAGCATCGTCACCGCGCCCGCCAGCAC
>JAEZCF010000037.1 GCA_023430045.1 Pseudomonadota bacterium | reverse complement strand
GCACCATCACCGTCAGCACCGGGGTGGAAGCAGACCACGTCTGGGTGGAGTTCGCCGACACCGGCTCCGGCATCTCGCCGGAGTTGCGCCAGCGCATCTTCGATCCGTTCTTCACCACCAAGCCGGTGGGCAGCGGCACCGGCCTGGGCCTGTCGATCACCTACAACATCATCAACAAGCACAACGGACGCATCGACCTGGAAAGCACCCAGGGGATCGGCTCACGCTTCCGCGTGGTGCTGCCGATCAGGCAGCCCCGGTAAGGGCCGCAGACAGGCTGTAACGGGTGTGCCGGCCAGCGGCCGGCATCGCGGGGAAGCGGGGCATGCCGCAGTTGCCGGCCAGCGGCCGGCACTACCGGGTGCAGCATCAGCGCAGTGGCTGGCGAGCCTCTTCCGGGTTGGCGGTTTCCACCGGCTTGGACCCGCCACTGGCCCGCCGTTGCTCCTCATACGTGCGGAACGCCTGGTGGATGTGCTTGCGCAGCTCATCGTCGTTCCACGGCTTGGTCAGGAAACGGTAGATCGCCCCCCGGTTGATCGCATCGGTGACGGTGTTGAGGTCGGTGTAGCCGGACAGCACCAGCCGGATGGTGTCCGGATAGAGCATCTTCACCCTGCCCAGGAACTCGGTTCCGCTCATGTCGCTCATGCGTTGGTCGGACAGGATGACCTGCACATCGTTGATCGCCAGCAGGTCGAAGGCATCGCGCACGTTGCCCGCCGCCAGGATGCGGTAACCGTCGCGACGGAACAGCCGCACCAGCGAACGCAGCACGTTCTCTTCATCGTCCAGCAGGAGCAGGGTGCGGTCCGGACGGGTCTCGGCGAAGGCCTCCGGGCGCAGATAACGCCGGCGCAGGGTCATCCCGGCCGCATCGGCCGACATCGGCTCGCCGAACAGGTAGCCCTGGAACACATCGCAGTCGTTGCGCCGCAGGAAGCCGAGCTGCGCCTGCGATTCCACGCCATTGGCAATGACCGTCATGCCCAGCTGGTGGCCCATGGCGATGATCGCACGCGCGATGGCGGCCTCGCGGTTGCCGGCCGGCGCGCTCTTGATGAAGCTGCGGTCGATCTTCAGCTTGTCCACCGGATAGCGGACGAGCGCGCTCAGGCTGGAATCGCCGGTGCCGAAGTTGTCCAGGCTGAGGCTGATGCCTTCGTCGCGCAGGCTGACCAGCGTCTCGTGCACGAAATTGACGTTGTTGGTCAGCGCGCTTTCGTTGATCTCCAGCGTCAGCATGTGCGCCGGCACGCCTGCCGCCTGTACCATCGCCATCACTTCGGTGAAGAAGTTGGGCCGCAGCAGCTGCAGGGTGGAGACGTTGACTGCGATGGTGAAGTCATCGAAGCCCTGGTCGCGCCACAGTCGCGCCTGCCTTAGCGCCCCTTCCAGCATCCACGTGCCGATCTGCACGATGATACCCAGCCGCTCGGCGGTACGCATGAAGCGTTCCGGCACCAGCATGCCCAGCGTGGGCGACTGCCAGCGCAGCAGTGCTTCCATTCCCACTACGTGGCCATCGCGCGAACTCACCAGCGGCTGGTAGCGCATCTTCAGTTCGCCGTTGGGGATCGCGTCGATGATCTGGCGCGCGATGATGCTTTCGCTGTGCGCGCTGGGGGGCGTGCCCACCGCATGGATGCGCACCGCGTTGCCACCTTCACGGGCCGCCTGGTGCAGCGCGTCCTCGGCGTGGTCGAGCAGGCGCGACACGCTGCCGGCGTGCTCCGGGCACAGGCTGACGCCGACCTTGCCGGTCATGAACAACGTGTACGGCAGTACCGAAAGCGGCAGTTCCAGCTGCTGGCGCAGCTCCTCGGCCAGGTCTTCAGGCAGCGGCACATCAGCAGTGCGCGCGATGGCAATCAGGAATTCATCGCTGCCATGGCGCCACAGCCTGCCGCGCCCATGCAGCCAGGTCTGCAGACGTTGCGCGATCAGGACCAGGGCCTGGTCGCCGACTTCGGCGCTCATGTTCTCGTTCACCGACGCGAAGTGGTCGATGTCCACGTGCATCAGCGCCACTGGCACGCCACCGGCGGCGGCCGCGGCGACCATCGCATGCAGTTCCGGATTGCCCGCACCCAGACGCTCCGGGGCGTCGCCGATGCTCACCTGCGGCAGATTGCTGCTCCACATTGCGGTCAGATATCCACGGTTGCGGCGCACGGTGCGCCCGTCTGGTAGGGAAGGTGAAGGTCGATCAGGGTACCTTCGCCGGGCGCCGATTCGATCCGAAGCACGCCGCCAACGCTCTGCGCGCGTTCGCGCATCACGATAAGTCCGAGGCCACGCGGACCGTCGGGATCGAAGCCTTCACCATCGTCGTGCACCTGCAGGTGCAGCCGGCCCTGGCCGGCATCCTGCAGCTGCAGCCGCACCTGGCTGGCGCGTGCGTGGCGCAGCGCATTGGTCAGGCTTTCCTGGGCGATGCGGAAACAGGCCTGTTCGATGTCGTTGTCCGGACGGCGGGGAAGGGCATCGATACTCGCCAGCAGCTCGGACGGTGCGGAGCGGAACAGCACGCCGGCCTGCCAGCGCAGTGCGGCTTCCAAGCCCAGCGCATCCAGCTGTGGTGGTCGCAGCAGGGTGGAGAGGTCGCGCAGCCGCGCGACCGTGGTATCGGCCAGCGCCACGATCTGCTGCAGGTCGTCCCGTCGCCGGCTGTCGTCGTCTTCGTCCAGCGCGGCCCAGGCGGACAGTTTGATCGCGGTGATGGACTGCCCGATATCATCGTGCAGGTCGCGGGAAATGGCCCGGCGCTCGTCTTCCTGCAACGAAAACAGGCGTCCGGCCATCGCATGCAGTTCGCGGTTGCTGGTTTCCAGTTCGCTGCGCGTGCGCTGCACCTCGGCCCGGTCGGTGGCCGAGTCCGGGCTGCGGCGGGGACGCAGCAGCAGGTACAGCAGTCCCGCGCTGGCACAAGCGAACAAGGCTCCCTTCACGCCCTGCAGCAGCGCGGCCTGCCGTGCATCGGTTGCCAGCGCGGACACCGCTGCATCGCCGGCGACGATCCATGCCAGGGCCAGCACCAGGTACCACAGCACCAGCCGGCGACGCCGGTGGCGGGGTGTCCTGTCCAGCAGAGCGGCAGGATCCGGGCGGGAGGGGAAACCATCTGGCATGGCAGGCGGGCAGCTGCGTCGCGGAGCGGATACGGGCCATCTTAACGTGCGCAGGTGTCGCACCGCCGTCGAAGGCACTCAATTATCCCGCTGGAGGGCCGCTAACGATTGCGTTCCCGGCTGTCGGGAGCGTCACTGGAGTGCGTTGCGTGGACCAAGGGATCATCGCCAGCCTGCTGCACCATCCGCTTGCTTCGGCGCTGGTCATCCTGGACCGGCAGGGCGTGCCGCTGGCGGCCAATGCCATGGCCCGCGAACACCAGCTCCCGGCAGCACTGGCCACCTACCAGCACATGCTGGAGGACATCCGCCTGCTCGCGGCCGATGGCGGCCTGGTTCCCTGCAGCCTGCCGGGCGGCGCGCGCGGCCGGCATGATGGCTGGATGCGCGCGGTGCGCGACGAACAGGGGACGTTGCTGGCATACACATTGAGCGTGCCGCAGCCGGCCGGCGACCCTGCCGACCCGCGCTGGGGACTCGCCCTTGCCAGCGCCGGCCACGGCCTGTGGGACTGGGATGTCGCCAGTGACCGCATGCTGCGTTCACCGCGCCCGCAGGACGCCGGCGAACTGCAGGACAACGCCGGCAGCCTGCTGGACCACGTGCATCCGGACGATCGCGGCCGGGTCCGCCAAGCGATCCAGGCGCACCTGCGCGGCGATACCGAGCACTACAGCACGCAGTTCCGCTTCCGTGAGGAAGGGCAGCGCTGGCGCTGGGTGCTGGACCGTGGTTGCGTGGTGTCGCGCACCGCCGATGGCCAGCCGTTGCGGATGGTAGGCACGCACACCGACATCGAGCAGCAGAAACAGCTTGAGTCCCAACTGCACGACCAGCAGCTGCATCTCCGCCAGGCACAGCGGATCGCCAGCATGGGCAGCTGGTCCTGGCAGCGGGAGGGCCGCCGGTTCTGGTGGTCGCCGGAACTGTGCGCGATGCTCGGCGACGAGGAGGGACAGCCGCCCCGTCCGCGCCGTTGGCTGCGGCAGCTGCATCCCGGTTCGCGGGCCCAGCTGCGCAGCGCATGGCAGCGGCTGTGGCGTGATGGCCAGGCGGCGAACCTGGAGCTGGAGCTGCGCCCCGCCAACGACGCACCGCAGCAGTTGCGCCTGTGGATGCAGCCGATGCTGGCCGCCGACGGCCGCGTTGAGCGCCTGCTGGGCCAGGTGCAGAACATCAGCGAACAGCATCAGACCGATGCCTTGATCCGCTGGCGCACCGAACTGCTGAACCGCGTGTCCGCGCTGGGCCATATCGGCGGCTGCGAGATCGAAGTGGCTACCCGGCAGATGCAGTGGACCGAGGAGTGCTACCGCATCCACGGACTGCGCAAGGAGACGGTCAGCCTTGAACAGGCGCTTGCGCTCTATACCAGTGAGTCACGTTCCAGCCTGGAGGCGGCGCTGGAGCGCATCGCCGCCGGCGGATTGCCCGAACAACTGGATCTCTGCTTCCACCGTCCTTCGGGCGTACGCGTATGGGTGCAGGTCCTGGTCGAACTGGACCGTCGCGACGGCCTTCCCGAGCGTTTCGTCATACTGTTCCGTGACATCACCCGCGAACGCGAGACCAGCGAGCGGATGGAGCTGCTGGCCCACTACGATCCGCTGACCGGGCTGGCCAACCGCCTGCTGTTGAGCGGGCAGGCCGCCGATGCCATCGCCGCCGCTCGCGCCAGCGGCAGCCCGCTGGCGATGCTCTTCATCGACCTCGATGGCTTCAAGACCATCAACGACAGCTTCGGTCACGCCAGCGGTGACATGCTGCTGAAGGCGGCCGCCATGCGCCTGCACCAGAATCTGCGTGGCAACGATCTGCTCGGGCGCTTCAGTGGCGACGAGTTCATCGTGGTGCTGCGCGACCCCTCCAGCGCGGAGGACGCCGGGCATATCGCACGCAAGCTGATCGCCTCGCTCGGGGAGCCGCTGCACGGTGAACGGATCACCCTGAAGGTGGGCGCCAGCATCGGCATCGCCATGCTGGAAGCCGGCCGCGAAGACTTTGATTCCCTGCTGCGGGCGGCCAATGCCGCCATGCATGCGGCCAAGGAAGCCGGCCGCAATACCTTCCAGTATTACAGTCCTGATGCGCTGGGACGTCTCCAGCACCAGCTGGACATCGAACATGCACTGCACGGTGCCATCGAACGTGACGAGCTGAGCCTGGTCTACCAGCCGCTCATGCAGGCCGATGGGGAGGGGCCTCCGGCGGTGGAGGCGCTGCTGCGCTGGAACCGTCCCGGCATCGGTTTCTGCAGCCCCGCCGAATTCATTCCCATCGCGGAAAAATGCGGGGAGATCGTCCGGATCGGCGATTGGGTGCTCAATGAAGCCTGCCGCCAGGCGGCGGCCTGGGACCGCGGTGGGCTGGTCTTTGACCGCATCGCGGTGAATGTGTCGGCCGTGCAGCTGCGCGAACGTGGTTTCGCCGAGCGGGTGATCGAGATCTGCCATGCCCACGGGCTGCCGCCCACGCGGCTGGAACTGGAGCTGACCGAATCGGCGCTCATCCGTGATACCGACGTGCTGCGCCATTGTTTCGACGTTTTCGAACGCCATCGCGTGCCGCTGGCGGTGGACGATTTCGGCACCGGGTTTTCCAACCTGCATTACCTGAACCGGTTTCCGGTCGGTCGTCTGAAGATCGACCGCAGCTTCGTGCAGGGCATGCTGCAGGATGCCGGTACCGCCGAGGTGACCCAGGCCATCGTCCATCTGGGCCATGCGCTGGGCATGAAGGTGGTGGCGGAAGGTGTGGAAACGCGCCAGGAAGAAGACCTGCTGCGCCGGCAGGGGTGCGATGAGATCCAGGGCTTCCTGTATTCGCGTCCGCTGGTGCCGCGCGAGCTGGCGCAGTGGCTGCGCACCCCGCACGAGGCGCCCCTCGCGGTGTGATGGCCCTGCGCCGGGCCGTGCGCGGGTAGCGCGCGGCCGGATGCTGCCCGGCGGGAACCGTGCCGCGCAGCGGCGCCGATCCCCCTGTCTAACCCGCGCTCACCTGGCTTGCGTCCAGGCCGAGATCCCATGCCATGCTGGCGGCCTCGGGGCAGGCCGGTTGCGCCGGAGCAGAGGCGGCCGCCTGCTGCTTCAGCACGGCCAGTTCACTGCGCGCCAGTCCCTCCAGCCGCTGCAGCTGTTCGCGTGTACTTGCCCGCTGCGCGGATGCGGCCGCGGCCGCCGGTACCGGTGCATGCGTTGTGACGCCATCACGCGGACGCGCAAAGGCCCCGGCAATGCCGGGGCCCTCATCGTTACGACGTTGCGCCGCCACCTGCACGACTCAGAACAGCTCCACCGTTCCGGCACCCATGCTCTGCTGGGTGACCGGCTTGTGCGGCGGACGCTCCCACTCGTTGCGCATTTCGCGCAGGCGGCTGCCGGTGCGCTGCAGCGCGGTGATGATTTCCTCGTCCAGCGCGCCGCCATTCCGGTGCAGCAGTTCCTGCAGGGCCACCGCTTCACGGTTGATGGCGGTCAGGCGGTCCAGGTGCACGTGCACGCCGCCCAGCGCCTGGGTGGCGATGTCCTCGAACTGCAGGGCGCGTACGGCCTCGGCCACGCTGCCATCGATCGCACGTGCGCACTCGGATACCTCGCGCATGCCATCGCCCAGCGATGCGTTGATCTGGGCCACGTTGTCGACCATCGATGCCGCTTCCTGGCGCGCTTCGCGTGAACGGTCCATGTCGCGCGATGCCATGTGCGAGACGGTCTCGCGGACCTTGGCGATGGCGTCCTTGGAGCTGTGCGCCAGCTTGCGGATCTGCTCATTGAAGGTGGTGGAACGCTCGGACAGGTTGCGCACCTCGTCGGCCACCACCGCGAAACCACGGCCCGCCTCGCCGGCACGGGCCGCCTCGATGGCCGCGTTCAGCGCCAGCAGGTTGGTCTGGTCGGCAATGGACTTGACGTCTTCCAGCAGCGCGAAGATGCCATCCAGGTGCTGGGCCATCTGGTCGATGTGCTGCACCGTGTTGCTGCTCTGGCCGCTCACCTGTTCCAGCGCTTCCACCAGCTGTCCCATCTGATGGCTGGCGTGCTGGGCGAAACGGGCCACATCCAGCCCGGATGCGCCGTCTTCGCCGGTGCGGTCGACGATGCGCGCCAGTGCCTGGCTCTGCTGCCGCGATTTGCGGTTCATCGCATCGAAGCTGCCGCCCAGGCCGGATACCGCCTGGCGGATCAGGTCGCGGGCACGCTCCACTTCACTGCGCGAGCCGTCGATCTCGTTGCCCACGAAGGTGCGCAGCTCGGTCAGCAGCTGGTCCTGCTCACGCAGGATGCGCGCCTGTTCCGGCGAACGCAGCGCCTGCTGGCGGGTGGTCCACCAGGCGAAGCCAAGCCAGCTCAACGTCATCGTGGTCAGGACGGCCCAACGCAGGGCTGCCGGCCATTCCAGGGCGAAGGCGAGGGGAAGCAGCAGGGTCAGCACCAACGGTGCAGCCAGACGGATGATGATGCGTGGGTACATGGACGTTCTCGGGAGAGTCACGAATGCTGTATCGGCCGTGCATCCGGTCTCTTTAACGGAACCTGCGCCTGCTGCTTCCCATACCGGGCAGGGCGCGGTGCCATGCAACCTGCATCACCGCACATTCGCCCGCATCACCGCATCACCGCATCACGCCAGGGCGCGGTCGATCGCGTCCACCATCGCCTTGCGGCCGATCAGGAAATCCCAGTAGCTGCCACCCAGCTGCCGCCACAGCACCGCCGAGCGCACCGCTGCCAGCAGCAGCGCGCGGATCTCCGCGACCACTCCGGCCTGGCCCAGGTAATGCGGG
This sequence comes from Pseudomonadota bacterium, assembly GCA_023430045.1. Lineage (GTDB taxonomy): Bacteria > Pseudomonadota > Gammaproteobacteria > Xanthomonadales > Xanthomonadaceae > Stenotrophomonas. Next base: position 12,215 of record JAEZCF010000037.1, on the reverse strand, counting down.
TTGCCCTGCACCATCACCCTCGGCTTCAGATGGCTGATGGTATCGGCGTATACCCCGCCCAGCGTGGCCAGCACGTCCGGATGGCCGCTGTCGCCCAGCTCACGCGCCTGGCGGCTGGCCCGTTCGATGCCGGTCGTCACCCTGGCGACCGTGTCCTGCTCGCGGACGAAGCGTCGTTCCAGCTGCAGCACGGCCAGCGCCAGCCTGGGCAGGATGGGGTCCTGGCCCTGGTTGCGGAAATGGTTGTGCAGCAGCCGCAGGCCCGGCTTGAGGGCCTCGCGGTCGCCGTAGACCTCCTGCGGCGAGGCTGCATCGATGCGGAACACGCTGTCCACGGCGGTACGTACCGCAGCGGCATCGGAATGCCCGGTATCGGCGATGCGGCGAACCTGCTGCAGGGCCTGGGCGATGCCGGCAAGTGCCAGGATGCGGTCGTCGACGGTGAAACTCATGCAGCGGATACCTCGAAGGGGGAAGGAGTGGTGCGCAGCCGCTGTTCCAGCGGCGCGTCGGTGGCGGCGATCACCGCGCCGCCCAGGCAGACATCACCGTCGTACAGCACCAGTGACTGCCCTGGCGTGACGGCCCGCTGGGGCTGGGCGAAGCGTACCTGCAGGGTGCCATCGTCGCGCACGGTCACCGTGCACGCTTCATCCGGCTGGCGGTACCGGGTCTGTGCGGTGCAGTCGAAGCGGGCCGCAGGTGGTGCACCGGCGATCCAGTGCGCCGTTTCGCTGGCCAGCTGGTGCGACATCAGCCAGTCGCTGTCGCGGTCCTGGTCCACGTACAGCACGTTGCTGGCTACGTCCTTGCCCACCACGTACCACGGCGCGGCGGGGCGGCCACGCACACCGCCGATGTTCAGGCCCTCGCGCTGGCCCAGGGTGAAGTAGAAAACGCCGGGATGGGTAGCGATCTCAACGCCATCCGGGTCCAGGATGCGTCCTTCGCGGGCCGGCAGGTAACGGCCGAGGAATTCGCGGAAATCACGTTCACCGATGAAGCAGATGCCGGTCGAATCCTTCTTGGCGTGCGTCGGCAGGTGCGCATCACGGGCCATGCGGCGCAGGTCGCTCTTGTTGAGGTCGCCGATCGGAAACAGGGTGGCGGACAACTGTTCCTGGCCCAGCTGATGCAGGAAATAGCTCTGGTCCTTGGAGCGGTCAGCGCCGCGCAGCAGCAGCCAGCGCCTGTCGCGCTGCGCCACCCGTGCATAGTGCCCGGTGGCGATGCGCTCGGCGCCCAGTTCGCGCGCGGCATCCAGGAAGTGCTTGAACTTCACCTCGCGGTTGCACAGCACGTCGGGATTCGGCGTGCGCCCGGCGGCGTATTCGGCCAGGAAATGCTCGAACACGCCCTGCCAGTATTCGCTGGAAAAGTCCCTGAAATGGAAGGGGATGCCCAGCAGCCCGCAGACCGCCACGGCATCGCGTCGATCATCCTCGGCGCGGCAGTCGCCGCTGCCATCGTCGGCCCAGTTCTGCATGAACAGGCCGGCCACGGGCTCTCCCTGCTGCACCAGCCGCCAGGCAGCCACCGACGAGTCCACGCCACCGGATACTCCCACCATGATGCGAGGCGTGCTCATGCGATCTCCCTGACCAGCGAAAGCGGATGGCGCTGACCGCCCAGATAATCGGCTACGACCTGCCAGACCAGCGGACTGCGCAGCTCGCTGGTCCGTGCCTGCAGTGCGTCCGGCGTGAGCCAGAGGGCGCGTTCGATGCCTTCGTCCAGCGGCCGCTGCGGATGATGGCGCAGTGGCCGGGCGGCATGGCAGAAGCGCAGGAACGCCGTGCCATCGGGTGCCTGCCACTGGTAGCAGCCGATGAAGCTGGTGAGCTCCACCTCCCAGCCGGTTTCTTCCAGGGTTTCGCGCAGCGCCGCCGCAGCCAGTGTTTCTCCGGGCTCCAGGTGGCCCGCCGGCTGGTTGAGCACCAGCGCGCCATCGACGCGCTCTTCCACCAGCAGCACGCGGCCATCGTCGATCACCACCGTCGCGACCGTGACATGCGGCGCCCAGCGCTGAGCCGGGGCGTTCAACGGCGGGCTCTCCGCGCAGGCATGCCCGCCAGCGACGGCAGTGCGTCGGCAGCGTCGCGCAGCGGGGTGGAGGACGGCGTTTTCATGAAATTTCCGTGAAACAATGCGGGCAGGTGGGGAGATTGTGAGGGCGCTGTCCGTCGCCGTCCAATCGCGCGGGGGCTGCCCGTATAATAAAGGGATGCCTCGCGAGACTTCCCACGAATCCCATTCCGACCACGGCGTGCTGCTGGATACCGCACGCCCGGAGGTCGCGCCGCCGCCGTTCTACCAGGTGATGCTGCTCAACGACGACTACACGCCGATGGATTTTGTGGTGGACGTGCTGCAGCAGTTCTTCAGCCTGGACCTGGATCGGGCCACGCAGGTGATGCTCCACGTGCACACCCGCGGGCGCGGGGTCTGCGGGGTGTTCACCCGCGAAGTGGCTGAAACCAAGGTCGCGCAGGTCAACGAATACGCGCGCATGAACCAGCACCCCCTGCTGTGCACGATGGAAAAGGCCTGACTGCCGCCTGACGGGCAGTGGGCATGGCGAAACGCATTGTTCTGCCCGCTCGCGTGGGGCGGGGCTCTGCGCCGTTGCGTGCTGATGCCTCAGCCGCGCAGAGCCCGGCCATGCGTATGTCCCAAGCCGGGCAGAGCCCAGCTCTACGTGTGTAACCCAAGCCGGGCAGGGTCTGGGCATGCATGCGCCCGCGTGCGTCTGCTTTGCCCCGCGCTACATGCTGCCGTTGTGGGGTATCGTCAGGGTGCGCTGACGGAATGCATGCATCGACGCTAACGCCGCATGAACGCGTGGTTCCGCTAGGGTGATGGAAAACGGATTGTCAGGCCGCATATCGTCTCCAACTGCCGCCGGAGTAAAGCATGTTCAGCAAAGACCTCGAACACACCATTGGGCAGTGCTACAAGCAGGCACGGGAAGCGCGGCATGAGTTCATGACCGTCGAACACCTGCTGCTGGCGCTGCTCGACAATCCGTCCGCCCAGGCGGTGTTGAAGGCGTGCGGTGCCGATCCGGAGCGCCTGCGCCATGAGCTGGAGCAGGCCATCGAAGCATCGGTGTCCCGTCTGGCCGAAGACGATGGCCGTGATACCCAGCCGACGTTGGGCTTCCAGCGCGTCCTGCAGCGCGCCGTCTATCACGTGCAGTCCTCCGGCAAGAAGGAGGTCACCGGTGCCAATGTGCTGGTGGCGATCTTCGGTGAGAAGGATTCGCACGCCGTCTACTACCTCAATCAGCAGGACGTGAGCCGCCTGGATGTGGTCAATTACCTGTCCCATGGCATCGCCAAGCTGGGCGAGGACGGCGAGCACGCGTCGCCGGCCGATGCCGAAGGGCGTGCCGAAGGCGGGGAGGGCGAGGGTAAGGGTGATGCGCTGGCCGAGTTCGCCAGCAACCTCAACGACCAGGCGCGCAATGGCCGCATCGATCCGCTGGTGGGACGCGGCGACGAGATCGAGCGCACCATCCAGGTGCTGTGCCGCCGTCGCAAGAACAATCCGCTGTACGTGGGCGAGGCCGGCGTCGGCAAGACCGCGATCGCCGAAGGCCTGGCCCGCCGCATCGTGGAAGGCTCGGTACCGGAGGTGCTGGCCGACGCGGTGATCTATTCGCTGGACCTGGGCGCGCTGGTGGCCGGGACCAAGTACCGGGGCGATTTCGAGAAGCGCCTGAAGGGTGTTCTGACCGCGATGAAGAAGGTGCCCAACGCGGTGCTGTTCATCGATGAGATCCACACCATCATCGGCGCCGGTTCGGCCTCGGGCGGCACCATGGACGCCTCCAACCTGATCAAGCCGGCACTGGCCTCCGGTGAGCTGCGCTGCATCGGCTCGACCACGTTCCAGGAATACCGCGGCATCTTCGAGAAGGACCGTGCACTGGCTCGGCGCTTCCAGAAGATCGACATCGTCGAACCCACCGTCGGCGAAACCTACGAGATCCTTCAGGGCCTGAAGGGCAAGTACGAGGCCCACCACGGCGTGACCTATGCCGACGAAGCGCTGCAGGCGGCGGTGGACCTGTCGGTGAAGCATATCGGCGACCGGCTGTTGCCGGACAAGGCCATCGACGTGATCGACGAGGCAGGTGCCCGCCAGCGCCTGCTGCCCGAAGGTGAGCGCAAGGAGCTGATCGACATCGAGGAAATCGAAGCGATCGTGGCGAAGATGGCGCGCATTCCGGCCAAGCAGGTCACCGCCACCGACAAGGATGTGCTCAAGCATCTGGATCGCAATCTGAAGATGGTGATCTTCGGGCAGGATCCGGCCATCGAAACGCTGTCGTCGGCGATCAAGCTGGCCCGGTCAGGGCTGGCCAATCCGGAAAAGCCGATCGGCAACTTCCTGTTCTCCGGTCCCACCGGCGTCGGCAAGACCGAGGTGACCAAGCAGCTGGCCCTGCAGCTCGGCATCGAGCTGGTGCGTTTCGACATGTCCGAATACATGGAAGCGCATTCGATCAGCCGGCTGATCGGCGCGCCTCCGGGTTACGTGGGCTTCGACCAGGGCGGCCTGCTGACCGAAAAGATCGTCAAGACGCCGCACTGCGTGCTGCTGCTGGACGAGATCGAAAAGGCGCATCCGGACATCTTCAACATCCTGCTGCAGGTCATGGACCGTGGCGTGCTGACCGATACCAACGGACGCGAAGCCAACTTCAAGAACGTGGTGCTGGTGATGACCACCAATGCCGGCGCCGCCCAGGCGTCGCGGCGTTCGATCGGCTTCACCAGGCAGGACCATGCCACCGATGCGATGGAAACCATCCGCCGCAGCTTCACCCCGGAATTCCGCAACCGCCTGGATGCGGTGGTGCAGTTCCAGCCGCTGGGCTTCGAGCACATCCTGCGCGTGGTGGACAAGTTCATCATCGAGCTGGAAATGCTGCTGCAGGAGAAGCACGTCAGCCTGTCGGCCACGCCGACCGCGCGCGACTGGCTGGCCCAGCATGGCTTCGATCCGCTGATGGGTGCCCGGCCGATGGCCCGCGTCATCCAGGATCGCGTCAAGCGTCCGCTGGCCGACGAACTGTTGTTCGGCAAGCTGATCAATGGCGGCAAGGTCACCATCGACGTGCGCGACAACGAGCTGGTGGTGGAGACCTTCGCCGAACCGGAAAAGCTGCTGCCCGCCACGGTGGAATGACAGCATGAGGTAGAGCCGACCCATGGTCGGCTGCATTTCGCACCAACCGCCCCCGACCATGGGTCGGCGCTACCGGATCACCATGGTCCCGGATTCCACCCACGACAAAAGGCCAGCACAGAGGCTGGCCTTTTCCTCGACACGGCAGACGCCGTCCCGCTTACTTCATGCGGTAGGTGATACGGCCCTTGGTCAGGTCGTACGGGGTCATTTCAACCTTGACCCGGTCACCGGTGAGAATGCGGATGTAGTTCTTGCGCATGCGGCCGGAGATATGGGCAATGATCTCGTGCCCGTTTTCCAGCTTGACGCGGAAAGTCGTGTTCGGCAGCGTCTCGCTGACGGTGCCTTCGAACTCGATGGAATCGTCTTTCGACATGTAGTCCTGTGCGGTTCAGAGAACGGCCACTGGGGCCTAAGGCGCAGTATTTTACCCGCACGGCCCACCTTTTGCAAAGATTACGTTAACCGTCAATCAGCTGCCGTGCCGGGCAACGCCCGACGCGAGCGGCCCAACTGCCATCGGGGCCGGGCAGTCGCACCGCCTCGTGGACATGCGCCAGGAATGCATCACGCGGACAGTGCCGTGCGCCCATCCGCAGCAGGTGGGGATTCTCGACCTGGGCATCCAGCAGCGGCACGCCCCAACCGGACAGCAGCCGTCCCAGCGCCGCCAGCGCCACCTTGGAGCCGCCGCTGGCACCACTGAACATGCTTTCCCCGAAGAACATGCGGCCAATACCCACACCGTAGATGCCGCCGACCAGCCGATCCTCGTCCCACACCTCCACGGAATGCGCGAATCCCAGCGCATGCAGGGCCACGTACGCATCGATCATCGCCGTACCGATCCAGGTGCCGTCCTGCCCCGGGCGCGGAGCCTGCGCACAGGCACGCATCACCTGTTCGAAGGCGGTGTCGGCGGTGACGGCCCAGTCCAGGCTCCGCAGCTGGCGACGGAACCGGCTGGACAGATGCACGCCATCGGTATCGAACACCATGCGCGGATCCGGCGACCACCACAGGATCGGCTCGCCCTCGCTGAACCACGGAAAGATCCCGCCGGCGTAGGCGTTGAGCAGGCGGACCGGCGTCAGGTCGCCACCGAGTGCCAGCAATCCGTCTGGCTGGCGCAGGGCCGTTTCGGCGGGAGGAAAGGGCGAATCGGCGGCGTTGCCCAGGCGCCATGGCAGGCGACGGCTCACGCGGCATCGCTCCGGAATGGCGAGTGCTCCAGCAACAGCTGCCGATAGCGCGCGACATCGGCGCGTTCGTGGGCGCACCATTCGTCCAGCGCCTGCGCGAAATCGCGATCGGCCATCCAGTGACGGCTGCGCACGAACCGGGGCAGGAAGCCACGCGCCAGCTTGTGCTCACCCTGCGCGCCGGGCTCGAAGCGGGTGAGCCCTTCGTGCAGACAGTAGTCGATACCCTGGTAATAGCAGGCTTCGAAATGCAGGCCGGGCAGGGTCGCGCCACCCCAGTATCGCCCGTACAGTGTGTCGCCACCGCGCAGGCACAACGCACCGGCGATGGCCTCGCCCTCCTGTTCGGCGAGGAACAGCACCAGTCCGCGGCCGAGATGGATCGCCAGATGGCGCAGGAACGTTTCGGTGAGCGCCGGCGCGTTGCCGTATTCCAGGAACGTCTGCAGGTAGAAGCGATACATCGCCTGCAGGTCGGCCCGACTGGCCTCGTCGCCATGCACCACCCGGAACGTGATGCCCTGCCTTGCGACCCTGGCGCGCTCCTGGCGGATGTTCTTGCGGTGCTTGTGGTTCATCGCCGCCAGGAAATCATCGAAGTTGTGCCAGCTGCCGGGGTTCTGCCACTGGAACTGGACATCCTGGCGCAGCAGCCAGTCCTTGCCGAAGGCGGCTTCATCGTCGGCCGTGTGGAAGTTGATGTGCGCCGAAGCCAGCCCGGCCGCACGAAGCTGCTCCAGCAGTGCCGGCAGCAGGGCATCACGCACTGTTTCGTGACGGGCGAGCAGTCGTGGGCCGGTCACCGGCGAATACGGCACGGCGCCCAGCCACTTCGGATAGTAATCGTGGCCATGACGCGCATAGGCGTTCGCCCAGGCATGGTCGAACACGAACTCGCCGTGGGAGTTGCTCTTCAGGTAGCCGGGAATGGCGCCGACCAACGTGTCGCCTTCCCACAACGTGAAGTGCCGCGGCTGCCAGCCCCATTCCTCGCGCAGGCATCCGTGCTGCTCCAGCCCGGCCAGGAAGGCATGGCTGACAAACGGATTGCGGCCGTCATGGAGGGCATCCCATTGGGCCGCAGGGATCGAGGACAGGTCGTCGGTGAATCGTGCTTCAGGCATGACGACAGGATAGGGCAAGGCGTGTGCGGAGCGCTTGGTCTGCCGGGTGCGTCGATTGGTGAACCAGCGATGAGCGGGGTGCTCCCTTGCCTGAGCAGGGGATATTCATCGACATCATTACCAGCATCGGGAGCGCGTCTTTCAATTTTTGAATAGTGCGCAGGGGGCCAAATTCCAGTCGTCACGCTGCGCGCAGGCTGGGCTGGCGTGACCCATTGCGGGCCACGCGCATTGCTCAGGAGGTGCAGGATGAAATTCAATTGGAGACGGATTGCTCTGGGGTGCGGAGCCGCCCTCATCGGCATGCTCGCAGTTCACACCGCCATGGCGAAGAATGGAGTGGGCGGCGCGGACCGAGATGCGGATTTCGACAAATTATTAACCGAGGAGGCCCAGCATCTTCTTGATAACACGCAACTGCTGGACGGGCAATCACCCGGAACGCGCGTTACCGTCGAAGCGGATATTGATACGGGTGTAATCAATGTCAACTTCGATGCGGGATTCATTCCCGAGCATTACGGCGCTGCATTTGAGGATCAGCACGATGCTTTTCGGACGGGACTGTCCTTTCTGGGGCGGAAAATCATGGATGTGACTGCTGTCCGGTACCTCTATGGAGGAATGCCTGTTGAGGCGTATTTCGATGAAGCGTGGCGCGGTGTAGCTCTTCCTGGAAGCAGCAAGACGACTGCGTCGCCGTCATCGAATTCTGCATTCGTGGCTGCGTCCCATGGATACTATTACCATCATGGTTATAAAGACTGGCGTTTTCAGCGAGAACCTGGTGTGGGAGTGCAGGAGGACCTCATTACACCACCTTATGCCGATGAGCTTCAGACGCTTCTGCAACAGCGTAGTGCCACGCCGTCGGAGCGCGCACGATCCCAATTGAAGGAAATAAATCATCCTGAAAGTGGGCAGGCGTGGTGGAAAGTGGCTGCTCGATATCGGATCGCGCTGGCATACCCTGAAGAGCGCGCTATCTGGCACTCCCAGGAAGGCCGCCCGGTGTACGGGCTCAGGGACTACAACGAGGACATCAACAGTCGTCCACTTCTGGCCAATTATCTTGGTAACAACGTCGCGTTTCACCTGCATACAAATGGCAATGCGCGTCCACAGGTTCGCGGGGCCGAGATCGTCGTGCAGCCGGGACGTGCCGAGTCGCTGCAACTTGGGGAGAGTGTCCTGTGCTACATGCGGGAGCTCGTTCAAAGTGCCGAGGGCTATGAGGGGTTCCCGTTTGCAGGCAAGCCTTCATTTGCAGACAAGGCGGAGAACCGGTTGGCCAGAATGCCCTCCGTGATTGTTGAAATGGCCTACCACTCAAACCCTGACGACGCGGCGGCCCTCCGAGATCCCGTCTTCCGCACCGCATCGATGAAAGGGGTAGAGAAAGGCTATCGGTTGTGGCGGGAAGGAAAGGGCTGCACGCCGCTGGCGCTCAAGCGGGTCACCGATGTGACCCTGCCGCCGCATACGGTCGGTAAGGCGGATGTGCACTTCGACGGCCATCCCCGTTTTCCGGTCACCATGGAAATAACGTCACTCGAGTGTCCGCAGGGCTCGACTTGCGACGGCGGAGAGGAAATCAAGAAGAAGCCGATGGATTCGCCGCTGACCTTCGAAATCGAATGTGGCCGCGGCGACCATACGCGCATCTCGCTATGGCAGACGGTGTTGCGGGATGACGACGGCGTCCGTAGCGCGCCCGCGCAGCATCGACTTACCTGCACAGCGCCCGCTGGCTCCGGTGGACGGATGCATCAGGGGGCGCGGGCCGGCAAGATCGGTATGCGGCAAGGGTAGAGCCGACCCATGGTCGGCTGTATTGACGAGGAGCAGCCGACCATGGGTCGGCTCTACCAGGGGCTTCGTCGGCCGGCCCGCGATCAGCCAATCTTGCCCTGCGCGTCGAGGTAGCGCTCGGCGTCCAGGGCGGCCATGCAGCCGAAACCGGCCGAGGTGATCGCCTGACGGTAGTGCTGGTCGGCCACGTCGCCGGCGGCGAACACGCCTTCCACCGAGGTCTGGGTCGCGTTGCCACCCAGGCCCGAGCGGATTTCCAGGTAGCCGTTGTTCATCGCCAGCTGGCCGTCGAACAGGCTGGTGTTCGGATGGTGGCCGATGGCCACGAAGAAGCCATGCGCCTCGATGTCGCGGGTGCTGCCGTCCAGGGTGGACTTGACGCGCACGCCGGTCACGCCGGCGTCATTGCCGAGCACCTCGTCCACCTGGTGGTGCCAGACGGTCTCGATCTTGCCGGCTTCCACCTTGGCGAACAGCTTGTCCTGCATGATCTTTTCCGCCTTCAGGGTGTCGCGGCGGTGGACCAGATAGACCTTGCGGGCGATGTTGGACAGGTACAGGGCTTCTTCCACGGCGGTATTGCCACCCCCGACGACCACCACGTCCTGGTCGCGGTAGAAGAACCCGTCGCAGGTCGCGCAGGCGGAAACGCCACGCCCCTTGAAGGTCTCCTCGCTCGGAATGCCCAGGTACTTCGCGGTGGCGCCGGTGGATACGATCAACGCATCGCAGGTGTATTCGGCGCTGTCACCGATCAGCCTGAACGGGCGCTGGGACACATCGGCCGTGTGGATATGATCGAAGATCACCTCGGTTTCGAAACGCTCGGCGTGCGCCTGCATGCGCGCCATCAGGTCCGGACCCATCAGACCATGGGCATCGCCGGGCCAATTGTCCACCTCCGTGGTGGTCATCAGCTGTCCGCCCTGCTGCAGGCCGGTGATCACCACCGGCTTCAGGTTGGCGCGGGCGGCATAGACGGCGGCGGTCCAGCCGGCCGGGCCGGAACCGAGGATGACAAGCCGCTGGTGGCGGGTGGGCAGGGTAGGGCTCATGTAGACTCGCGAAAAGTAGACGGGACAAGACCTGCGGTGGTTTGCACGGTCGCGGTTGCAGGCCATAGAGTGATGGCAGGGGCAGGGTGATTCAAGCCGAAGGATGCAACGCGGTGGTCCATCGCCGCTGCACCGCCGGCTGCGGCACGCCGCTGATGGCCACTCAACCCGTTGTCGGCAGGTAGTGACGGAAAACCGTCGCGCTTCGTTTATTATCAACCACTAACAGCGTATTCCAAAGGTAGTGTCCAAGGTGGCGAAGCAGGTCCCCGAACGCGCCCGATCGGCCGAAGGCAAATCCCGTCGTCGTGAACCGTCCCCGGCGGAAAACCCCCGCCGCCAGCGCCTGTGGCGGGATCTGGGACTGATCGCGGTAGCTCCCGCGCTGCTGTACCTGGTGGCCAGCCTGTTCACCTATTCGGCCACCGATCCCGGCTGGTCGCATACGGGCAGCGTGGTCGCGCCGGTCCACAACATGGGCGGCCGCGCCGGCGCGTGGATTGCCGACGTGCTGCTGCAGTTGTTCGGTTACATGGCCTTCGTATTGCCGGTGATCCTCGGTGCGCTTGCCTGGTTCGCCATGTTCGGCCTCAAGCGGGAGGCCAAGGGCGAAAACGATCTGGACCCGGCGCTGCGACTGGTCGGCCTGGTCGGCTTCCTGATCGCCGGCACCGGCTTCCTGCACCTGCGCCTGTTCACCGCCGATGTCGGATCGGCCGGCGGCATCCTCGGCAAGCTGGTGGGAAGTTCGCTGAGCGTTGGCTTTGGCGCTCTGGGTGCGAATCTGTTCGTGCTGGTGCTGCTGCTGGCATCGATCACCCTGGCCACTGGCCTGTCATGGTTCCTGGTGATGGAGCGCATCGGCAAGGGCGTGATGGCGCTGGCGCCCTTGCTGGAAAAGAAGAAGGAACAGGCCACCGAATGGAAGCAGACCCGCGCGATGCGCGAGGAGCGCCAGGAAGTGCGCAAGGTGGACGCCGTCGTGCGTGCCAAACGCGAGCCGGTGAAGATCGAACCGCGACCGGAACCGGTGATTGAAAAGAGTGATCGGGCCAAGCGCGACACCCAGCTGCCGATGTTCCATGGCGTCAACACCGACGGCTCGGACCTGCCGCCGCTGGCCCTGCTGGATGATCCCAAGCCGCAGCCGAAGGGCTACGACGAGGACACCCTGGAAACGCTGTCGCGGCAGATCGAATTCAAGCTCAAGGATTTCCGCATCGATGCCGTGGTCGTCGGTGCGTATCCCGGCCCGGTGATCACCCGTTTCGAGATCGAGCCGGCACCGGGCATCAAGGTCAGCCAGATCAGCTCGCTGGACAAGGACATCGCGCGGGGCCTGTCGGTGAAGTCCGTGCGTGTGGTGGACGTGATTCCGGGCAAGTCGGTGATCGGCCTGGAGATCCCCAACGTCAGTCGCGAGATGATCTACCTGTCCGAGCTGCTGCGTTCCAAGGAGTACGACAAGTCCGCCAGCCCGCTGACGCTGGCACTCGGCAAGGACATCGCCGGTCGTCCGACCGTGGCCGATCTGGCGCGCATGCCGCACCTGCTGGTGGCCGGCACCACCGGCTCGGGCAAGTCGGTGGCGGTCAACGCGATGGTGCTGAGCCTGCTGTACAAGGCGTCGCCGAAAGAACTGCGGATGCTGATGATCGACCCGAAGATGCTTGAGCTGAGCGTCTACCAGGGCATTCCGCACCTGCTGGCGCCGGTGGTCACCGACATGAAGGAGGCCGCCAACGGCCTGCGCTGGTGCGTGGCCGAAATGGAGCGCCGCTACAAACTGATGAGCGCGGTGGGCGTGCGCAACCTGGCCGGCT
>JAEZCF010000007.1 GCA_023430045.1 Pseudomonadota bacterium | reverse complement strand
GCCTTAACCTCGTCGATAATGCCTTCGCGCGGCGCGATCCGTGGTGCCGAATTGTTCATCGCTTACCGTTCTATCGTGCCGACGCGGCGGATCTTCCGCTGCAGCTGCATGATTCCGTAGAGCAACGCCTCGGCCGTGGGCGGGCAGCCGGGGACGTAGATATCCACCGGCACGATCCGGTCGCAGCCGCGCACGACGCTGTAGCTGTAGTGATAGTAACCGCCGCCGTTGGCGCAGCTACCCATGCTGATGACGTACTTGGGGTCCGACATCTGGTCGTAGACCTTGCGCAGCGCCGGGGCCATCTTGTTGACCAGCGTCCCGGCCACGATCATCACGTCGGACTGGCGAGGCGACGGGCGGAACACCACGCCGTAACGGTCCAGGTCCAGGCGCGCGGCGCCGGCGTGCATCATTTCCACCGCACAGCAGGCCAGGCCGAAGGTCATCGGCCACATCGAACCGGTGCGCGCCCAGTTCAGCAGCGCGTCGACACTGGTGGTGACATAACCCTTTTCCAGCAGCGGATTATCGCCAGCCGGCCGCAGGATGTCGTCAACCCGCCCTTCCACGGAGGGGTTGTTCATCAGGCCGTCGAGAGTCTGAATCACTCCCATTCCAGCGCTCCCTTCTTCCAGACGTAAATGAAACCGAGGAACAGCATGCCGACGAACAGGCCCATGGTGACGAGCGAACGCGCGCCCAGCTCCATGAAGACCTGGGTCCACGGCACGATGAAGATGATTTCCAGATCGAACACGATGAACTGGATCGCGATCAGGTAGTAGCGCACATCGAACTTCATGCGCGCGTCTTCAAAAGCCTCGAAGCCGCATTCGTACGGCGAGAGCTTCTGCAGATCGGGACGGCGTGGACCGAGGAACCGGCCGACCAGCATCAGCGCAACGCCGATACCGGTGGCAACGATCAGAAACAGCAGGGACGGCAAATATTCGGCCAGCACAGCGATTCTCTCTTGCCTCTGCCGCCGTGCCTGCAGGCACATTGGCATGGGGGAGTGGACGGGTCACGCTACCCGGCGCCGAGCGCGCCGGACGTACCCGCTTTACTAACTAAATGGTGCCCAAGAGGGGACTCGAACCCCTACGACTCTCGTCGCTACCACCTCAAGGTAGTGCGTCTACCAATTCCGCCACCTGGGCTTACGAAGGCGCCGGAACAAACTCTCCGGCGCGCCGCGTATTGTAACCGTCTTCAGTCTTTCTGGGAGCCTTCCGGCTGTTTTTCTTCACCAGAAACCGAAGATTCCGCCTGAGCCGGCACAGTCGCGGCCGGAACCGGCTGCTGGACCGGCACCGGATCGGCCGCCGGCACCGTGGCCGGACGCTCTTCCGCTGCCGGAACCGAAGCCGCCGGGGCGGACATCAGGCCGAGGTCCTGCTGGGCGGCCGGGCGCGTGCCATGGCCGGCGTACCAGGCCATGAACAGGCTGATGCCAAAGAACACCACGGCCAGCCACTTGGTGGACTTGGACATGAAATTGGACGCGCCGCGCGCGCCGAACACCGTGCCCGAGGCACCGGCACCAAAGCCCGAACCGGCGGCCGCGCCCGAGCCACGCTGCATCAGGATCAGCGCGATCATGGCCACTGCCACCAGCACGTAAACGACATTGAGGATCAACATCAGCATCTGGAATCCGTCCTCGGACTACATTCAATCAGGTTGCGGCCGCCGCCTTGGCGATGGCCAGAAAATCGGCGGCCACCAACGAGGCGCCACCCACCAGCCCGCCATCGACATCGGGCTGTGCGAACAGCTCGGCGGCATTGTCGGGCTTCACACTGCCACCGTAAAGGATGGGCAGGGAATCGGCGATTCTAGCATCCACCTTGGCCACTTCGCCACGGATGAAGGCGTGGACCTGCTGCGCCTGTTCCTTGCTGGCGGTACGGCCGGTCCCGATCGCCCAGACCGGCTCGTACGCCACCACGGCATTGGCGAAGCCCTGCCCGCCCACAGATTCCAGCACCGGCGCCAGCTGGCTGGCGATCACCGCCTCGGTCTGGCCGGACTCGCGCTGTTCAAGGGTTTCGCCGACGCACAGCACGGGCACGAGGCCGGCATGCAGCGCGGCGGCGAATTTGCGTGCGACCAGCTCGCTGCTTTCATGGTGGTACTGGCGACGTTCGGAATGGCCGACCAGGCCATAACGTGCACCGACTTCATGCAGCATGCTGGCGGAGACCTCGCCGGTGTAGGCGCCCTTTTCGTTGGAGCTGACGTCCTGGGCGCCAAACTGCACGCCGGTATCGGTGAAGTCGTCGGCCAGCTCGCCCAGGTAGGGCAGCGGCGGCAGGATCACCAGTTCGACGCCCTGCCCCGGCGCGCCGTTGGCGATATCGGTGACCAGGGAGGTGGCGAATTCGCGGCTGCCGTGCAGTTTCCAGTTTCCGGCGACGATCTTGCGGCGCATGGGTGGCTCCGTTTCGTATCAGCCGGACATGATAACGAATGAAATCATCGCTCGTTGGGCCGTAACCGGTTACATCGGCAGCGAACGGCTGGGCCCCTCGTGGCTGGGCCTGATCGGTCCTGGGAG
>JAEZCF010000141.1 GCA_023430045.1 Pseudomonadota bacterium | reverse complement strand
TCATGAGGTTGCCGGGCAGAGCCCGGCACTACGCGGCTGCGGGTTCATGAGGTTGCCGGGCAGAGCCCGGCACTACGCGGGACAATCGCCGGTGCGGCTGAAATGCAGGTCCTGGAAGTCGTAGCTGAAGTCGATCTCCGGGTCGACTGCGCGCAGCTCCAGTGCCACGGGTGCGCCATCGATCGGCTGCAGCCACGCTTCGGCGTCGCTGCCCAGCGTGTCCCAGCGCAGCAGCCAGCGGCCATCGAGCTGCATCACACGGGCCTGCAGCCGCGGCGACCTGGCTACGCTGAAACGCAGTCCATCCTTGCCCGGGCACAAGAATGCGTCGCCCAGCCATGGATCGCGATAGCGGCCCTGCCAATGCGGCATGGCCGCAGCCTGCGCGAACGACGCCGCTGCAGTGGAAGGCGCCACCTTTCCGCTGGCACGGCGTGCCACACGCTCTGCCGCCAGCTCATCCAGGTACGTTGCCGCATCGCGGTGGTCATCCGGCGCGGTGTAATGCTTCAACGTCGCCTGCATCAGCGCCGTGCGTGCGTCCTCGCCTTCGCCGTTGATCAGCATCACCACGCCGATCCTGCGGTCCGGCAGCAGCGCCAGCGAGGAATACATGCCCGACAGCGTACCGGTATGCGCAACTTTCCACTGGCCGTCGATGTCCGATACCCGCCAGCCATACCCATAGCCGGAAAAATGCGCGTTGTCCCAGCGGCGCTGGCGCTCGCCCAGCGGCATCGGCATGTGCAGCGTCCACAGCGCGCGGCGTTGTTCGCTGCCCAGCCAGCCCGGCACCAGCGAGGGATCGAGCAGTACCTGCATCCAGCGCAGCATGTCGTTGAGCGAGCAGCGGATGCCGCCCGCCGCCATCGACGGGGTATCCGGACTGGAGGGGCCATCGGCAGCCACCACCACGTTCCGGCCCTCGCGCCGCGCATGGGGCTGGGCGATGTTGCCAACCGCAGTGGTGGACCATGCGCCGACCTGGCAACGCCGCAGCCCCAGCGGTTCGAACACCTGTTCGCGCATCAGCTGGTCGTACGGCTTGCCGCCAGCGGCAGCGGCCACCTCGCCAGCCACTACATACATCAGGTTGTCGTATGCATAACCGCTGCGGAAACTGGTGACCGGCTTCAGGTGGGCCAGCCCGGCGATGATGTCGGCACGGGTGTAATGGTTCGGTTCCGGCCACAGCATCAGGTCGCCGGCACCGAGACCAAGGCCGCTGTTGTGGATCAACAGATCGCGCACCTGCATGTGTTCGCCAACCCACGGATCGAACAGGGTGAAGCCTGGCAGGTGTTTCCGTACCGGATCGTCCCAGCGCAGGCGGTCCTGTTCGACCAGCCGCGCCAGCAGGGCTGCGGTCATCGCCTTGCTGTTGGAAGCGATCTTGAACAGGGTGTCTTCGTCGATGTCGCCGCCATCGCCGCGCGCGCCTTCAACGTGGCGATGGATCACCCTGCCGTCCTCGATCACGCCCATCGCGATGCCCGGCAGATATTCCCGGCGGACGACGATGGCGACGTCCGCGTCGATGCGACCGGGGCCTGCCGCCACTGCAGGAGTGGCGGCCAGCAGTGCGGCCATGATCAGCAGGCGATGCAAGGCGGAACCTCGTTGTGGGGGTGGTGGTGATGGAGGAAGGTGGGGAGAGAGTGACAACCAACGGTCGTCACCCGCCCATTCGAGGTCGTCACCCACCTATTCAAGGTCATCACCCGATCATCCTGGGTCATTACCCATCCTCTCAAGGACATTGTCCCTCCCTCCAGAGCCTTCATCTTCACAGGTAACCCGCGGCACCATCAGAAGTTCCAGGTCACCACCAGCTGCGCGTAGCGCGGTGACTGCCACAGCGTACCGGTCTTGAACGTGTTCTCGCGGTAGACGCCGGGCTGGCTTTCGTAGCGCTGGTGAACGTTGACGACGGTCTGGTTGTTGAACAGGTTGTAGACCGACAGCCGCGCGCTCAGGTCGATGCCATCCACCGGCAACCGCCATGTCACGTTGGCTCCCATCGTCCAAGTCCACGGCAGGCGTCCGAACGCACCGCGTCCCGTCTGTTCGAACACGCGCTGGTCGTATGCGCCGGAGCAGTTGGCCACGCACAGCCAACCGGTACCGCCGCCGCTGCCTTCGCTGGAGGTGCTGCCGCCGGCCACCGTATCACCCGGCCACATCACGCCGAAGGCAGTCACCGGCCCACCGGACTGCACCCGCAGCGTGGTGCCGAACGACCACTGTTCGTTCAGCGCATACGCGGCGCGGAACTTGAACTGGTGGCGGAAGTCGTTGAACAGCACGCCGTAGCGCTCGTTGTTCGAGGGATGGTCCCAGTGCTGGACCATGCCCGTGTCGCCGTAGTTGGTGTCCGAATTCACCGGACCTTCGAAATTGCCTTCGCTCCTGGCCCACAGGTAGGACGCGTTGAACATCCACTTCTCGTCCCAGGCGCGGTCGATCTGGAATTCCACCGCCTTGTAGGTACGTTTGGGCCTGGAATAGCCAACCACCTCGCCGCTGCCACCCTTGATGTAGCCGTCCCGGGAGGTGTCGATGGTGATCCAGCCCTCCTCGGCGCAGCCGATGCTGGAGTCGCCCCAGATGGTCAGGCTTTCGCCCGGGTTGGCGATCGGCCACAGGGTGGTACCGGTAGGCCCGCACGGGGTGTGGTTGATGCGCATGTCGTCCAGCGCGCGGGTCATGCGCCGGTAGGTCGCGTTGACGCCCCACGACCAGGCCTGGTCGATCATGGTCTGGAAGCCGAGGATGTATTCGTCCTGGTAGACCGCCTTGAGGTCCTTGTCCACGCTCTGCCGCAGATCGGCCGCACCGGTGTTCATGCGCGTGTCGGTCGGGCCGACCTGCTGGCCGATGACAGGCGCCATGTAGGGCGCGCCGGTCACCGGGTTGGCCTGCTGCTGCCAGCCGTTGAGCACGTAGTAACTGTATTCGTCGGTCAGGCCGCCGGCGAAGTTGACGTTGATGTTGTTGGTCACCGGCAGGTAGTAGCGACCGGCGTTGCCGAACAGTTTGGTGCTGCCATCGCCCTTCATGTCCCAGGAGAACCCGAACCGCGGCGCGATCAGGTCGTCCATCTTGATGAAGGCATCACCATCTGCGGTGCGGTTCTCGAAGCGGTCCCAGCGCACGCCGAGGTTCAGCATCAGGTTCGGGGTGATGTTCCAGATGTCTTCCAGATAGAACGCATTGGCCTCGGTTTCAAAGGTGCCG
The DNA here is from genome assembly GCA_023430045.1 of Pseudomonadota bacterium. Lineage (GTDB taxonomy): Bacteria > Pseudomonadota > Gammaproteobacteria > Xanthomonadales > Xanthomonadaceae > Stenotrophomonas. Next base: position 25,747 of record JAEZCF010000141.1, on the reverse strand, counting down.
CCGGACACACGGTTACGCGCACGCAGCATCTGGGTGACACCGGCCGGCACGTAGGCGTTGGCCCCATCCCACACCTCATCGCCCGGGGTGGCGGCATAGGCGGTCCAGGTCATCCGGGTCGGGCCGGGATAGCGCGTGGACTGTTCGGTGGTCATCAGCTCACGGTCCACGCCGAAGCGCAGCAGATGGCTGCCCAGCGCCCACTCGAAATCCAGGCGCGCGGCATCGCGGGTGTCGTCGCGTTCGGCGACCGCGGTGCCGGTCGGATGGCAGCCCGCGCGCAGGCCGTTGAGCTGGCCAAGGTACGGCGCGTAGGTGGAGTCGGTGAACACCGCATCGCAGTACAGGTCCAGCGTGGAGTTGGAGAACGCCCGCTGGTTGTTGCGGCCGACCATCGCCTTGGCGGTGAAGTGCTCGCCGAAGCGGCCGGTATAGGTGGCCGACCAGTTCTTTCCGCCGCCGTCGGTGATGGTGTTGCCGCCCCACTCGCCTACCGTGCCGGTAGCCCAGGTGTAGCCGGAGGACGCAGCCGTGGTCTCGGTTTCATCGGAGAACGCCAGCAGTTCCAGGGTGTGGTTGTCGGTGATGTTCCAGTCCAGCTTCGCACCCCAGAAATCATCGTTGCCGTCGTTGTCATACCAGGTGCGGCCGTCGGACGAAGTGTTGTGGCCGTTGTTGTCGCGGTTTTCATACATGGCGAACAGGAACAGGCGGTCCTGCACCAGCGCGCCGGAACCCCACACGTTGGTCTTCAGGAAGGAGCTGGAATCTCGGCTGGCGTAGGAATGCTCGGATCCATCGCGGTGGAAATGATCACGCGCGCTGGACCGCCACGCGCCGGGTTCGAAGGTCACTTCCACGCCGCCTTCGAATTCGTTGCTGCCCGAGCGGGTGACGGCGTTGATGACGCCGCCGGTGGAACGGCCGAACTCCACCGAATAACCGCCGGTCTTGACCTGGAATTCCTTGAAGAAGCCGAACGGCGCGCTGGAGAAGCCACGCCGGGTGTACATGTCGGTGACGTTCAGGCCGTTGATGTAGACCGCGTTCTCGGCCACGGAGGAGCCGGCGAACGACAGCCCGCCGAACGCTGAGTTGCCACCAACCACGCCCGGCGCCAGCATCGCCACTGCGGACAGGTCCTGGGCTACCGGCAGGCGCGAGATTTCCTGGCGGTTGACGTTGAACGAGGTCTCGGTGGAATACACGTCCACGCGGTTCACCACGCGCGTACCCACCACCTGCAGCGCATCCAGGTTGACCACGCCGCCGCTGGCCGCCAGGTTCACCGTGGTGGTGCCGCCGATGCCGACGCTGACATTGACCGGTTCGCCCAGCGGCTGCCCATCACGGCTGGCCTGCAGGGTGTAATCGCCGACCGGCAACTGGCCGAGCCGGTAACTGCCGTCGATGCCGGCAGTGGCCGAGCGGGTCAGGCCCGTGCCGCGGTTGACCACGGTGACCTGGTCGCCGGCGGTGGCACGGCCGGCGACCGCGCCGGAGACGTTCTGTGCCGATGCCATGCCGGGCGCCAACATGCCCAGGCAGGTGCCCAGCGCGACACTCAGGGCCGCGCGCTTGATGCTGATAGCCTTCATCCCCTGCTCTCTCCTGCAAGAATTGAACGGTGTGGTTCGGAATGTTTCGCGCTAGCGTTCCCCGGCAGCGGGCAGTACCCGCCACTGGAAGGTGTAGTCCCACTGATCGAAGTACAGGTTGCCGCCTGCCCACTCGGCCTCGCCACGCTGCGAATCCACGGTTTCCGAGCGGAAGTGCTGCTTGGCCGGCACCAGCGGCTGGCCGAAATCGTCGTTGAAGGCGATGCGGTAGCCATCCAGGCCACCCAGGTAGAAGTCGCGCAGTGCCGGTTCGTTGCTGTCCAGCGCGCCGGTGGTCACGTCCATCGGCAACCAGCCATACGGAGCCAGATAGAACATGCCCCAGTCGTGCAGGTTGCTGTAGCCGGTGGCGTTGTCGGAGAAGACCATGCCGGACTGCCAGCGCGCGGGGATGCCGTTCATGCGCAGCAGCGAGATCAGCAGCAGCGTCTGTTGCCCGCAGTCGGCATGCCCGGTGCGCAGTGCGTGTTCGCTGATGTTGCTGATGGTGGAATATTCACGTGCGCCGGCCCAGGGAATCTGGTCGACCGCGGCGAACAGCCGCCGCACCACCTCCCAGGGACGGGTCTCACCCTGCAGCACGCGTTCGGAAAACATCCGCAATGCCGGGGTGAAACGTACGTGCGGTGGCTGTTCGGCCAGGAAAGGGGCCAGCGCTGGATCGTCCGGCATCGGCTGCACGCTCGCCGCATCGACCGCCGTATGCCGCGCGTGGACAGTCAGTGCGTAGCGGATCTGGAAGCGGGTCGGCTGCCCGGCAACCGCCTTCGCTTCCAGGTACACCGTGCGCTGCAGGGTTTCGGGCGGTGCCACGCGCGCACCGTCGGGTGTGCTGCCCAGCCAGTGCAGGTCATCCTGCTGGCCGGGAATCTCGCGCGGATACGGAATCCAGGCGCGCACCGTTTCGCCAGCGGGCACCGCATCGGCATCCACCACCAGCGACTGCGTCACTTCCACCCGTTGCGGCAGCACCGAAGTGCTGCCCTCGCGTTGCGCCGTGGCGACCACGTCGGCGTGGTACGCGGTGAGGTTTTCGTAAGGACCGTCCTTGGGCATCGGTGCATCGGCACGGCGACGCGCGCGTGCTTCGGCGCTCAACCGGAACAGGTTGGACGGTGCGCGCTTGAACCAGAAACGCTGGCCATCGATGTCCATGTGCTCCAGCAGACCCTGCTGGTCCCAGCGCTGGAATTCGGCGTCGCTGAGATCGGGGATCCAGCGACGCAGTGCGGCCCGGGTGGCATCGGCATCCAGGCTGAAATCCATGCGGATGCGCCGCATGCGTTCGCGCTGGAACATCCAGTCATCCCGTTCGGAGACCGGCGCGCGGGTGGCCAGCGCGGTGGCGATGGCACGTTCGGCCGCCGCGAACTCACCGCGGTCGATGCGCGCGATCGCCGCATCCAGCGGCGTATCGGCAGCCAGCGCCAGCAGCGGTGCGACCCACAGCAGCGCGGCGGTGCACAGGCCGACAACGGCGGGCAGAGACGGTTTGCGAACAACGGAATCCACGGCGACACTTCCCCAGCGCGGGTGGTAATGGCTGTGTAACACGCACGTGGCAGCCGGTCAATAATTTATTCTTGCGCTTTACGAAAAAAGGAATAACTATTCCTGAGGCTTTCGAGGAGGGTATCCGCCACATGATCCAGGCTTCCCGACAGACCCGCCGCTGGCGGTCCATGGCGCTGACGCTGACCCTGTGCGCGGCAAGCCTGCCCGCGCTGGCTCGCCAGGATGCCGCCACGCCGGAACCCGAGCGTGGCCCGGCACTGCCGTACATCATCGGCCTGCACGAGGCGTACCTGACGCCGCAGTACTGGGCCGAGCGCCTGCCGGCGGCCGATGCGCCGATCCTGGATCGCGCCCGGATCCATGCACAGAACGCCCGCATGCGTGCCGAAGACCCGCATATCCAGGACATCGCCGCATTGCCGGCCTCGCTGCCCGCCCGGCAGGTGCGCGATGCCATCACCGGACTGTCGCGCTGGCCCTCGCGGCCGCTGCATGATGCGACCGGCGCGGTGGTACCGGCCGCCCTGCGCCGCGACATCGAAGCCAACCTGGCGCTGGAGGCGATTCCAGCCACCACCGTGCCCCGCTACGGGCTGGTGGTGCAGCGCGCGGCCCTGCGTACCTTCCCGACGTCGCAGCGGGTGTTCAGCAGCAGCGGGAACACCGACATCGACCGCTTCCAGGAATCGGCGCTGTTTCCCGGCGACAAGGTCGCGGTGGTACACCGAAGTGCCGATGGCGCGTGGCTGTTCGTGCACAGCGAGCGTTACAGCGCGTGGATCGAAGCGCGCCATGTCGCCCTCGGCGACCGTGACGCCGTGCTGGCCTACAACACGCAGGGGCCGTACCGGATCATCACCGGAGCGGTGGCGCATACCGCGTTCACTCCGGAGGAACCGCGGGTTTCGCGGCTGCAGCTGGACATGGGCGTGCGTCTGCCGGTGCTGGCCGACTGGCCGCCGGGTGAGGTGGTCAATGGCCAGCAGGCCCACGCTTCGTGGGTGGTGCAGCTGCCGGTACGCGGCGACGACGGCCATCTGGAACTGGTGCCGGCGCTGTTGCCGCGTTCGCAGGACAGCAGCGCCGATTACCTGCCACTGACCCCGCGCCTGCTGCTGCAGCAGGCCTTCAAGTTCCTCGGCGAGCGTTACGGCTGGGGCCACGACTACGACACCCGCGACTGCAGCGGTTTCGTCTCGGAGATCTATCGCAGCTTCGGCGTGCTGCTGCCGCGCAATACCAGCGCGCAGGGCGTGAGCCCGGCCCTGGACCGCGTCGCCTTCAGCGACAGGGACGGCGCCGCCGGGCGCGACCGCGCGGTGGCTGCGCTGCAGGTGGGTGATCTGGTGTACATCCCCGGCCACGTGATGATGGCGATCGGACATGTGGATGATCGCACCTGGGTGATCCATGACACCGCTGGCGGCAGCTGGAAGGGCACCGACGGCACGCGCATCCAGGCCCACCTCAACGGTGTCTCGGTTACCCCGCTGGAGCCGATGATGGCCAGCGACACGCTCCGTTACATCGACCGCATCACCAACATCCAGCGCATCCGCATGCAGACCCCTGAATGAAGATCACCGATATCGAACTGGGCATGCTGCGCGTGCCGCTGAAGACACCGTTCAAGACCGCGCTGCGCACGGTGAATACCGTGGAGGATGTGGTGGTGCTGGTACGTACCGACAGTGGCCACACGGGCTACGGCGAGGCCGCCGCCACTGCGGTGATCACCGGCGATACGCACGGCTCGATCATCGAAGCGGTGCGCCAGTACATCCGTCCACGCCTGATCGGCCAGGACGTGGCCAACCTCAACCGCCTGTGCGGGCTGGTCCAGAGCTCCATGGAGCGCAACAGCAGCGCCAAGGCGGCGGTGGAGATCGCCCTCTACGACCTGTGGGCACAGCTGCACGGCGCGCCGCTGTACCAGATGCTGGGTGGTGGCGATCCGGTGATCACCACCGACATCACCATCAGCGTGGATTACATCGACAAGATGGTGGCCGATTCGCTGTCGGCCATCGAACGTGGTTTCGAATCGCTGAAGATCAAGGTCGGCAAGGACATCGGCCTGGACATCGAACGCGTCAAGGCGATCCATGCCGCCGTGGAAGGCCGCGCGCTGCTTCGGCTGGACGCCAACCAGGGCTGGACGGCCAAGCAGGCGGTGCGCGCGATGCGTTCGCTGGAGGAGGCCGGCGTGGTGCTGGAACTGCTGGAACAGCCGGTCAAGGCAGCCGACATCAGCGGTCTGAAGTACGTCACCGACCGGGTGAACACACCGGTGATGGCCGATGAGAGCGTGTTCAGTCCCTCGCAGGTGATCGACCTGATCCAGCAGCGCGCCGCGGACATCGTCAACATCAAGCTGATGAAGACCGGCGGGCTGTCCAACGCGATCCGCATCGCCGACATCGCTGCCATCCACGGCGTGCCGTGCATGATCGGCTGCATGATCGAATCCAGCATCAGCGTGGCGGCCGCCGTGCACCTGGCGGTGGCACGCAGCGATGTCATCACCAAGGTGGATCTGGACGGCCCGTCGCTGGGCCAGTTCGACCCGGTCAGCGGCGGTGTCACCTTCAACGAATCGGAGATCAGCATCAGCGAGGCACCCGGCCTGGGCATCACCGAAGTACGTGGACTGGAGATGCTGGGTTGATAGTGCGCCCCGTAGAGCCGAGCCATGCTCGGCTGCATGCAGGGACGGCATTCACCGCCTCCCCCGCAAGCTCCACCCGCGCGAACCGCCCTCCACGCTGCCAACCGCAACGCGTTCCCCTATGCTCCAACGCATGACCCTCGGACGCCCCGCATGCCGCCCCTGCTGAAGATCCGCGCCGAGCGTGGACAGATGTCGGCCATCGAGCGCCGCATCGCCGATTTCATCCTCGACAACGCCCACCTGCTGCGTGATTACTCCTCGCAGCAGCTGGCCAGCGCGCTGGGCATCAGCCAGTCCAGCGTGGTCAAGTTCAGCCAGAAGCTTGGCTTCAAGGGGTATCCGGACCTGAAGTTCTCGGTCGGCCAGGACGTCGCCCGCGCCGGACTACCCGCCCCGCTGCCGCCGGCGAATACCGATCATGTCGACGGTTATGCGCGCATCGCCCGCGCGTTGCAGGCCAGCAAGGCCGCGGCCGAGGACGAAACCCGTGCGGCAAACCCGCAGGCCGACGTGGAGCGCATCGTCGCGCTGGTGGATGCGGCGCCGAAACTGTTCGTCTACGGTCTGGGCGATGACGGACTGTACGCGCGCGAATTCGCCATGCGCCTGTCGTTGCTGGGCATGCTGGTGGTGCATCACGCCGACCCGATCCTGATGCTGTCCAACCTGTCCGCCGCGCGGCCGGGCGATGTGATGCTGGTGTTTTCCGAGTTCGGCAAGCTGCCGCAGCTGTCGATGCTGTCGCGGCAGTTCCAGGACCTGGGCGGCAAGGTGGTTTCGATCACCCGACATACCGCCAATCCGCTGCGGGCGCATGCCGATGCGGCCCTGGTGGTCTGCGCCATGGACCCCGCGCCACCGGTGGCCCAGGTGCTGTACCGTGCTTCACTGCAATCGCTTCTGGATTTCGTGTTCGTGCTGCTGTGCGAGGCCAACGCAGACCGCAACCGCCAACTGGCGGTCAACCTTGAACGCATCGAACACCTGCTGGATACCTGACCGGAGCTTGTCCATGACGTCGCTGTCGCGTTGCCTTGCCACTGCCCTGCTGCTGTTCGCCGGGCCGCTGTCCGCAGCACCGCCGCTGCGCGATGCCGACCAGCTGGTGGTGGTCACCACGGAGGACTGGGACAGCACCGAAGGCCGCCTGCAGGCATGGTCGCGCAGCGACGGGACGTGGCGGGCGGAGGGCGAGTCCTTCGTGGTGGCGCTGGGCCGCAGCGGCAGCGCATGGGGTAGTGGACTGCATCCGGACCAGGACGACGGCCCGCAGAAGCAGGAGGGTGATGGGCGCAGTCCGGCGGGAATTTTCGCGCTGGGCACGGCCTTCGGCTATGCCGGGCAGGCCGATACGGCATTGCACTGGCAGCCGATGCAGGACACCAGTTACTGCATGGACGTGGCCGATTCGCCCTATTACAACCGTATCGTCGACGCCGATACGGTCGGTGCGGAGGCGGTGGCCGGTTCCAGCGAACCGATGCGCCTGGACCTGCACAACGACGGCGACGTGCGTTACCAGCAGGGTTTCGTCATCGCGCACAATCCGAGCAATGTTCCCGGGAAGGGGAGCTGCATCTTCGCGCACCTGTGGCGTCGCCCCGGTGAAGCGACCGCTGGCTGTACCGCGATGACCGCCGCGCACATGCAAGCGCTGCTGCGATGGCTGACGCCGGATCGGCAGCCGCGCTTCGTGCTGCTGCCGCGCGCGCAGTACGAGCGCCTGCAGGCAGCGTGGAAACTGCCGGCGTTGCCCGCCCCCGTAGAGCGGGGCTCTGCCCCGCTGCGCGATGCCCCTTCAGCCGGGCAGAACCCGGCTCCACCAGACGCGCGCATTACCTCTTCCCCTCCCGTAGAGCGTGGCTCTGCCCCGCTGCCTGAGACCCCTTCAGCCGGGCAGAGCCCGGCTCTGCCTGCGGGGGGCGGTGCATGAGCGCACCCGTGCCGGACAACACGCCAACCCTGGAGCGCGCGGTCAGCCGCTGGCAGATCGTTGGCCTGTCCATCAATGATGTGATCGGCAGCGGCATCTACCTGCTGCCTGCCGCCACGGTGATGCTGCTTGGCCCCTTCAGCCTGTGGGGCGTGGTGGCGGCCGGCATCGTGGTGGCGCTGCTGGTGCTCTGCTACGCGCAGGCGGCCAGCTATTTCGACGAGCCCGGTGGCAGTTACCTCTATGCGCGCGAGGCCTTCGGGCGCTTCGCCGGGTTCGAGATCGGCTGGATGATCTGGCTGACGCGCATCAGTTCCGCCGCCGCGCTGAGCAATGCACTGGCCGATGCGGTGGCGCGCTTCTGGCCGCTGGCCGGCAGCGGTGCGGGGCGCATCACGGTGATCGTCGCGTCGCTGGCCTTCCTGACCGGAGTCAACATCATCGGCGTGCGCTCGGCCGCCCGTACCGGCGTGGTGCTGGTCATCGGCAAGCTGGTACCGCTGCTGCTGTTCGTGGCCATCGGTGCGTTCTACGTCGATCCACAGCTGGCGTTTTCCGGCCAGCGCCCGGATCCGCATGACCTGCAGCGGATGGGCGAGGCCGCGCTGTTGCTGCTGTATGCCTATGCGGGCTTCGAAAACATTCCGGCCGCCGCCGGCGAATACCGCAATCCCCGGCGCGACATTCCGTTCGCGTTGATCACCATGATCGTCACGGTCACGGCGGTATATGCCGCCGTGCAGGTGGTCGCACAGGGAACCCTGCCGGGCCTGGCAACATCCGCAACGCCGCTGGCCGATGCGGCGGCCGGCTTCGGCGGCGAGGCGCTCGCTCTGATCCTCACCGTGGGTGCAACGATCTCCATCCTGGGCACCAACAGCAATACGATGATGATGGGGCCGCGCTTCCTGTTCGCGCTGGCCAGCGATGGCTATGGACCGAAGGTACTGGCGCAGGTGCATCCGCGCTTCCGGACGCCGGCGGCGGCGATCCTGTGCCAGGGCATCATCGCGCTGGCGCTGGCGCTGAGCGGCTCGTTCGTACAGCTGGCCCTGCTGTCGATGACCACACGCCTGTTCGCCTACATCGGCACGGCCGCAGCGGTGCTGGTGCTGGCCAGGCGGTTCGCGGACCGGCCGGGCGCACTGCGCCTTCCGGGTGGACCGACGATTCCCGTACTGGCACTGGTGCTGTGCCTGGCGCTGTTCGCCAGCGCCAGCTGGGCCAACATCCTGGCAGCGCTGGCGGCGTTCGTGGTGGGTGCGGTGATCTACGCCCTGCCCCGTCGGCAGGCGAATTGAAGGGCCGCGCGTAGAGCCGGGCTCTGACCGGATTCGGGGTAACGCCCCAGCCGGGCAGAGCCCGGCGCTACATGTCTGCTCAGCCGGGCAGAGCCCGGCTCTACCCTGCGTTCACGCGGTGGGTCCGGGCGGTTAACCGGCAGGCGGGCAGGATCATGGTTCATCCATCCTACGGAGCGAACCGCATGCCTACCGACTACCAGATTCCCGGACGCGTCCCGGAAGACGGCGTGCCCCGCGAGGCCGTCACCGATTACTGGCGCGAACGCTATCCGAGCGAGCCTTACTACGACAGCAGCCTGGCCTTCGACGAATATGAGCCAGCCTACCGGCTGGGACACCAGTCGCGTGCGCAGGACGTGATCCGTGCCTATGAGGACGTAGAGAGCGACCTGGAACGGCGCTGGACATCCGAACGCGGCAAGAGCCGCCTGGAGTGGACGCACGCACGGCACGCAGTGAAGCGTGGCTGGGAGAATGCTCTCAATGTGGATCCACGCCTTGGTCATCTGGACAAGGGCACACCGCGCGGTTCGTGAGCAGCAGTGAATGGCGGCATGTGCATGAACGAGCCGGCCTGCGGGCCGGCTTTTTCATGGAGCGGTGTCCGCGTTTTCTACCCCGCGCGAAGGCCTCCACCATGCAGGACGCAGGGGCGTACGCAAGGCTGATCCATGATCCATGAAGGCCCAGATGGTATACAGGATGCGTTTGGCCATCCGCATCCCCGCCTGGAGATACCCATGACCCGTAGAATCCTGCTTGCCCTCGCCATCGGGTTGACGCCCGCACTGGCGACCACCGCCTGCGGCGCCGCCGGCCCCGATGCATCGGCACCGCCCTCCACCGCCACGGCATCACCGGCGCGGGCCGGCACGCCGGGATTGCCCTTCCAGGCTACCGAAACCGCGACCTTCGACGAACCATGGGCGATGACGTTCCTGCCCGATGGCAGCCTGCTGGTCACCGAAAAGCGCGGCCGCCTCCAGCATCTGGATATCGCCAGCGGCAGCAAGCACGAAATCACCGGCGGCCCCAAAGTGGCCTACGGTGGCCAGGGCGGCTTCGGCGATGTGGTGCTGCATCCTGATTTCGCCAGCAACCACCTCGTGTACCTGAGCTATGCCGAAGAAGGCAGCAACGATACGCGCGGTGCCGCGGTGGCCCGCGCGAAGCTGGTGCTGGCCGAGGATGGCAGTGGGGCCCTGCAGGATCTTTCGGTGATCTGGCGCCAGGTGCCGAAGGTCAGTGGTGGCGGCCATTACGGGCATCGCATCGCCTTCGGGCCCGACGGCAAGCTGTGGATCACCTCCAGCGAACGGCAGAAGTTCACGCCTGCCCAGGACATGGCCAGCAACCTCGGCAAGATCATCCGCCTGAACGACGACGGCAGCGTGCCGTCCGACAATCCGTTCGCCTCGCAGGGTGGCGTTGCAGCCCAGGTGTGGTCACTGGGTCACCGCAACATGCTGGGCATCGCCTTCGATGCGGACGGGCGCCTGTGGGTGCATGAAATGGGCCCGGCCGGCGGCGATGAGCTGAACCTGATCGAACGCGGTGCGAACTACGGATATCCGGTGGTTTCCAATGGCGATCACTACGATGGCCGTCCGATTCCCGACCACGATACGCGGCCGGAATTCGCCGCGCCCAAGGTGAGCTGGACTCCGGTCATTTCGCCGGCCGGGCTGCTGATCTACAGCGGCGACCTGTTCCCGCAGTGGAAGGGCAGCGGTTTCATCGGCGGGTTGTCCTCACAGTCGCTCGTGCGCATCGCCTTCGATGGCGACAGCGCGCGCGAAGCCGAGCGCTTCAGCATGGGCGCGCGCATACGCGAAGTGGAGCAGGGCCCCGATGGCGCCGTGTGGGTGCTGGAAGACGGCAACAAGGCGCGCCTGTTGAAGCTCACCCCAGCCCCCTGATCCCACGGACGTGCCCTGCAAGGTCGGCCGCTGGCCGGCCGTGCCGGGCAGCGGGTACAAGGCACCGCGCTGCGTGCCGCATCATTGCTGGATGGTCACCACCTTGACGTCACTGCGGGTGCAGGCGACGTCCTCGCACTGTCCGTTCAACCAGACCTGACCATTGCCGATCATCACGCCCTGCCAGTTCGCGAACACCATGTCGAACGACTGTGCAGCCACCGCGTTCGCCACGGAGGGAATGATGATGGTGTCGTAGGCGCGCTGGAAGGCATCGGCGTCAGCGATGTCCCGAACACGACCGTCGGTTTCCACCCGCAGCGGATAACGCATGAGTGCGGCCACCGCAACGCGGTCCTGGGCTGCGATGCCCTGCTGCAACGCCTTGAAGACCTGCTCGTAATGAGCCGCGTCGCCCAGCAGCGTCTCGATGCGTGTGCGCGAATCCATCTCTGCGCCGTACAGCGCTGCCGTCGGTTCCACTGCAGCGGGTTCCGACGCCATGGCCGGATCTGCGGCTGGCGGGGACGAAACGCCGCCCTCACCTGGGCGCCCACCTTGGCTGCAGGCGGACAACCCGGCGACGACGGCACACGCCAGGTAGAAGGACAACAGACGGCTGACACCCATGGCGGACTCCGGAGAATTCGGGGCGATCAGGCTAGATGTCCCCGCGTGACCGGCGCCTGCATGAGCGCGCGAACCCCGCCATGACGGGCACGCCGCGAAGCGGACTGCGTGCCGGATACGTCATTCCGCTGCCGCGGACCCGCCGCCAGCCGCCCGTTTCCGGCGGAACCAGGCCTCTTTACTGGATGGTGATCACTTTGACGTCGCTGCGGGTGCAGCCGGCGTCCTGGCATTCGCCGTTGAGCCAGACCTGGCCATCACCAAGCATCACCCCCCGCTGGCTGACGGACACATCATCGAACTGCGCTTCTGCGACAACCTTTTTCACCGCAGGCGTGATGATCCGTTCGTAGTTGCGCATGAACTCGCCGGGGTCGCGGATCTTCCTGCCCTCGGCGACGTTCAACGGAAAGCGGACCTGTTCGACCACTGCGGGACGGTCCCCGCTGGCAACGGCCTTCCTGAAGGCATTGAACACCGATTCGTACTGCTGCGCATCGCCCAGCACCGAATCGATGCGGGCGCGCGCTCCGCTCTGCTCACCCGTTGTCGGCGTCATGTCAGACGCGCGTTCGGCCGCTGCAACGCCGCCGTTCGCCTCATCGGCCACGTTCCCCTGTGCGGCCGTGCTGCTCATCGGCGGCGGAGCGGCCGGATCCCTGCCGGAATCCGCTGGCCGCGCATCGGCCGCGGACGCATGCTCAGCAGAATCCGGCGCCTGGGTGTTGCCGCAGGCCGCCAGCAACAAGGGGCAGGCCAGCAGCAGGGGAAACATCAGCGAATGAGGTGTGCGCATCGGGAGCTCCGGCGTTCATGAAGAATCCGCAGCCTAGTACGGGAACTGTGAGCCGCAGATGCATGGCCGTGCGGACCCGCACCCTACGGAGCGTTCCCCACATGCCACGCGCCGTCACCGGCATGCCGGAGGCGTCATGGCCCTCAGCGGCAGCGTCACTCCGCCAGCAGTTCGAACTGCACCGGCGAGCCACCAAGCGAGGACGCGCAGACCCACACATCGAACGTGCCCGGTTCGGCACGCAGCACGCCATCGCGGCCGGTGAACGCCAGCTGCGAGCGGTCCAGGGTGAATATCACCTCGGTGGATTCGCCCGGCTGCAGCAGCACCTTGCGGAAGTCCTTCAGCTCGCGGACCGGGCGCACGCGGCTGGCAACGCGGTCATGGATGTAAAGCTGCACCACTTCTTCGCCGGCGACCGCACCGGTGTTGGTCAGCGTGGTGGTGATGGTGAGCGTTTCATTCCAGCCCACGCGCTCGCTGTGCAGGTGCGGCACACCATAGGCGAACGTGGTGTAACCAACGCCATGCCCGAAGGCGTACAGCGGCTCGTTCGGAATCTCGCGCCAGCGCGCCTTGAACTCGGACATGGTGGGCAGTTCGGGACGCCCGGTGCGCGGATGGTTGTAGAAATAAGGCTGCTGGCCGGACACCTGCGGAAAGCTCACCGGCAGGCGCCCGGACGGGTTGTAGCCGCCAAACAGCACGTCGGCCACCGCATGCCCGGTCTGGGTGCCCAGGAACCACGTCACCGCCACCGCCTGCGCGTTGCGTACCGCGCCATGCAGGGCAAGCGCACGGCCATTGCGCAGCAGCACCACCAGCGGCTTGCCGGTCATTGCCACCGCTTCGGCCAATGCCTGCTGCGCGGGCGGCAGGGTAATCTCCACGCGCGACTGCGCTTCGCCGCTGTAGCGCTGCGGCTCGCCCAGTGCCAGTACCACGACATCGGCACGCAGGGCAGCCGCCACGGCGGCTTCGATGCCACCCGGCAGCGCGGCTTCCAGATCGCAGCCCGGCACGATTTCCAGCAGCGCTTCATCGCCCATCGCAGCACGCACGCCGGTTTCCAGGTCCACGTAACGCGCCTTGTCGCCGAACAGCGTCCAGCAGCCCTCGATGTTTTCGCGGTCCTGCACGAACGGTCCGATCAGCGCGATCTTCTGGCTGGTCTTGCGCAGCGGAAGCACTGCCGATTCGTTCTTCAACAGCACGATGGAGCGCCGCGCGGCATCGCGCGAAAGGTCGTCATGCGCGGCGATCTGCGAAGTGTCGGCCTCGCGCGCGGGGTCCAGCGAGCGGTACGGATCGTCGAACAGCCCGATGGTTTCCTTCAGCCACAGGATGCGGCGCACGCCTTCATCCAGGACGGCCATCGGTACCTCGCCGCTTTCCACCAGTCCGGGCAGGTGTTCAGCGTAGAAGCCGCTCTGCATGCTCAGATCCAGCCCGGCGGTGAAGGCCTTGGCGGTGGCATCACGATCATCGGCGGCGTACCCGTGCGCGACCAGCTCCATGTCGGCCGTGTAATCGGATATCACCACGCCGGGGAAATTCCATTCGCCACGCAGGATGTCGGTAAGCAGCTCGGCGTTGGCACTGGCCGGTACGCCGTTGATGTCGTTGAACGAGGACATCACGGTGATCGCACCGGCATCGAAGGCGGCCTTGAACGGCGGCAGGTGCACGTCGCGCAGCGTCTGCGGCGAGATATCCACCATGTTGTATTCCATGCCCGCCATCACCGCGCCGTAGGCGGCGAAGTGCTTGGGCGTGGCCAGCAGCGCATCGTGCGCGCGCAGGTCGTCGCCCTGGAAACCGCGCACGCGTGCGGCGGCGAACATGCAGCCCAGCACCACGTCCTCGCCCGCACCTTCGGCGCCACGCCCCCAGCGCTGGTCGCGGGCGATGTCCACCGCCGGTGCGTAGGTCCAGTGCAGGCCGGCCGCGGTGGCTTCCACGGCAGTGGCACGTGCGGTGCGCCGGGCAAGCTCCGGTTCGAAACTCGCGGCCTCACCCAGCGGTATCGGGAACACGGTGCGCATGCCATGTATCACGTCGGCGGCGAGGATGACCGGGATGCCAAGCCGGCTTTCTTCCAGCGCCACCTGCTGGATGCGGCGCCCCAGTTCAGCACCCACGCCGTTGAACAACGAGCCCACCTTGCCTTCGCGCACCTGCTGCAGCACCTGGTCGGCATTGCGCACATTGGCTTCCGGGTTCACGTCCGGCGCGAACGGGCGAACCATGTCGGCGAAGACTCCCAACTGGCCCACCTTTTCTTCGATGGTCATCTGGGCGATCAGGGATTCGATACGTTCGGAGGCCACCGGCGATCCTTGTGAAAACGTTTACAAGGCCAGCATTCTAGCGTTGCCGGGTACAAAAGTGCGTCTTCGTGTCCATGCCGATGTCAGGTGAAGGCGCTGCCGGCTTACCGGCAGCGGTCCAGATCAACGCAGTGAAAGGCCCTGCGGCGGTGGGCGCGGTCAGTCGCGGGCGGCCATCAGCATGGCATCGCTGGACGCCTGGAACACCCGCAAACCGAAGCTCGGCAGGATCGCCAGCAGGTGGTCGAAGATGTCCGACTGCACGCCTTCGTATTCGCCCCATGCGGTGCTGCGGGTGAAGCAGTAGATTTCCAGCGGCAGACCTTCGGTGGTCGGCTGCAGCTGGCGGACCAGCAGGGTCATGTCCGGATGGATGCCCGGATGGCTGCCCAGGTAGCGCTCCACGTAGGCACGGAAGGTGCCCAGGTTGGTCACCCGGCGGCTGTTGATCTCATCCATGCCGCGCTCGCGCAACTGCGCGTTCCACTGCGCCAGCTCCTCGTCCTTGCCGCGCAGGTAATCGGACAACAGCGCGAACTGACCCAGCCGTGCCCGATCATCGTCACCGATGAAGCCCACGCTGTGCTGGTCCAGGTACAGCGAACGCTTGATCCGGCGCCCGCCGGCCTCCTGCATGCCACGCCAGTTCTTGAACGATTCGGTGACCAGCTTCTTGGTCGGGATGGTGGTGATGGTC
This sequence comes from Pseudomonadota bacterium, assembly GCA_023430045.1. Lineage (GTDB taxonomy): Bacteria > Pseudomonadota > Gammaproteobacteria > Xanthomonadales > Xanthomonadaceae > Stenotrophomonas. The sequence continues at coordinate 10,333 of JAEZCF010000141.1, read as the reverse complement.
TTGTCGAAGTTCTGCACGGTGACCGTATGCAGGGCGATATCGATGACATCGCCATCGGCATCCTGGCTGGGCATTTCGATCCAGTCGCCCATGCGGATGCGGCCATCGCCACTGATCTGCACGCTGGCCACCAGCGACAGGATGGTGTCCTGGAAGACCAGCATCAGCACCGCCGTCGCCGCACCCAGGCCAGTGACCAGGTAGCGCAGGTCCACGCCCGCCAGGGTGGCGACGATGGACAGGCCGGCAATGACGAAAATGATGATCTTGACGACCTGCAGGTAGCCCTTGATGGGCTTGTTGCGGGCATCCGGACGGCGTTCGTAGAGGTCGTTTGCGGCATCCAGCGCGTGCGAGAGAGCCAGCGAGAGGGTCAGCACCGCCCACGCCTGGCAGGCGCCGACGATGAAGGAGACCAGGCCCGGCGGCAGGTCCGGCACATAGCGGATGCCCGAGGCGATGACCTGGCTGGGCACCACGTTGGACAGGCGCGAGATGACCCGCATCAGATGGCTTCCGCGATCGGCATGGTGGCCGGGAAGACGCGCGAGCAGGCGGCGCAGGCCACGCAACAGGATGTGCTTTGTGATCCAGTTGGCGAACACGGCGGCGACCACCAGGGCCCCCAGCGTCAGCCCGAGATAAGCACCCGGATACGGCGCCAGGGATTCCTGCAGGCGGTCCAGCCACTGCACACTTTCTGTTGCGTTCACCATGTTCTACTTCCTTTGGATCATGCGTCGACGTCCGTCGAACGCGGGGATGCACCGCGCGGTGCGCGGTTGCCGGCCAACGGCCGGCGTTACCGGGTGGGTGGGCGCTCGCGTTCGATGATCACGCCTACCGCGCGCGCGCCACGCACCGCGCCGGGCTTGCTCAGCTTCAGGCGCAGCCAGTTCACGTCGAATTCGGCCAGCACGATTTCCGCACAGCGCTCGGCCAGCGTTTCAACCAGGCCGAACTCCGAGGCCCGCACATAGTCCTCCAGCCGCTTGCTCACGGCCTTGTAGTTGAGGGTATGGGCGATGTCGTCGCTGGCTGCGGGCCGACGGTTGTCGAAGCCCATTTCCAGGTCGAAGACCAGATCCTGGCGGATGCGCCGTTCCCAGTCATAGATACCGATGAGGGCATCAATTGTCAGCCCTTCGATGAACACCTTGTCCATGCCGCCCTGCAACGCGATGAGAGGGGAGCCATGGTAACGGGGCAGGGCGAAGGGTGCAGGAACGAGCCCGGCTCCTCCGCCGATGAAGGGTCACACCGCCGGCAGCGTCGCCATGTCCCAGCGCGGGGTGACATCCACGTTCGGAGGGCTGTGCTGGCCTGCCTGCAGCCGCAGCGCGCCGGCAAAGGCGATCATCGCGCCGTTGTCGGTACACAGCGACGGACGCGGGAAACACGCCCGTCCGCCCAGGCGTGCGGCCATCTCCTGCAGCCGCGCCCGAAGGCGCTTGTTGGCGCCGACACCGCCGGCCACCACGATCACATTGGTGCCTGCCGCTTCCAGCGCGCGGTCGCACTTGATCGCCAGCGTGTCCACCACCGCGTCCTCGAAACCGCGGGCGATATCGGCGCGGGTCTGCACGCTCTGGTCGCTGTCGCGCCAGGCCAGCAGCACCTGCGTCTTCAGGCCGGAAAAGCTGAAGTCCAGGCCGGGCCGATCGGTCATCGGCCGTGAGAAGCGGTAAGCGCCTGGCCGGCCCTGTTCAGCCAGCGCCGCCAGCTGCGGACCACCCGGATAGGGCAGGCCCATCATCTTGGCGGTCTTGTCGAAGGCCTCGCCGGCGGCATCGTCCAGCGTTTCGCCCAGCAACCGGTACTGGCCGATGGCGTCCACCGCAACCAGCTGGGTATGGCCGCCAGACACCAGCAGCGCCACGAATGGCGGCGCCGGCGGATCGTCTTCCATCAGGGGCGCCAGCAGGTGACCTTCCATGTGGTGCACGCCGATGGCCGGCACCTCCAGCGCCCAGGCCAGCGAGCGGGCCACGCCTGCACCGACCAGCAGCGCCCCGACCAGTCCGGGGCCGGCGGTATAGGCCACCCCGTCGATGTCGCCAATGGCCATGTCGGCCTCGTCCAGCGTCTGCCGGATCAGCGGCAGCAGCTTGCGGACGTGGTCACGGCTGGCCAGCTCCGGCACCACCCCGCCGTATTCGGCATGCAGGGCGATCTGGCTGTACACCGCATGGGCACGCAGGGCGTCAGGGCCGGACAGGTCGGTGTCATACACCGCCACGCCGGTCTCATCACAGGAAGATTCGATACCAAGGACTCGCATGTGCTGTATTATGCGCCCCCTGCCTGCCCCTCGGGGCCAGTGCAGATCCTTGAGAGGCAGGTGGGCTGGCCGGAAGACGGGCCGGGCTGCTTGCAGTTTGTCGATTCGCCGCTATAATGTGCGGCTCGCCGGGCGTGACCCGGTTCTACTGTGTCCCGGAGATTCCATGCCCAGCGTCAAAGTCCGCGAGAACGAGCCCTTCGAGTTTGCTCTTCGCCGCTTCAAGCGCACTTGCGAAAAGGCCGGTGTGCTGGCCGAAACCCGCAAGCGCGAGTTCTATGAAAAGCCGACCCAGGAGCGCAAGCGCAAGGCTGCTGCTGCCGTGAAGCGTCAGCTGCGCCGTTCGTCGCGCGACGTCACCAAGCGTCAGCGCCTGTACTGATCGGACGCACTCATGGCGACAGGCCCTGCCTGTCGCGGTGAGGTCGAAGCCGGCACGCGCGAGCGTCGCCGGCTTTTTGCGTTCCCGGGTTCCGACCCGGTTTTCCTGCCACGATCATCGACACACGAGGTGCCCCATGAGCCTGAAGCTGAAGCTCACCGAAGACATGAAGGCCGCCATGAAGGCGGGCGAGAAGCAGAAGCTGGGCGTTATCCGCCTGATCAACGCCGCCATCAAGCAAAAGGAAGTCGACGAACGCATCGAAGTGGACGATGCCGCCGTGATCGCCGTGCTGGACCGGATGGTCAAGCAGCGCAAGGATTCGATCAGCCAGTTCGAAGCGGCCAACCGTGAAGATCTGGCCGGGATCGAACGCGCGGAAATGGTCGTGATCGAACAGTATCTGCCGGCGAAGATGGGCGAGGCGGAGATCGTGTCGGCCATCAAGGCGGCCATCGCCGAGACCGGCGCAGCCTCCCCGGCTGACATGGGCAAGCTGATGGGCGCGCTGAAGCCGAAGCTGGCTGGCCAGGCCGACATGGGCCTGGTGTCGAAGCTGGTGAAGCAGCAGCTCGCCGGCTGATTCTGCTTCTGGCGGAAGCTTTTTCGGTCCTGGTGGGTCCCGACCCTGCCCTGGTGTGCTCCGATACTGCCTGATGCGGTCCGACCTGCGCGGGCGGGGCGCGATCCTGCACGGCTGGGTCCCGGCCCTGCCCTGGTGGGACCCGACCGTTGGTCGGGTCGCTGTTCCACCACTGTCGCGACTGGCACACAAGGGACGACCAACAATCGTCACCCACCAGGTACCTGTCGCGAATGAGGGGCACCGCTTCACCCGTTCTTCGGCCTGCGCCTGTTAAAAAGCGCCCATGGCTGAATCGACTCCCCTCCCCGATCCCAATCCCGATACCCACACCGCGACCCCGCACAAGGGCGTGCCGGCCTCGATGCGCAAGTATGTCGACCGCCTGCAGCGCAGCTTCCCCATGGCGGTGGTCAACCGCTTCCTGGAAGTGGACGTACTGAGTCAGGCGGCTGCAGTGTCCTTCTATGCACTGCTGTCGATGGCACCGCTATTGGTGCTGCTGCTGTGGCTGACCGCTTCGCTGTATCCGCCCGCCCAGCAGGCACTGGTCGAGCAGATTGGCACCACGGCCGGCACCAGTGTGGCGACGGTAGCGGAGACCGTGCTGCAGAATGCCGATGACCAGCCGGACATCGGCTCGCTGGCCGGCATCTGGAGCACCCTGCTGCTGTTCGTCGGTGCCACGGCGGTGTTCGCCCAGCTGCAGAACGCGCTGAACCTGATCTTCCGTACCAGCGGCGAGCGGCTGGACGGCCTGGTGGCCTGGCTGCGCAAGCGCGTGTTCTCCTTCGGTGTGGTGCTGGCGCTCGGCTTCCTGCTGGTGGTGTCGATGACCGCCACCACCATGCTGCAGGTCGCCTTCGCACAGCTGCCCTCGCTGTTGCCCGCACTCGGTTATCTGAGCACCCTGCTGCTGTACACGGTGGCTTTCGCCTTCATGTACCACTACCTGCCGGACCGGCGCGTGGAGTGGCGGCAGGCCTTCATCGGCGGTGCCATCACCTCGGCGCTGTTCGCGCTGGGGCGTTACGGCATCGGCGTCTACATCGCCCAGGTGGCTCCGGGCAGCGCCTACGGCTCGATGGGGGCGCTGGTCATCTCGCTGGTCTGGATCTACTACGCGATGGTGGTGTTCTTCATCGGCGCGCTGATGACCTCGGTCATCGACGAGCGGCTGCGTGCCCACCATCGGCTGGCCGCCGCCGGAATCCCCCCGCCGCAGCCGGGCGAGACACCCGCCAACGGGTAAACTAGGCGACCGTTCGTTCGCCCCGCGCCGCCTCACGGCGGTGCCCCGCTGGTGGTCATGGCCCGCATTCCCGACGCTTTCATCGACGATCTGCTTGCCCGCTCCGACATTGTCGAGGTGGTGGGCAGCCGCGTTCCGCTGAAGCGCCAGGGCAAGGAATATGCCGCGCGCTGTCCGTTCCACGACGAACGTTCGGCATCGTTCACGGTATCGCCGACCAAGCAGTTCTATCACTGCTTCGGCTGCGGCGCGCACGGCACCGCCATCAGCTTCCTGATGAACTACGACCGCCTGGAATTCCTGGATGCGGTGGATGAACTGGCCAAGCGGGTCGGCATGGAGCTTCCGCGCAGCGAGAATCCACGCAGTGCGCAGCAGCAGGACGACAGCCGCGAACTGTATTCCGCGCTGGATGCGGCCACGCGCTTCTTCCAGAAACACCTGCAGGACAGCGACAAGGCCCGCGCCTATCTGGACGGGCGCGGCGTGGACGAAGAAAACCGCGCACGTTTCCAGATCGGCTACGCGCCGGATGGCTACAGCGGCCTGCGCGATGCACTGGGCAAGGACGAGCGGCGGATGAAGCTGCTCGACCGCGCCGGACTGTTTTCAAAGAACGACCGTGGCCACGTCTACGACAAGTTCCGCGACCGGGTGATGTTCCCGATCTTCGACCGCCGCGGGAGGGTGATCGCGTTTGGCGGCCGCGTCTTCGAAAAGGACGACGGCCCGAAGTACCTCAATTCACCCGAAACCGCGTTGTTCCACAAGGGCCGCGAACTGTACGGCCTGTGGCAGGTGCGCCAGGCGAACCAGAAGATCGAACGCCTGATCGTGGTCGAGGGCTACATGGACGTGGTGTCGCTGTTCCAGTTCGGGGTCACCCAGGCAGTGGCCACGCTGGGCACGGCGACCACACCGGAGCATGCCGAGCTGTTGTTCCGCAACGCGCCGGATGTGTTCTTCTGCTTCGATGGTGATGCTGCTGGCCGCCGTGCGGGCTGGAAGGCGCTGGAGTCGGTGCTGCCACGCATGAAGGATGGCCGCCAGGCGTTCTTCCTGTTCCTGCCCGACGGCGAGGACCCGGACAGCATCGTGCGCAAGGAAGGGGCCGATGCCTTCGACGAACGCCTGAAACAGGCCACGCCGCTGTCGCAGTTCTTCTTCGACGAGCTCAGCCGCGAGATCAACCTCGGTACGCTGGACGGCAAGGCACGCCTGGCCGAACGCGCCCGGCCGATGCTGGCGCAGATTCCCGACGGTGCATTCGGCGATCTGATGAAGCAGCAGCTTGCACAGATGACCGGACTGGGAGGCAGCAACGCACCCGCCCGCCCGGCAACGCCACCACGTGCGGCGTCCCGCACGATCCAGCCCACCGCACGGCGCAGCCTGGTACGCGCGGCGATCACCATCCTGCTGCAGCAACCATCGCTGGCACTGACGCTGGGTGGGCAGCACCACTTCCACGGCCTGCGCCTGCCCGGCGTCGATCTGCTGCTGGAACTGCTGTCGCTGGTGGAACAGCGTCCGGATATCAGCACCGGCGCCCTGCTGGAACACTTCGACGGGCGCGAAGACCAGGCGTCACTGCATACCCTGGCCGCCCAGAGCCTTGCCGGCGACGAAGCGATGTGGACCCAGGAACTGCATGACGCGGTGGCGCAGTTGGAAAAGCAGCTGCTGCTGCAGCGCCTGGACGAACTGCTGTCAAAGCAGCGCGCGCAGGGCCTGGACGATACCGACAAATACGAACTGCGCGAACTGCTGAAAGCCCGTGCCAGCATCCGCCTGTAACCCCAGAACAGGGGGACGGAGGTGGTTAATTACAATTAACCACCTCCGTCCCCTTTTTATCGGAGCCTTTACACCATGACTCATCGGTGGTCGCGACTGCGGCCGGACAATTTCACCCTGACCCTGCTGGGTACCGTGCTGCTGGCATCGCTGTTGCCGATGAAGGGCGCCGCTTCGATGGTGCTCGATGACCTCACCAACATCGCCATCGCGCTGCTGTTCTTCCTGCATGGTGCGCGTCTGCCGCGCGAAGCGGTGATCGGCGGCATGCTGCATTGGCGGCTGCACCTGGTCATCCTGACCTGTACGTTCGTGCTGTTTCCGCTGCTGGGACTGCTGTTCCATCCGCTGTCCGGCTGGCTGCTGACACCCGAGCTGTACCTGGGCGTGCTGTTCCTGTGCACCCTGCCCTCCACCGTACAGTCATCCATCGCCTTTACATCGATGGCGCATGGCAATGTCCCCGCCGCTGTATGCAGCGCGTCGCTGTCGAGCATCCTCGGCGTGTTCCTTACGCCGCTGCTGCTGACCGTGCTCGCGGGCACGCAGGGCGGACTGCACAATCCCCTGCAGGCCATCGGCAGCATCATGCTGCAGCTGCTGGTGCCGTTCGTCGCTGGTCATCTGCTGCGGCCGTGGATCGCCCGTTGGGTGGAGCGCCAGCGCGCGATGCTGCGCTACACCGACCAGGGCACCATCCTGCTGGTGGTGTATTCGGCGTTCGGCGAGGCGGTCACCGAAGGGCTGTGGTCGAAGACGCCGCTGCTTTCATTGTTCACGGTCGCGGTGATCGCGGCGGTCCTGCTGGGTATCGCCATGCCGCTGATCACCCTGATCGCGCGCCGGTTGCATTTCAACCGCGAGGACGAGATCGCCATCGTGTTCTGCGGTTCGAAGAAGAGCCTGGCCACCGGCGTGCCGATTGCCAAGGTGCTGTTCGCCGGCGGCAGCCTGGGGGCCATCGTGCTGCCGGTGATGATCTACCACCAGATCCAGCTGATCGTCTGTGGCGTCATCGCGCAGCGGTATGCGCGTCGAGGCGGTTAGAGGCGACCCTCCTGCCCGGCCGTCGTTGGAATCGCTGGGCACAACGTCCAGCTGGCCGGGGGTCGGCTCCACAAGAGCTGGCACAGCGGTTGCCGGAGTCGACCGGCGGAGAGCGTGACGACCAACGGTCGTCACCCACCAAAGTCGTCAGCCCCTGAGTCATCACCCAGCAGAGTCGTCATCCCCTGAGTCGTCGTCCGCGAGGAACGGGCCTTACACCCAGGGCAGTATCCAGTGGTCCACCAGCAGGAAGGCGAACAGCGCCATCAGGTACACCACCGACCAGTTGAACATCTTCATCGAGAACAGTTCATCCGGCGGGTCCTGCATGCGCCAGGCGTACCAGAGAAACACGGCGTTCAGTATGATCGCGCCACCCAGGTAGAACGGCCCGCTCATGCCCACCACGTAGGGCAGCATGCAGATGATCGCCAGCACCACCGAGTACGCGAGGATCTGCCGGCGCGTATGCACCACACCATGGGTCACCGGCAGCATCGGGATCTTCGCCTTGGCGTAATCCTCGCGGCGGAAGATCGCCAGCGCCCAGAAATGCGGCGGCGTCCAGATGAAGATGATCAGCACCAGCAGCGCCGAATACCACCAGTCGGACGCCGTCTGCATGCCGGTCACCGCCGCCCAGCCGAGCATCGGCGGCATCGCACCGGCCAGCCCGCCGATGACGATGTTCTGCGAGGTGGCACGCTTCAGGTACACGGTGTAGATCACCGCGTAACCGATCAGCGATGCGAAGGTCAGCACCGCCGTAATGACGTTGACCCACACCACCAGCAGGGTCATGGACAGCGCGATCAGGATGCCCGCGAATACCAGCACCTGCCACGGCTTGACCTTGCCGACCACCAATGGGCGCCATGACGTGCGCGCCATCTGCGCATCGATCTGCGCATCCAGCAGCTGGTTGATGGCCGCCGCTGCCGATGCCGCCAGCCAGATGCCGATGAAGCCCAGTACACCCAGGCGCACCTGCTCCCAGCTCGGCACGCCAGGCACGGCAAGCACCATGCCGACGAGCGCTGTGAAGATGATGAGGGCGACGACCTTGGGTTTGGTCAGGTCCCAGTATTGACGGTAGCGGGCCATGGCGTCAGTCCGGTGCGCGCAGTCGCGCCAGCAGGCTGACCATCACGAACAGCAGCAGCACGGCGCCCCCGTTGTGCATCACCGCCACCGCCAGTGGCAGGGCGAGCTTGACGTTGAGGATGCCCAAGGTGACCTGGGCGACCAGCACGGCGATCAGCGCGGTCGCCCAGCCGCGCATGCTGGGCACGCGGAACAGGCGCAGCGCCAGCCACAGCAGATAGGCTGCAACCACGATCGCGAACATCCGATGGCCCATCTGGATCGCGATGCGCGACGCGCCATCGAGGATGCCGCCTTCATAGTCCACGCCGATGCCACGCCACAGGGTGAAGCCTTCGGCATAGTTCTGCTGCGGCCACCACTGGTTCGCACACCGCGGGAAGTTGTCCAGCGAAGCGCTGCCACCGCCACAGGCCAGCGCCGCGTAATTGGCGCTGACCCAGCCGCCGAGCGCGATCTGCATGACCAGCACGGCAACGCCGATGCGCAGCAGCCATTTCAGTTTCGGCGCTTCGGCCAGCGTGATCGGCAGGTGCGTGGCACGCCAGGCCATCCACACCAGCATGCCGAACATCAGCATGCCGCCCAGCAGGTGGCCCATCACCACGATCGGCTTGAGCAACAGTGTGACCGTCCACATGCCGAGCAGGGCCTGGAAGATCACCACTGCCAGCGTCAACAATGCCGCACGCGAAAGATCGAGGTTGTTCCATCTGAGCGCGGCCAGCAGCAGGATCGCCTCGCCGGCGATGGCCAGGACACTGGCCGTGGCATGCCATCCCATCATGTACAGCGGTATGCCGGCAGCCACCAGCACGCATGCCGAGACGACCGCGACGCTGCCGAACCGACGGCGGCGCGTGGCCAGCAGTGCCAGGGTGAGGATTTCGATGCCCAGCGCGCCCGCCAGGAAGCGGTGCACCTGTTCGCGCCACGCCTTGTGGGTTTCCAGCGGGCGGATATCCGCCGCCGGATGACCGATGGTTTCATCCACGTGGGAGGGCCAGGTGGCCTGTCCGTAACAGGTGGGCCAGTCCGGGCAGCTCAGGCCGGCATCGGACAGCCGCACGAACGCACCAAACATGATGGTGCTCGCGGTCATGATCATCGCGAACCACGCCAGGCGATGGAAGTTGCGGTGCAGCGCCGGGCGCGCGGAAAGGCTCATCAAACAGGACTCACTTCAGTTTCAGCAGCGTGGCCATGTCCTTGCGCAGGCCACCGAGATCGGTGCCGGGCGCATGGCGCATGATCACGAAGCCGTTCGGATCGACTACATAGACCGGCACGCCGGCCGGATCGTCGACCCCGGGCAAGGCCGCGCGCAGGGCCGGCGACGGAGCCAGCTCGCGCAGCGCGGGCGCCCCGGCCAGCGGCGCCGGCGGCACCCCCAGCCAGAGGATCTCCACATTATCGGCGTTATGGCCAAACAGCTGCCACACCTTGAGCAGTCCCTGCGACAAAGTGACGCATGATTCATTGCAGCCGGCAGGAGGCGCGACGAGGATGCGCCAGGTCTTGTCTTCGCTCTTCCAGGTGTAGGGCGTGCCACTGGCCAGCAGGGGCGGCTGCGCGCGCAGGTCCACCGGCGGCTGCAGCAGTTGGCCGACGTTGCGATGGCCGGCGGGTTGCCAGCCCGAAAAGCGCAGCACGGCGGCCAGCGTCATTGCCCCGAAGAACACGGCGAAGAGCAGCAGCAGGGTACGGCGGCCGGTGCCGCGGGCGGTGGACTGCGAGGGCGAAGCAGCATTCATGCGCGGCATTTTCTCATGTTGGGGCAGGCAGTGCCGCCGGAGGAGGTGTTGGTGACCGTCTTGCTTTGGCGGGTGATGACCGGCCTGGGTGGGTGGATGGCAGCTTGGCCTGGGTGGGTGATTAGTGGTGGGT
>JAEZCF010000113.1 GCA_023430045.1 Pseudomonadota bacterium | reverse complement strand
CCGTGCCCCCGGGCGGCGGGGTTGTGCCGGCCGCTGGCCGGCAACCGCATGAACTCCGCATGCCACGTCAGCGCACCGCCGACGGCCAATCCAGTCAACGTCGCCAGCGCGCCCACACCTGATGAAGCATGTAGCCAAGCCCGGTCAGACCGGTCAGCAACGCAGGGGCGAGCAGTGCGTCGTAATGCCAATGCACGAACAGCCAGGCGCCCAGGACACCGCCGGCCAGGAAGCCACTGATGATCAGCCCGCTCAGCGTCAACCGCCGCATCTGCAGCGGCAGTCCACGCAGGAGATGGCCCAGGCCGATGCCCAGATCGGTGAACATGCCGCTGAGGTGGGTGGTACGCACCACCGCGCCGCTGAACGTGGTGGCCATGGCGTTCTGCAGGCCGCAGGCCATCGCTGCTGCCAGTGCGCCCCAGATCTGCTGCTGCTTGAACAGCGGGATGGCCACCAGCAGCAGCGCTGATTCCAGCGCCAGGGCTACGCCGTAGCGACGGCCCAGCTGCAGTGTGCTGTCCTGGATGATGAGGCCGCTTGCCATCGCGCCGAGCGAAAACGCGATCAGCAGCGCCCACAGGTGCCGGATCGAGCGCCAGTCGCCCTGTGCCAGTGCCATGCCCAGCTGGCTGGTGGTGCCGGTCATATGGCTGACGGCCTGGTGTTCGAAGCCCAGGAAGCCGACCACGTTGACCATGCCGGCCACGCAGGAAAGCGCGACCGCACCGATCCACACCCAGGTGGGCAGGCGTATCCCCATGCGCGGCCGGACTCAGGGAACCGGCGCGGCGGTCGGCGGACCGTTGAACTGCAGTTCCGAGAACGTGCCGGTCTGCGGATCGAACAGTGCGCCCCAGAACATCGCGCCTCCGTCGCAGACACGGATCGCTTCACGGGCCGGGTTGATGCCGCTGCCGTCGGGCAGCGAGAACGCGTTGATGTAGATCAACTCGCGTCCATCGGCTTCGATGCCCACATACTGGCGATTGAAATCCTGCGGCGAACGCACCTGGCCTGCCAGTTCGCCGAGCCTTGCCTCGAGCTGTTCAACCTGCTGGCGGCTGGGCGCCCAGTAGCCGGTGACGCGGCCCGCATCGCGGCCGGGGCTGGGCCGCGAGCAGGTATCGAGCACCTGGGCGGCCACCAGCGGGCGGGTGACCACCCACGATTGCCCGGTCTTCAGCGCGGTAGGCACGCTGGGCGGTCCCTGCACCGTGCTGCAGGCTGCCAGCACCGTGCAGGCAGCCATCACCAGGATCCCGTACGGGCGCATGCTCACAGCACCTCCGACGCGTAATCGGCCAGTCGCGAACGCTCGCCACGGCGAAGCGTGATGTGGGCGCTGTGCGGCCAGTTCTTGAAGCGGTCCACCGCGTAGGTCAGGCCGGACGTGGTCTCGGTCAGGTACGGCGTGTCGATCTGCTCCACGTTGCCCAGGCAGACGATCTTTGTACCGGGGCCGGCACGGGTGATCAGCGTCTTCATCTGCTTCGGGGTGAGGTTCTGCGCCTCGTCCAGGATCAGGTAGCGAGACAGGAAGGTGCGCCCGCGCATGAAGTTCAGCGAACGGATCTTGATCCGGCTGGCCAGCAGGTCGTTGGTGGCCGCGCGACCCCACGATCCGCCTTCCTGGGTATGCGTGAGCACTTCCAGGTTATCCGTCAGCGCGCCCATCCAGGGTGTCATCTTCTCTTCTTCGGTGCCCGGCAGGAAGCCGATGTCCTCGCCCACGCTGACCGTCGCACGGGTCATGATGATCTCGCGGTAGCGCTGCTGGTCCATCGTCTGCGCCAGTCCGGCGGCAAGCGCCAGCAGCGTTTTGCCGGTACCGGCGGTACCGAGCAGGGTGACGAAATCGATATCCGGATCCATCAGCGCGTTGAGCGCGAAATTCTGCTCGCGGTTGCGTGCGGCGATGCCCCACACCGCATGGCTGCCGTGGCGGAAATCGGCAACCAGCGACAGCGTGATCCTGTCACCGTCGAGCTTGCTGACGCGCAGCTCGACATCGTCCTCGCCCGGCAGGTAGACGTACTGGTTGGGATACCACTCCTCATCGTCCAGCGCGGTGATTTCGTAGAACGAATGGCCCTTGTCGCTCCAGCTGCGAAGGTCGCTGCCATGGCGCTTCCAGAAATCTTCCGGCAGCTCGGTGGCGCCGGTATAGAGCAGGCTGAAATCGTCCAGCGCGCGATCGTTTTCGTAGTCCTCCGAGACGATGCCGGCAATGGCCGCCTTGATGCGCAGGTTGATGTCCTTGGACACGAACACCACCGGCACTTCCGGCGAGGCTTCCTGCAGGGCGAGGATGGAGCCCAGGATAGCGTTGTCCGGGATGACCTTGCCGAAGCTCTTGCCGGCGTCGAAATGACTGGTCTGGAAACGCAGCTTGCCGGCACTGTGCTTGCCGCGCAGCTGCAGCCCATTGGGAAGCTGCAGCGGAATGCCGTCAGCAAGCTTGTCCAGGCCGGACGCCTGCACCAGCTCGTTGAGGAACCGGCTCACCTGGCGGGCATTGCGGCTCGCTTCGGAGGTTCCCTTCTTGCCGTTGTCCAGCTCCTCGATCACCTGCATCGGCAGGTAGACATCGTGCTCCTCGAACTTGAACAGCGCGGTGGGATCGTGCATCAGCACATTGGTGTCCAGCACGTAGATGCGCTTGCCTCGGGTCATCATCGGTTCCTGGTGGGCGGACAGGGAAAAACCACCACGACCTGCGGGGCAGGGTGGTGGTGGCTGGAATAGGCGATGGGCATCACTGTGCCTGCGCGTCCTTCAGTGCGGACAGCACGGCATCGGCATGCCCGGCGACCTTCAGCTTGCGCCAGGACTGCACGATGCGGCTGTCCGGGGAAACCAGGAAGGTGCTGCGTTCGATACCGCGTACCTGCTTGCCGTACATGTTCTTCAGCTTGATCACATCGAACGCGCTGCACAGCGCTTCGTCAGCGTCGCTGACGAGCGGAAAGCGGAGACCCTGCTTCGCGCGGAAGGTGTCGTGCGATTTCAACGAATCGCGCGAGACCCCCAGCACGACAGCGCCGGCATCCTCGAATGCGGGCAACAGGGCATTGAAGTCATGGCCTTCGGTGGTGCAGCCCGGGGTGCTGTCCTTCGGATAGAAGTAGAGCACCAGCCACGTACCGGCGAAATCGCCGAGGGTGGTCTGGGCGCCGCCGGACATTACCAGCGGGAGAGAGAGGGTGGTGCGGTCCAGGGTGTCGCCGTTGTCCATGGGTTCCTTCTACCGAGCCTGGCGTACTTCCACTACAGTTGCATGAAACATCGCGCGGCCGTGATGGACGCGCGAAAAGACATCAGAACTTCATCGGGTCCATGATCGCGTCCAGGTTCAGGTGGTCGCAGAACTCGAGGAAATCGTCGCGCAGTGCCGCGATGTGCATGTTGGCCGGCACGCCGATGGTGACCTGGGCGCTGAACATTTCCGCGCCGGTCTGCATGGCGCGATAGCGCGTGCTCTGCAGGTTTTCGATGGTGATGCCCTGGCGGTCGAAGAAATCGGCCAGCTGGAACAGGATGCCGGGCTTGTCGGCGGCGATCACTTCCACGATGTAGGGCAGCAGGTTCGACTGCGCCTGCTTGGCTTCCGTGCGGTACCAGACCAGCTTCAGGCCTTCCTCGCGCTCCAGGCGGGTCAGCATCGCCTCCAGCTTGGCCACCGAATCCCAGGAGCCGGTGGCCAGCGCGGTGACCGAGACATCGCGGCCCACGGTGGACAGGCGCGCGTCCACCAGGTTGCAGCCACTGTCGGCGATGCGGCGGGTGACGGGCAGCAGGGGGGACTCCGGATGCGTCGTGTAGGCGTTGATCAGGAGGTGGTTTTCGCTCGGCGCGGGGCGCGGGGTGGTGTCGGTCAAGGCGATTCCGGGGTAATGCGTGCGTGAGTCTGAATGCCCGCGGCGGGCAGGCATTCACCGGTGTCCAGCATACTTGCCCGCGCTTTCACGCCGCAAGTAACATGCAGGGTGCCTGGGCTTGTGCGTCAGGCCCTTCTTTCCCCCCTCAGCCAGAGCAGCACGTCTTGTCCCTTTCCGGCCTCATCACCGCGCTGGCGACCCCGTTCCGGGCCGACGGCTCCCTCGATACCGATGGTTGGCAGCGCCTGCTGCACCTGCAGCTGGAAGGAGGCGTGCACGGCGTGGTCGTGGCCGGCTCCACCGGCGAGGCGGCCACCCTGTCCGATGCCGAATACGATCAACTGCTGGTCGGCGCGGTCGAGCGCATCGCCGGGCGGGTGCCGGTCCTGGCCGGCACCGGGCTGTCCGGCACCGCGAAGACCATCGAACAGACCCGCCGCGCGGCCGCCAATGGCGCCACCCATGCGCTGGTGGTCACGCCGCCTTACGTGCGCCCGACGCAGGCCGGGCTGGTGGCGCATTACCGCGCCGTGGCCGACAACGGCGGCCTGCCGGTGGTGCTGTACAACGTGCCGGGCCGTACCGGATGCGATCTGCTGCCGGAAACCGTCGCCGAACTGGCCGGGCACCCCGGCATCATCGGCATCAAGGAAGCGGTGGGCGACGCTGCGCGCGTGCAGGCGCTGCTGGCGCTGCGCAGCGAACAGTTCATGGTGCTCAGCGGCGATGACGGCACCGCCGCGCGCTCCATCCGCGCCGGCATGGATGGACTGATCTCGGTGGGTTCCAACGTGTTGCCCGGCGCCTACCGGCGGTTGTGCGAGCTGGCCCGCGCCGGCGACGCCGCCGCCAGCGACGCGTGGGATGCGCGCCTGCAGCCTTTCCATGATTTCTGCGGTATCGAATCCAACCCGATCCCGGTCAAGGCGCTGCTGCGTCGGATCGGCATCGGCCATGACCTGCGCCTGCCATTGCTGCCCCTGTCGGCAGCACACCAGCCCGCAGCCGAGCAACTGGCCGGCGGCATCGCCGCGCTCGAAGCCCTTTCCAGCCACTGATCCCGGTGGCCTGTTCCAGGAGATTCCCCATGCGTCAATCCGTTTCCACCTTCCGCGTGCTGACCATCGCGGTCCTTGCCCTGGGTACCGTGGTCGCCACCAGCGGCTGCTTCAAGAAGGGCGCCCGTGGCGATTACGCGCTTGCGCCTGAAATGCGTCCGCTGGAAGTGCCGCCGGACCTGACGCCGCCTCCGGGCGCTACCACCGCCGCCACGGCAGCGGACGGCACCGGCTCGGTACTGGCCTCACAGGCCGCCCGTCCGGCCCCGGCAGCTGCCGGCCAGGCGCCCGCTGCACCGGCCAACACTGCGTCCGGCTTCACCGTCACGCAGGGTCGCGACGAGGCGTTCGCCCAGGTCGGTACCGCACTGGAAGGTATCGAAGGCCTGACCATCGCGACCCGCGCGCAGCTGCTGGGTTCCTACGATGTGGCCTACGAAGGCAGCAATTTCCTGGTGCGCGTGGTCGCCGTGGAAGCGGGCTCGTATGTGTCCGCTGTCGATCCGCGCGGCCTGCCGGCCACCGCCGACGCGCCGGTCAAGCTGATCGCCGCGCTGAAGGCCAAGCTCGCGCCGTAAGGCGAGAGGGGCGGTGCCGGGCTCTGCCCGGCAGGCTTCACGTAATGCCGGGCTCCGTCAGGCAGGCTCACGTAGTGCCGGGTTCTACCCGGCAGGCTCCCCGTAATGCCGGGCTCCGCCCGGCAGGCTCCCCGCCGGAATCAACGCTCAAGCAGCGGCAGCTTGTCCGGCTTGCCATCCCACTCGCCGGCATCGGCCGGCGGATCCTTGCGCACCGTCAGAACCGGCCATTCCTTCGCCAGCTCGGCATTCAGGCCGACGAATACTTCCTGCCCGGCCGGAACGTCGTCTTCCGGGAAAATGGCGTTCACCGGGCACTCCGGCTCGCACAGCGTGCAGTCGATGCACTCATCCGGGTCGATCACCAGGAAGTTGGGGCCCTCGTGGAAACAGTCCACGGGACACACTTCCACGCAATCGGTGTGTTTGCACTTGATGCAGTTTTCGGTGACGACAAAAGGCATAGGGGGAGGGATGGATCCGTCTTCAAGCCGGTAATTCTAGAACAGGTTGGGATGCGGCGTCGGCAGCCAGGGGCCGGCATCGGGCGAACCGGCATGCCTGCGGGGTGTCGCGCACGGCCTGTGGGGACCTCCGCAGCGTGCCAGCCGCCCCACGCCATACGGGCATTTGCCGCAGTGCACATTGCCAGCGGCGGGCGTCCTGCCGGAGACTCGATGGCTATCGGTGGACAATGCCCAGGGGATGCGGGGGCGCGTTGCCACCGAGGTGCACGTGATTGCTGGACCATTTCCTGGCGCCACACGCCGGGCCTTTTCCCATCGCGGATGAACCCATGTCGACAACGATCCATGCCAGCGCTGGCAGCGCCGGCGAAAACACCGCCTTCATCGTCCTCATCAGCTGCGTGGCCACCATCGGTGGCTTCCTGTTCGGCTTCGACAGCGGTGTGATCAACGGCACGGTCGATGGCCTTCGCCATGCCTTCAATTCCAGTGAAGCCGCGCTTGGCTTCGAAGTGGCATCGATGCTGCTCGGCTGCGCAATCGGTGCCTTCCTGGCCGGCCGCCTGGGCGACCTGCTGGGCCGGCGCAGCGTGCTGATCATGGCTGCGGTGCTGTTCCTGCTCTCGGCGCTGGGCGCCGGTGCCGCGCATGCCTCGTGGATGTTCGTCACCGCACGCGTGCTGGGTGGTTTCGCGGTGGGCGCGGCGAGCGTGATGTCGCCTGCCTACATCGCCGAAGTGGCATCGGCCCGTTATCGAGGCAAGCTGGCGACGGTGCAGCAGATGGCCATCATCAGCGGCCTGTTCGCGGCCTTCCTCAGCAATTTCCTGCTGGCGCGTGCGGCCGGTGCGTCCACCGAAGCGTTGTGGCTGGGACAGGAGGCGTGGCGCTGGATGT
Source organism: Pseudomonadota bacterium (assembly GCA_023430045.1). Taxonomy (GTDB): domain Bacteria; phylum Pseudomonadota; class Gammaproteobacteria; order Xanthomonadales; family Xanthomonadaceae; genus Stenotrophomonas. Next base: position 875 of record JAEZCF010000113.1, on the reverse strand, counting down.
TCTGGATGCAGGCCATTCCTTCGCTGGTGTTCCTGGTGCTGCTGCTCGCCATTCCGGAAAGCCCGCGGTTCCTCGCCGTGAAGGGGCGGCGCGAGCAGGCCGAGGCCGTGCTGACGCGGCTGTATGGTCCGGCGCAGGCGCATGCCAAGCTGGGCGAGATCGAAGCGAGCCTGGCCCAGGACCAGCACAAGCCGACGTTCTCTGATCTGGAGGACACCCGCACCGGCAAGCTGCGTGGCATCGTCTGGGTGGGTATCGGGCTGGCGGTGCTGCAGCAGCTGGTCGGCATCAACGTGGTGTTCTACTACGGCGCAGTGTTGTGGCAGGCGGTCGGCTTCTCGGAAAACGATGCGCTGCTGATCAATGTGTTGTCCGGCGCGCTGAGCATCGGCGCGTGCCTGGTGACGGTGCTGCTGATCGACCGCATCGGCCGCAGGCCGCTGCTGTGGGTCGGTTCGGTCGGCATGGCGGTGTCGCTGGCGCTGATGGTGGTCGCCTTCTCCAGCGGCAGCCTGGTCGACGGAAAGCTGCAGCTGTCCGATGCCATGGGCAGGCTGGCGCTGGTGGCGGCCAACGTCTACGTGGTGTTCTTCAACATGTCGTGGGGCCCGGTGATGTGGGTCATGCTCGGCGAGATGTTCCCGAACCAGATCCGTGGCTCGGCGCTGGCGGTGGCTGGCGCGGCGCAATGGACGTCGAACTTCGCCATCACCGTGACGTTCCCGATCCTGCTGGCCGGCATCGGCCTGGCGGGTGCATACGGCATCTATACCGTCGCTGCGTTCCTTTCGATCTTCTTCGTGCTGCGCTACGTGCGCGAAACCAAGGGCAAGGAACTGGAACAGATGGAAGGCTGAGGCAGGGCGGGGTAGAGC
>JAEZCF010000108.1 GCA_023430045.1 Pseudomonadota bacterium | reverse complement strand
CCACTACCCGGCCGCCGGGGAGCACGGCACAATCGCCGCATGAGCCCCAACACTCCCGTTTCCGCCCTCACCATCGCCGGTTCCGATTCCGGCGGTGGCGCAGGCATCCAGGCCGACCTGAAAGCGTTCGCCGCCCATCGCGTGCACGGGCTGTCGGCCATCGCCGCGCTCACCGCACAGAACACCCGCGGCGTCAGCGCCGTGCACGTGCCACCGGTCGCCTTCCTGCAGGCCCAGATCGACGCCTGCTTCGAGGATTTCGACGTGCACGCGGTGAAACTGGGCATGCTGGCGACTGCCGAGGTGATCCACTGCGTGGCCGATGCGCTGGAAAAGTACCGGCCAGCGCATGTCGTGCTCGATCCGGTGATGGTGGCTACCAGCGGCGCGAAACTGCTGCAGGACAGCGCCCTGGTGGCGCTGCGCGAGCGGCTGCTGCCCCTGGCCACGCTGGTCACGCCCAATACCCCGGAAGCCGAACTGCTGATCGGTCGCTCCATCGGCAATGCCGACGAGGTTGAACAGGCTGCCGCCACACTGCTGGATCTCGGCGCCGGTGCGGTTCTGCTGAAAGGCGGCCACCTGCTGGAAGGCAACCGGGTCATCGACCGCTATTTCGACGGTGCCAGCAGCGAGGAATTCAGCCATGCCCGGCTGCCGGTGGATGCCCATGGCACCGGCTGCACGCTGGCCTCGGCCATTGCCGCGCAGCTGTGCAATGGCCTGAGCCTGGCCAATGCCTGCGGGGCGGCCATCGATTACGTCGCGCGCGGGCTGCGGCAGGGCTTCACGCCAGGGCGCAGCAACGTGCTGGTGCTGGACCACTTCGGCGCGGCGTCCCAGCCATGAGCGAAGATTTCCGCGAAGCATCGCTGCAGTCCAGCGATGGACATGCATTCAGCCTGCTGCACTGCGTTCCGACGGAAACGCGCGCAAGGCTGCTGTGGTTGCCGGCACTGGGCGTAGGCGCGCGTCATTACCTGCCGCTGGCACGGGTGCTGGCCATGCACGGCATCGCCGTCTACCTGCACGAATGGCGCGGTAACGGCAGCAGTTCGCTGCGGCCCTCCCGCAGCCAGGACTGGGGTTACCGGCAGATTCTCGAACAGGACCTGCCCGCCAGCCAGGCGCTGATGGCACGGCATGACAGCGGACATGCGGACGTTCCGTGGATCATCGGCGGACACAGCTTGGGCGCGCAGCTTGCGTGCCTGCATGCCGCCCGCTTCACCGACCGCTTCGTCGAACTGTGGCTGGTCGCCAGCGGCACCCCCTGGTGGCGCAGCTTCCCCGCGCCACGCTCGTGGCTGCTGCCGCTGGCCTACCGTTTCCTGCCATGGCTGGCGCAGCACCAGGGCGCGCTGTACGGCCGTCGGCTGGGTTTCGGCGGCACCGAAGCACGCGGCGTGATCCGCGACTGGGCACGGGTCGGTCTGGCCAATCATTACGCGGCAGCCGGCATGGGCGAGGATCTGGAAGGCCAGCTGCGCCGCATGCGCGGTACCGCCCGGGCGGTACTGTTGGCCGATGACTGGATGGCCCCCTCCACCTCGATGCAGGCATTGCTGCACAAGCTGCCCCATGTGCGCTCCTCCACCACGGTGCTGGATACCCGCGCCCTGGGCACCACGGCGGACCATTTCAGCTGGATGAAGGCACCCCAGGCCGTGGCCGACACCCTGCTGCAAGCGTTGCGCGGCACACTTCACACGGCGAACCACGCATGAAGCTTTCACACAGGCGTTGACGGATGCGGCGGCAATCCGCATAATTCCGCTCCTGTTGAAGCGCGCCCGTAGCTCAGTTGGATAGAGTACCTGGCTACGAACCAGGCGGTCGGGAGTTCGAATCTCTCCGGGCGCACCATCAACAGAAGCGTCGCCTCGTCGGCAACGTTGCAATACAGAATCGCTGTCACATGCGCCCGTAGCTCAGTTGGATAGAGTACCTGGCTACGAACCAGGCGGTCGGGAGTTCGAATCTCTCCGGGCGCACCAGTGACCCGATCATCGACACCGCCGTCGATGCAGCAGGAAAAGCAGTACACCGTGCGCCCGTAGCTCAGTTGGATAGAGTACCTGGCTACGAACCAGGCGGTCGGGAGTTCGAATCTCTCCGGGCGCACCATCATTCGAAAACAGCAGGCTTCAGCCTGCTGTTTTTTTTGCGCCGACGGCACTTCCCGACGTCGCCGGGATCCGCCGTGCGCAGCCCTTCACAGTGCGTTGCCGGACAACCCTGTCAGCTGGCGGCATCATGCGCGATCCGCCTGCCCTGCTTGTCATCGACATGTTCAGTCTGTTCGACTTCCCGGGTGCGGAGCCACTGGCACCACTGGCCGAGCAGGCGGCACGCCATATCGTGCGGCTGCGACGCCATTTCGATGCCCGGCAGTGGCCCGTCATCCATGTCAACGACAACTTCAGCGACTGGAGATGCGATTTCCGCCAGCAGGTGGAGCGCTGCCGGCAGACCCCGGGGCCGGCGGCCACCATCGCCACCCTGCTGCTACCGCAACCGGGTCACTATTTCGTGCTGAAGCCGAAGCATTCGGCGTTCCTGGCCACCCCGTTGCCGATCCTGCTGGCCAAGCTGCAGGTACGCCGGCTGGTGATGTGCGGCATGACAGCCGAGGGCTGCGTAATGGCGAGCGCGATGGACGCCAAGTCCCGCGAACATGATGTGGTGCTCGCGCGCGAAGCCATTGCCGGGCTGCCGGCATTGAAGAAGCAGGCACTGGACGTGATGCGACGCTCCCAGGTCGCCGATGTCCGCAGCGTTGCCTCGGTACTTCGCTGGCGCGGGTGAGGTATTCCCGAGCCCGGATGGCGCTCAGGCAAACAATCCCGGCTGCACTGGCGGGTAGACCAGATCCTCGCCTGCGGCCTGGGCTTCAGCACTCGCCGGATGGGGCTGTGCCGGTTTGTCGTCGATGATATGCAGGACAGGAATACCGCGATGCTGCAGCAGATCGGCGACCAGGCGACGATGACACCGCCACCAGACCGCTTCAGCACACATCAGCGCCGTGCGCCGCCTGCCAGCCAGCATCAGCACCTTCCGCAGGCCTGCCTGGAATTCGCTGCTGGCCATGTGGTCGGCGTAGCCCTGGAAGGCGGCATTGCGCCAGGCTCCGTTGGGCGATCCCGGCTGCACCTTGCGGCGCCCGCCCAGTTCAGGCACCCAGAGATACTCCATTCCCAAGGCAGGAAGTGCCTCGGCCATCGTCTCGCTGGCGAACCACGGATAACGCCGCGAGCCCGGGAAGCGGCGCACGTCGGCGATGGCTTCAATGCCATGAGCCTCCAGCACTGCGCGGAACGTCTCCCATGTGCGCGTGGAATGACCAACTGTCCAGACACAGGCCGGCTGGCTCACCCTGCAGACGGATTGTCGAGTCGCGTTCTCGGGAGACGCCATGTCCCCACCATAGAAACATCGCCATGATTCCGGCGTGATGCTGCCTGCCATCCACGCTGTACGGACGCGCATGCCGCCTGTAAGTCGCCTGTAAGTCGCCCGCCACGACACTGGGCTGCCCACTCACGTCGAGGTTCGCCAGACCATGCTCCGCCACGCATTTGCCGCGTCACTGCTGTTGCCTTCCCTTGCCATGGCCCAGACCAGCAGTACCGACCTGCTGGCCGAAAGCCGGCCCGCCGCCGACCGCTGGAGCATTGGCATCGGTGCCAGCGTCAAGGACAGCCCCTATGCCGGTGAAGGCACCAAGACGCGTCCCTTCCCGCTTGTCGGGTATGAAGGCGACCGCGTGTTCTGGCGCGGTCTGAGCGGCGGGGTCCATCTGTTCAAGGGCGAAACTTTCACGCTGGACGCCGTGCTTTCCGGACGTATGGACGGTTTCGACATCGACGACCTTGGCCGCCGCGAACTGCGCGCCAACGGCCTGGATGCCAGCCTGCTGGAGGATCGCGACGACGGGCTGGATGCGGGCCTGGCGGCACGCTGGCGTGGCCGTGCCGGCGAACTGAAGCTGCAGGCGCTGGCCGATGTCACCGATGCGAGCAGTGGCCAGGAGGCAACGCTGGACTACGCATACGCGCTCCAGTGGGGGCGCACCACCATCGTTCCCGGCGCTGGCGTACGCTGGATGTCGAAGGACCTGGTGGCGTACTACTACGGCACGCTGGACGAGGAAGTCGCCCGCGGTGTGCCGTTGTATCGCCCCGGCTCGGCGGTAGTGCCGGAGGTCAGCGTCGGTTTCTCCCGCCCCATGGGCGAAAAATGGCGCATCATCGGCTCCCTCAAGTACGATTTCCTGCCTGATGAAATCAGCGACAGCCCGCTGCTGGAGCCGGACAGCAACGGCGCGGCGCGGCTGAGCATCGGTTTCTCCCGCAGCTTCTAGCATTCCCCACTGCGCATGTCAGATGTTCGCCGCCTTTCCTATCGCGTCGCCCTGGTCGAGGATCACCAGCGCCTTGCATCCCTGGTGCAGCGCGGGCTGGGCGCCGCCGGCATCGCGGTGGACGTCTTTCCGACCCAGGCATCGGCCTGGCACGGCCTGGTGAGGGACGGCCATGCGCTGGCCATCGTCGATCGCGGCCTCTCCGACGGCGACGGACTGGACCTGGTACGGCGGCTGCGTGCCGCCGGCCATTCCCTGCCCTGCCTGATGCTGACCGCGCGTGATGCCCTGCATGATCGCGTCGCTGGCCTGGAAGCCGGCGCGGATGATTACCTGCCCAAGCCATTCGCGATGGAAGAACTGACCGCGCGCGTTCGTGCGCTCATGCGCCGCCCTGTGGAACGGCACGAGCTTCAGCTCGAGTACGCCGGCCTGACGGTCATGCCGGAAAGCGCCACCGTGGCCTGCGGCTCGGCGAGCGCGAGCCTGGCCCCGGCAGAACTGCAGATTCTTGTCTGTCTGGTGCGCGCCGCGGGCGATGTCGTCCGTCGCACCGTGCTGGAGACCGCAGCCTGGGGCGTCGCTGAAGCCGTTACCCCGAATGCGCTGGATGTGGCCCTGCATCGCCTGCGGCGCAAGCTGCAGGCCATCGGCTCCAGCCTGTCGGTGGTCAACCTCCGCAATCTGGGCTTCGCGCTGCGTCATGCCCCGGCCACCCCGTAGCCTCGCCGCCCGGCTGATGCTGGCCAGCATGGTGGCGATGCTGCTCGCCACCGGCGCGGCGGCGCTGGTGATGTCCACCCTGTTGTGGTCGCGCCCCGGCAGCAGCCTGCTGGAGGCAGAACTGCGCGACGAGCTCGACAAACTCGGTGACGGGCTGCGTCTGGATGCTGCAGGCGACGTCCATGTCGTGCTGCCGCACAGGGAGGCCAATGTCTACGATGCCATGCCGGCGGACGCCGCCTACCGTGTGCTGGCCGCCGATGGCCGCGTGCTGGCGGCAAGCCGGCAGGGCGCGGCCATGGACGCGTTGTCGGGACGCACATCAAGTGACGACAGCCGCGCCGTGGTCTTCGGCGCGGAGGACATCGTGCTGCAGGTCATGCAAGGCACGGTGGAGCGCGGCGGCCTCACCTACACACTCCAGATCGCGCAGAGCGAGCGGCTGGTGTCTACGCTCAGCGATCATGCGGCAACGCTCTATCTGCGCGCCGGTACGGTCACCGTCGTGATCGCGCTGCTGACATTCGCGGTGACCGTCTATCTGACGATCCGGCGCCTGCTGCGCCCCCTCAGCAGCGTGTCGCGTGCCGCGATGAAAATCGGTCCGCGCACGGTATCCGCACGTCTGCGCGACGACGCGCTGCCCAGCGAACTGCTGCCGTTGATCGCCTCGTTCAATGCGGTACTGGCGCGCCTGGAAAACGGCTATCGCGTGCAGCAGGAGTTCCTGGCTGCCGCAGCGCATGAGCTGAAAACGCCGCTGGCGCTGCTGCAGGCCGAGATCGAACTGGGTGGCGCGGCGGATCCGGCGCTGCTGCTGCGCGACACGGCGATGATGGCGCGGCAGGTTCACCAGCTGCTGCATCTGGCAGAGGTGAGCGAGGACCACAACTACAGGCCCGCGGCCATGCAACTGTGGACCGTGCTGCTGGATGCGGCCGACTATCTGGCCCGACTTGCCGACCAGCATGGTGTTGCCATCGAATTCACCGCGGATGCCACCAGCAGGGATGCGATCGTGGTTGCCGATGCCTCGGCCGTTTTCGTGCTGGCAAAGAACCTGCTGGAAAACGCGATCCATCATTCACCGCCGGGAGCCGTGGTCCAGCTGACCATGTACGCAGGCGGATTCTCCGTGAGCGATCAAGGTGTCGGCATCGCCGTCGAAGATCACGACCGGCTGTTCGAGCGGTTCTGGCGCGGGGATACTGGAAATGAAGGTGGCGCAGGCCTGGGCCTGGCGATCTGCATGGAGATCTGCACCGCACATGGCTGGTGCCTGCGGGTCGCCGACCGAGATGGAACCGGGGCGGTATTCGAAGTCGATACCGGCCTGGAATCCTGACCAGAAAAGCAGAACGCCCGCGGATCAATGATCTGCGGGCGTTCTGTCGTAACTGGCGGAGTGGGAGTCAGCCTCGGCAGCATTCCCTAGCGTTCGTGCGCCTTCGTGAAACCAGTCTCAGGCTGTGCGCCGCCTATGTTTCACCATCCTCTTTCGTTCGCACGCCTTCGCGGGATTCCGCGCTTGCTGGGCGGGTACATGGATGGGTAGGAATAATGGGATTGAGGATTCATCGGCTGACAGCGAGGCGCGTGGCCACCATCACCGAGCCAGGCTACCACCCGGACGGCGGCGGTCTGTATCTGCAGGTTACCGCCTCGGGCGCAAAGAGCTGGGTCCTGCGCTACCGGTTCGAAGGGCGGCGCCCTGAGATGGGGCTGGGTCCCCTGCACGTCGTTGGCCTAGCCGAGGCGCGGGCGGCCGCCGATGCTGCACGAAAGATGATCGTCGCAGGGCACGACCCTCTGGCCGGCCGCCGCGCGGCCGCCGTAGCAACCGCTGCCATCCCAACCTTCAGCCAAGCGGCCGCCGCCTACATCGAAGAGCGTAAGGCCGGCTGGTCCAACCCAAAGCACGCGGACCAGTGGACCAACACACTGGAGACCTACGCCATGCCCGTGATCGGTTCTATGAGGGTCGATCGCATCGACACCGACCATATCCTGGCGATTCTGCGCCCTATCTGGTCCGTGAAGACCGAGACAGCCAGCCGGGTCCGCCAGCGAGTCGAGGCAGTACTGGATGCCGTGACCGTGCAGAAGAAGCGCACGGGCGAGAACCCTGCGCGCTGGCGCGGCCATTTGGCAATGATCCTTCCCAAGCCGACGGCAGTGGCCAAGGTGGAGAACTTCGCCGCACTGCCCTATGCCGAGCTACCGGCTTTCATGACCGCTCTCAGGGCGCGCCGCGGCGAGGCTGCGCGGGCCCTTGAGTTCACCATACTGACGGCCGCCCGCACTGGAATGACGGTGGGCGCATGCCCTGCAGAGGTCAACCTGGAAGAAGGAACATGGACAGTGCCAGGTAGCCGCATGAAGGCGAAGGCCGAACACACGACTCCACTGTCGCCCGCTGCTTTGGCGCTGGTCCGCCCTCGGATGGACCGGGAGTTGCTGTTCCCCAATGACCTCAGCAAAGAACCGCTGAGCGAAAACGCCATGCTCGCTCTGCTCAAGAGGATGGGGTTTGCCCATATCACCGTTCATGGATTCCGCTCCACCTTCAAGGACTGGGCCAGTGAGACCACGGACTTTGCAGATGACCTTTCCGAGGCGGCGCTGGCACACCGCATCCGTGACAAGGCAAAGGCCGCCTATAAGCGCGGCACCATGCTTGAAAAGAGGCGGACATTGATGGTGGCCTGGGAGAACTATTGTTTGGGTATTAATTTGCCGAAACTGGACCACCTAACGGCCATGGATTCGAACCGGCCGGCCTCGTAGCGCAACCGATCTGCACCCCGCAACCGGCGCGCTTTGGCCCTCCAATCGCCGCTCCGGTCCTGTTCCAGCTCCCGGGCCTGCCTGTGCAGATCGTCGGCCTTGTCGCGCGCCCAGCGCGCCTTTCCAATGCTCGATTTGTTCATGCCGGCCATCGTGCGCGGAAGCTGTCGCAGCACCCGATACAGGGAGCAACGCCAGCTGACCGGTCCCTCACGCGGGCTGGTTAGTATTTGTACTAACATCTCCGCCCGTCTCGAACCCTGAGACCGGCGTAGCCCAGAGTCCCGCCCATGCATTCCTTACCGCCCCCAACCACAATAGCCGTCCCGCTCGGGCCGGCGCTGATCGACGGCCCGTCCCACTTCGTGCCTCTCGCCGGCGCGCGGGCACGCCTGGGCTTCCCGTCGCCGGCCGACGACTTCATGGACGAGGCAATCGACCTCCACCGCCTGCTGGTTCGCAACCCGGCCGCCACCTTCCTGTATCGGGCCGACGGCTGGTCCATGAGCGGCGCCGGCGTCAGCGACGGGGATATCCTGGTGGTGGACCGGTCGGTGTCGCCCCAGGCAGGCGACCTGGTCATCGCCATCTGGGACGGCAACCAGCCCACGTGCAAGGTCCTGCAGACCTTCAAGCGACACCTGGAGCTGCACTCGGCCAACCCCGACTTCCCGCCCATCATCCTGGAACAGGACACCGAGGTGGAGATCTTCGCGGTGGTGGGCGTCGTCCGGCAGATCAAGCGCCGGGGCGGCCATGTTCGGGCTCGTTGACGGCAACAACTTCTACGCCAGCTGCGAGCGTGTGTTTCAGCCAGCCCTGCGCGGCGTGCCGCTGATCGTCCTGAGCAACAACGACGGCTGCGCGATCGCTCGCTCGGCAGAGGCCAAGGCGCTAGGCATCAAGATGGGCCAGCCCGCCCACGAGCTGAAGCACCTGGTGCGCCGGCACGGCCTGCAGATGCGGTCGGCCAACTTCGGCCTGTATGGCGACATGAGCGCCCGGGTGGTGTCGATCCTGCGCGAGTCCGCGCCGCGCGTGGAGGTCTACAGCATCGATGAGAGCTTCATCGACCTGGACGGGGTGCCCGACCGGCTGCGGTTCGCGCGGGATCTTCGGCAGCGCGTGCATCGCTGGACCGGGATACCCAACTGCATTGGCATCGGGCCGACGAAGACGCTGGCCAAGCTGGCAAACAAGGTAGCGAAGACCGCCGACGGTGTGGTCGACCTCGGGGATGCAGCCTACCGCGACGCCGTGCTGCGCACGTTCCCGATCGGAGACCTGTGGGGCGTAGGCCGCCGGCTGGCGCCGCGGCTCGAAGGCATGGGCATCTGCACGGCCGCCGCGCTCCGTGACGCGCCACCGGACGACATCCTGGACGCCTTCGGCGTCACCCTGGCGCGGACCCAGCGTGAGCTGCAGGGCCATGCCTGCATGGAGCTGGAAGAGGTGGAGCCGGATCGGCAGCAGATCATGGTGAGCCGGTCGTTCGGCGACCGGGTTGAAGACCATGAGGCTGTGGCCCAGGCGCTGGCCACCTTCGCCGTGCGCGCCTGCGAGAAGCTGCGCGCGCGTGGCCTGGTCGCCACCGGCGTGTGGGTGTTCGCCCATTCCGACGCCTTCCGGCCGGAGCTGCGCCAGCACAACGCCACCCGGACGGTGAGCCTGCCGGCATCGACCGCTGATACAACCGTGGTGCTGGGCGTCGTGCGCAAGCTGCTGCGTGGCCTGCTGCGCGAGGGTATCGGCTACAAGAAAGCCGGCGTCGCGCTTCTGGACCTGGCCAGGCCGCAGGACCTGCAGGCCGATCTGTTCGGGCCAACGGTTGTGGGCAACGACAAGCTGATGGCGACGCTGGACCAGATCAACCAGAAGTTCGGCCGCGGCACGGCCGGCATCGGCGCCTCCGGGTGGCAGGCACGGCCGGCTTGGGGCATGCGGCAGCACATGCTGTCGCCGAACTTCACCACGTCCGTGCATGAGATTCCTCCTGCGCGGTGCTGACCGTTCACCCCAGCCGCATGCCTGGCGGGCTACCGTCGCCCCATGTGCGGTCGATTCGTCCAGATGCCTGTGGTCCAAGCTGATCAGATCGGGTTGCCCGACCTGGCACAGGAGCTTCTGGAACTGGCGGAGAGCTTCAACCTTGCACCGACCCAGCGGGCATCGGTCATCCTTGACTGCGGCACTGGCCGGCAACTGACGCGCCTTGCATGGGGCCTGCTGCCCTTCTGGGCCAAAGCGAAGGGCCTGCAGGGATCCACTATCAATGCCCGCATCGAGACGGTGGCCTCGAAGCCGGCATTTCGCTCGGCGTTCAAGAAGCGTCGGTGTGTGGTGCCCATGGCTGGGTACTACGAGTGGTCGGTCAGCCCCGAGGACGGCAAGAAGGATCCGTGGTTCATCCATGCCGCCGGGCCGCTGTTGGCAGCCGGCCTGTGGGAAGACACCAGCCCCCTGTTGCCCGAGGGAAACCTGGGCACGTTCACCGTCATCACAGGCGACAGCAGCGGCGTATCGGCCGACATCCACGACCGCATGCCTCTGTGGATACCACCGGCTCAGGTCGATGACTGGCTGGCGACCGGCCCGGATGACGCCATGGCCATGTTGCTGGCCAGTGAGCCTCCAGCCATGGAGGCATACCGCGTCAGCCGCGCGGTGAACACGCCCCGGAACAACTCGCCGTTGCTCATCCAGCCGGAACCGTAGCTTTACAGTCGCCTATGAACCTGTCAGCAACCTTATCGCTTGCTGCGAATAAGGACTGCCCGCAACACTAATGAGTGCAGCCGACAACGTGGCGACGTCTGCGGAGGATGCAAGGAATCCACGAAGCCTATCAAGCGTTGAGGGCGACGCTTGCCCCGCCGATGATTCCCGAATAGCTTGGACCACCAGCTCATTCGGTGCATCTGTTGTGAGCCCGAGATGCTGAATGATCGAGTCCCTGCTTTCGACAAAATTGCCATCGACATGGGCCTCTTCAGCTTCAACATCGATTCCTTCCTGGAACCCGATCACGGTGTTGTTTCCCACAAAGGCCTTTCTGGCCCTTACTACGATCCCCTTAGACATTAGCTCGCTCCTTCCCCAGAGAGCCGCAACGGCCCGCATGCCACACTAGCACGTGCGGCCGCTGACTGGCCGCCACCACCACTTCCGCCGAGCCACGTGGAAGTTATCTGCCAGGCCAAGACTGCCGGCAGCCGCCGTCGCAAAGGTCGGAAGGGCGGACCAAGTGACCTTGAGTCAGGAACCGCCCATGAACTCCAGGCAGGCGGCGTCGCTGTTCTGCCAAAACAGGCCAGCTCGTGTCAGCGTGCTCAGGGTGGCATTGCTGACCTGGCCGACCTTTGCGTCGTTGACGAAGACCTCCACGACAGCCCCTTGTGCCACCACACGCATGGTGTACAGATCCCCCGGCGTATAGACGAAAGGAAAGTCCTCAGTGGCTTCAACAAAGCCGCCGGTATTGGTTCGTTGGATGGAAAGCCGTCCAGAATCGCGAATAACCGCTCGATAGCCTTGCTGGTTCCCGGCGACGCGCCGGAAGAGGATCCCGAACGCCCCCACGGTGCCGGCCAGGAATGTCGCGCCCCACTGGCCATTTCCGCCGGCTGCCAATGCTTCAATGGTTGCCCTCGCCTCAGCATCAGTGGCGCTTGGCTTCGCCGCACCGCTTCCAGTCAGTTGAAGGTTGGTCGTAGTCGCCCATGTTGGTGCCTGGCCAGCAGGGGCAACAGGAACTGCCCGACCATTCATGGCGCCAGCAGCACCGTCGAAGAAATCGACGTACGCCCGATGATCGGGCGACACAATGCTGGGGAACACATCATTGAAGAGCGGCAGGACGGAGGTCACAGGCACCTGGCCGGAACGGATCAGAATCTGCTTGGTCATCTTTCTTCCTTTAGATGGAGGCGACGGCGGCTACCACGGCGAGGGCGCGGCCCATCTCGTTGTAGCCCTGCTGCGAATAGTGGTTACGGTTGCGATCGGGGGCGTCGCCGGGGAAATCCTTGGCCCTCATCAGCCCCCGCTCGATGAGGTTGAATGCACCCGTCCAGGCAAGGCGGACCTGTGCGTGGCTACCGGCAATGGTTCGCTGCAGGTTCCGCATCGACGCCAACGCCGCCGCATCGACGCCCTGCGCGTCGCCACCGGTCTGCGACATCAGGAACGGCCATTTGCTGCTGCCAATCTGGTTGTTGAGGTATGTCATGAGGCCCTCGAAGGCGCTCAGATAGGCAGCTTCGGTGATCACCCCCGGATAGGTTTCAGCGTTCGGCAGGCAGTGCGAATCGCGCTCACCTTGCGACCAAAGAACACCGCCGAATCGCCATGCCAGACCTTGGCTCGTCGCCGCACCGAACGCCGCAGCGAGTGCCGTCGCCGCAGCACCGCGTAGCGACCCAGTCGCGTCCCAGTTCTGCCAGTTACCGCCGACATCGGGATGCGCCGCCGCTGCGGTGAGGGCCGAATTGCCAACAGCCGCGGGCACGAAGATCACCCCCATGCCTGTGCGGGCGTAGAACTCGTTCGCGAACGCAGCCCATGCCGACGCCTTGTCCGCGTTGCCGATTGGGTCCGCCGTCACCGCAGTCAGCGCACCGGCGTAGTACTGGAAGGCAACACCAGCCGGTATCTGCGGCGACAGCGTCGGATTGCCGATGCCCTGGGCGTTCGACTGGCCTGCAATCAGAAAGATCACATACTCAGTCGGCACCGAGCGAGCCTCGGCCGCATTGCCGCCATAGAAGACCGGGCCAGCGCTCTGCGCACCCAGCACCATCATCACGCGAAGGGCGCCACTCACGTCCCTGATCAGCTCGATCCGGTCCGGATCTGAGCCAGCCGCGCTTTCTATCAACGTGTCATAGCCGAAGGCCGGCGCGGTCCAGGCACGCGGAACGTTTCCATGGAAGACAGGGTCTCCTACCCCTTGACCCGGGTAATCACTTACGACACGCAGATTCCCGGCCGCGTCCCGGATGCATTCCGCGCTTCCACCGCCTGTCGTGGACACGACGGAGGATATCCCGATGCTCTCGCGCACCTGCTCTTGCACGTGCGGCACCTCAGAACTGTCAAGCTTCTCGGCCAAAACGTCAGCACGCATCCACAGCCACTGCCCGCCGGTGGAGCGGTACTGACCGGAATTGCTCACGGTGGCGCCGGAAAACGGATCCACATGTGTCCCGCCATCACCGATGACGTCGGCCGCAAACCCATCCGGACGCGACGTATCGGCCTCCAGGGCCGCCCAGCTCGCGTAGCGCTTGAGCCCGTTGTCGGCGATGAACTGGTCGTATTCCGCCTCCAGACCGGCCCAGCTGCGCCGCATGGCGCCCTTGCGGTCCCTCCACGAGCCCGCCGGCCCATTGATGCCCTCGTCCAGGTTCACGGCGTTGTCGTGCAAATCGCGGACATCGGCTGACGGCACCGGGTTGCCGGTGTTGAAGTTCGCCATCTTTGGGGTTCTCCGTTGGGGGTTACGGCGCGTTCGCGTCGTCGTACTGGTAAAAGGCGGGGTCGTATTGCAGGGCGGTCAGCTCGCAGCTGTTGTCCTGGCCCGGGGCGATCTCGTCGACCACCGCGTCGTAGCCCACCTGGGTGCTGTCGCAGAAGATCAGCTCGGGCGGGTCGATGATCGGATCGTCCATGATCCAGGTGGAAAAGCCGTAGCCGTTCGGCAGATCCACTGCGGCGATGCTGAGCGTGTTGTAGTCCACGCGCGTCGGATTGATGACCCCGGACAGGTTTCCGTCCTGGGAGCGGATCAGGCAGCGCGGCTCTGGCAGCGACCAGTCCAGCCGCTCCCCGACCCGGATCGTGATGCGCCCACCGGCCAGCGAGGCGCCCTCGATCATGGCGCTGATGGTGGTGCTGCCCGGAATGTCATCGGTCAGCTTGATGCGGTCGCCGTACTGGTACACCTGCGCCATCAGCTCGGTCGTGCAGGTGTGCGTCAGGCGCTGGCCCTGGTGCTTCATCAGCCTGCGCATGCCGAAGCGCCAGGCGCGGGTCCGGTTCCCGACGCCATCGAGGGTGAAGGCCTCGACCTTACGAGGCGTGTCCCCACCCGGCAGCCGGCACTCCACCGTCTCGGCCGCACCGGTGACCTCGTCGATGTAGGTGACGTCCACCCCGTCGAAGTCGTCTTCGCCCGGAGCCACGAAGGCCGTCTGCAGCTCCTCCAGCATCCGGTTGGGGGTCACGCCGCCCACCCAGGACTTGATGCCCTCGCGGCCGGCAGAGTTGAGACCGCCGGAGCGCAGGAAGTAGCCCATGCCTGCCTGCGTGATCAGCTTGAGCACGTCCAGGGCACTCATGCCGGCCTTATCGGCGCTGTAGTCGAAGAACTCCGACCGTGGCGTCCAGACGTCGGCCTCCAGCGCGTCGATGGTGTCGCGGTCGATCTCCTCATCCGGCGTCCCGAGCGACTTCAGCACGTGATACATCGCGCCGCTTATGGTGCGCGGCGTGCCTTCGGCGTACTGGCGAGTGGCCAGCACGTTGAAGCGACGGTCGGACTGGGCCCCCAGCTTGGTGCCGGTGGTGATCGTCAAGCCGATGGTGGTCAGCCCCTCATACCGGGACGGCCGCTGCGACAGCCGCGACCGCAGGCCCTGCCAATAAACCGCGTCGCGGGCAGAGCTGCCGCCGCGCGCCGTGACACGCCGCACCCTGACTTCGATCTGCGCCGGAGCGCCCAGGTTCACCCGTTCGGTGAAGCCGATCCCGTCCTCGGTGGTATCCGTGTACGTATGCGATCGAACGTTCCACGGCGCGCCTGATCCATACACGCGCCAGGCCACGCGCAGGGTTACGGTGAACTTCCTGCGCTTGCCCTTGCTGGTGTACCAGATCAGGCCCGATCCGAAGTTGAAGTCGTATTCGAAAGCGTCCGTGGCCTCCCCATCCGGGCAGACCAGGAACGGCCCCAGCCAGCTCTCGCCCTCCTGCAGGCCGGTGGCCTGGTACTCGGTGGCTGTGCGGGTCACCCAGCCCGGCCAGCTCGTATCCACGACGCCGGATTCCGTCAGGCGCTGCACGGTCAGGCTCAGGCCCGACACCGAGGCGATGCGGTATTCGCTCCCTCCCCTGCCGATGGCCAGCGCCACCGGGCCGGGCGGCAGGCCACCGAAGGCGGTCCCGGTCGCGCTGTCGTAGGCCAGCGTCACGCGCGGCGGGACTGCGGGCGATCCGCCGCTGGTGGCGATGCCGGCCGATGCCACCGGGGCCGCGCCGAATACCGCCGCCGGCAGCGAGCTGTGCGTGATCGTGCCGCCGGCGAACGGGCTGCCGGCTTCCCCGATGGTCACCACATTGCCGGCCTGTGTGGCTACCAGGCCGCTGCCGGACAGCTGGTCAGTGATGGCCTGCAGCAGGATGCCGATGGTGACGTAGTTGGCGTCCAGCGTGACGCCGTAGGTGGTGCCCTTCCAGGTGATGCTGAAGGTTTCCGGAGCACCGGTGAAGTCGTAGCCGGCAACAGGCGCCGACCCGCGCAGCGTGGCGGCGGTGCCACCGGTCCCGGGCACTGCCGGCGTGCCAGCGGCGTAACTGGCCACGAACAGGGCATAGTCGGCCTCGTTGTAAGTCACCAGCACCGGCATGCCCACGAAGGGCCCCAACTCGTCCACCGCAGCGCCTGAGATGGCCGAATACAGCCCATCGTTGCTGGCGGTGAACGTGGCAGACGCCTTGAGGGTCAGCACAGCCCCGACAACCCAGCCGGGCGGCAGCGCCGTCGCCGGCTTCTCGTTGCCGTCCTCATCGGTCACGGTGGCGTTGTTCAGCGACAGAACGTTGCCCGAGACCGTGATCGAATCTGCATTGATGCTGGTTTCGGTGTCGGCCGTGTCGCTCAGGTCCAGGCCGGCCGTGCCGGAGTTGGTGGCGCTGACCTCGGTGGAATTGAACCAGTTCTCTGAGCGGGCATCACCGCTCACGTCCGCGCCCGGCGGATAGATGTCCAGGCTGACGTCGTCACCGAATGCACTGACCGGCGTCGCGCCGATGCGCATGCCGCCCACGGGCAGTGTGTAGCTGCCCCGCCCCACGCAGACAAACATTGTCGTGCGATAGGTCCTGCCGTCCACGAAACGCGATACCGGCTGCACCAGGTAATCCGGATATCGACGAACGCGCCCCATGATCTCAGCGATCACGTCCCCCAGCCTGGCCGTGTTGGCCGTGGCGGGGTTCAGATCCAACTGTGTGCCCTGGCGGTTGTTGCTGCGCTGACCGCGGTTGGACAGGTAGGAATATACCTGGAAGGCCAGCGACACACCGGTGGCGATCAGCGACAGCGTGCCCGGATCGCGTGGCACCGGGTACAGCCGCACGTCGCTGCCCGCGGCAAGGGTGGTGGTTGCCCACGCCTCGAACGGCAGCGCACGACCATCCAGTGCGGCCTCGATCGGCTGTGGCCCGCCCGCTGGATAGCCTGAAACGTTGGCGCGCAGCCACGCATCCAACGTGGTGTCACCGTGCGCGTGCACCTCCAGCGGCGCGCCCGGCAGGCGCGATGGATACAGGCGGATCACCCGTAGTACTCCACCCGCGCATAGCGGCGCTCAAAGCGCGGCAGCGGCAGGACCGTGACGTCGTGAGCCTCGCTGCACTCCAGTGCGGACAGGCGTCCGTCCACGGTCACCAGCACGGCCACGTGCGTGACCATGCTGCCCTCGTAGCAGAAGGCCACTGCACCATCCACCAAGTCGCTGCCGGGGCGGTCGGCCACGGCCGCCACAGCCAACTCGGGAAGCTCCGTGCGGGTCGCGCCTTCGTACTCCGGCCACGGATCCAGCCCGAGGTCACGGCGTACCTCCTGGACGACGCCATAGCAGTCCAGCCCGGGAAACGCGCGGCCGCCAGCGACCCAGCGCACGGCCAGGTACTTATCGAGATTGAAGGTGCTCATGAGAAGTAGCGCAGCCCAGGGTGTTTGTTGAGGGTGTAGCGGTCACGGGGCCAGGCCGTGTCCAGGATGTTCATGTAGCCGGCGGTGATCTGCACCAGCCGCTGCGTCCAATGGCCGCCCTTGACCTTCAGGGTGTAGGGCCGCTCCGCCGGGGCGGCCAGGTCGCTGGAGATGTACTTCCGATACCTCAGCGTCATCTCTGCGCGATCCTGGATCGCGCGGCGAAGCGATTGGCTGACCATCCC
The DNA here is from genome assembly GCA_023430045.1 of Pseudomonadota bacterium. Classification (GTDB taxonomy): domain Bacteria; phylum Pseudomonadota; class Gammaproteobacteria; order Xanthomonadales; family Xanthomonadaceae; genus Stenotrophomonas. The sequence goes on along the minus strand of JAEZCF010000108.1, from coordinate 40,116 downwards.
GCTGATGTTGGAAAGCGCGAACTGCAGATCCTGCGTGCCGTCGGCGTTACGTGCGGGTAGCGCGATATCGATGCCGCAGGCAGTGAAGGTCACCACCTGCCCGCCTTCGGTGGTCACCGTCAGGTCGTCCCAGCCCTTTGTCAGGTAGTACCGGGACTCACCGATGTTGATCTGCAGCGTGTCGTGGATGATCTCCCTGCCGCCGGAGGCGTATAGGCGATTGAGCACGGTCATGCCTCGGGCCACTCCTTGTTGGCGGTCAGGTCCACGATCTCCGGGTGGAGGAAAGGATCCGGATAGGCCGTAGATCCGTCGGGCAGCAGCGGCCTTGTGTAAACCTCCAACGTCGCGGTGAACCGCCAGTATTTACCGCCCACAAGGATTGGGCCTTCGTAGATATCGACGAACTTGCTCTTGTAGTAGTCCAGACCGAGCGGAGTTCTCAGTGGGCAGAGAAACCAGGCGGCACCATCCAAGAGATCCTCTTGGAACCATTTTTCGAAAAGAGCAGCCGGCCCGTTGCTCATCAAGAAGGTTACTGAAACGTGGGTCGGCGTGCTTCTAGCGCGGCGCCTCTGCATTGATCTACCGCTTACAAATGTTGAGCGGATCAATGGCGAGACGGGAGAGAAACCATAGCCCTCCTGCAAAGCCAGGGGCATCCAGTCTGGGTAGGGAATATCCGCCATCAGCCCACCTTCCGATTGGTTGTCCACTTCCCGCCCAGGCTTTCGGATATGGGCCCCCTGCCGCTGGCCACGTCCATTGCCGCCATCTGATGCCCCATCCTTGCACCCTCCATTGCCGCTTGTTTCATCATCTGCATCGTGCGGTCATCGGGGTTACCGTTGACATGGAATTGCTGGGTGATGGTCGCGGCTTGCAAACGTGCAGGGCCGGCCACACCGTCGTGACGTATGCCTGACGTAATCGGCACCACTCGGCCCGCATCGCCCGGGATCAGATAGGTACTGTTCCCGGACGTAAGAAGCTCTGGACGATTTCCTTCGCCCACTTGGTACATGCCACCCGCAGCGACTGGCCCACCGCCTGCGCGCTTACCACCCAGGAGGCCGCCAATTGCATTGATCCAACCCGCACCAGTTCCGGAATATCCGGTGGCCCAGCCCCCGATCATCTCGAAGATCTTCGCTGATGCAGCTTCAGCCAACATGCGCTGGATCGCCTTGCCGAAGCCGGTCACCATTCCCCCCAGCCCATCCTTGAACGGGTCGAAGAGGAAGTCCGCGAACGTGGACTGCATGTTCCTTGCCGCTTGGTCAGCAGCTGCGGTCCATTCACTGAACACTTCCGCTGCAGCACTGATCGCCTCGTCATCCAGGCCGAACATGCTGTCAAAGGCGGCTGCGAAGCGCTCGGCGTCCTCGGCCAGAATTTCATTCGCCTCGTCTATGTTGCCCAGCATGTCTAGCAGGGCGGCGTTGGACAGGAGCGCTGTCTGGGCTGCCTTGTCGATCCCCTGCAGGGCACCGAACTGGATCTCGTACGCGACCTTCGACATCTCGGAAGCGTCGCCGTACAGCGTGATCTGTCGATCCAGCTGTTCGTTTGCAGCCTTCAACGCCTCCGCCAGGCGCTTGGCGGCGCTCTCAGCGCCCTTGTCCTCTAACACCGCGCGAAATGAGCCCGGCGTCGCAATGCGTGCAGTGCTGTTTACTGAAGAGGTCACCCCCCTGAACGACTCTTCAGCCTCACGGCTTTTCTCGCGGCGCGCGAGCTCGTCGGTAATCTCCTTTCGCTGCTTTCTATACTGTTCCAGCAACTTCCGGTTTTGTTCCCTGGTCCATTCGAAAGGGGCTGCATTCATCAGGCTCTTTGCATTGGCGATCTGATCGTTGAGAGTCCCGAGTCGATCATTCAGAGCCCTATCACCTGCAGCCCCTACGGAGCCGCCGGCATCAATGTTCCGCAGATCACCCACCCTCTTGATGAAATCAACGATCTGAACCGTACCATTTGCCAACTCACCAGCAAGCCACGCAGCCCCCTTGGCTACCGAACCAAAAGCCTTCGCTGTGCTTTCATCAGAGAGTAAGTCGACCATGTTCCGAAACTGAGGGAGAAGCTCAGTTGCGATCTGCGTCTTCAATCCCTGAAAGGCCAAATCCATCTGGTTGGACTGTTCTTTCACTTCCTTCATAGCGGCCAGCGTCTTGCCATCCAGAATAGCCCCGACACGCTGGGCCTCATCTCCCCACTTTCGGAAACCCTCGCCGTTCTTGGCGAGCAGTGGTGCAAGCATCGCCGAGTCACTGGCGATGGCTTCCATGTAAAAAACCATGTCTGCCTGCGACGCGCCGGCATCCTCCAGCGCCTTGTAGTATTTCTGCAGAACCTCCGGACCACTGAGGTTCCGGAATGACTCGGCGGTCAGCTTGACCTTTGGTGCAATCTGGTCGAAAAAATCCTTCATCGCACCGCCACCGGTGCTGTAGAAGTCGCCGAGCTTGTCCTGCGTATCCTTGAAAATGTCAGCCAGCTTGTCCTGCTGGATGCCTACCGTGGCAGCACCGGCTGCCATGCGCTGAAACACCTGGTCGCTGGTTCCCGACAACTGGGACAGCTTGCTCAGTTCGGTGGATGCATTGACCATCTGCCGCGTCCAGTTCACGACCGCGACTGTCGCAACCGTCAGGCCGCCAGCAACAGCGCCGCCGATTTTGCCGAAGGCAGCGCCGACCTGCGCCGCGCTATCGCTGGAGTCCTTGCCAAGCTTTTTGACCTTCTTCGACGCCCGATCCGTATCAGTCTCGAAGGAGCCAGTCCGCATCAGCAAGTCGACAACGATGGAGCCTGCAGTGGCCATGGTTCATCTCTTCAGGTGGAAAATCCCAAGGCGCGCGCGATGTCGCGATCCGCGTCGCTCATTTCAATGTGATCCGGTTGGGGCGAAAGAAACTTCAGGATCTCATCCAGCTTTCCACCGCTGGCGGCACCAATGGCGGACGCTGGACGGTGAAGGCGGTGGTAGTCGTCGAACGGATACAGTGCATAGAACGAGCACCATTCCTGGAACTCCCGTTCACTAAGCTCGTCGACCTCTTTGAGGCTCTTGCCCAAGCCCAGGGCAATTACGTGGCGGAGGTATCGGCGGCTTCCGCGCTCGAGTCCGGTTCCTTTCCCTGGTCACTGTGCACCTCCATGATGGCCGTCACCATGGCGGACAGAACCTTTAGCTTCAGGCGTTTCGCGTCGGGAACGCTCAGCACCGGATTACCTTCCGAATCGCAAACCGATTTTGCCACCAGCCGTGCGGCCGCTTCCGCATGCCGCTCAGCGTTGTCATCACTACGGGCCTGGGTGAATGCATACAACACCCCAGCCTCCTGCTCCTTGATGTAGAAGAGGTGCTTCTTCTTGTCGCCCAGTACGATCTCACGCTCATGCACTTCGTCGCTGATGAACAGAGCCGGATCCATTTTCGGTTGCGCAGTCTTCTTGGTCATTGCCGTTCTCTAAAAGGGGCCGGCATATCGCTACCGCCAAACGGCGCCAGCGGCCGGCCCAGGCTGGTTATCGAAACCGTGCGAGGATCCCTTATGCCAGCGGCTTTCCGTAGCGGATAACCGGCCCACTGCGCTGCACCGTCACCGTGCCGCGGACAATCTCGTTCGTCGCAATGTCGATGTTGAAGTCGGCCACGTAACCCGTGAACTTGAACCCCGACCTATCTGCCTGGATCGGAGGCACAAGCACATCGTTTGCGCCGAGTGTAGGCACGGCGGTCCCATCGCTGAGCCCGATGTACCACTCAACGTTCTGCCCACTGTCCTTCAGGTCAAACAAACCCGCGTGTGATGCAGAGCTTGGGATGTAATTGAAGGGGATGGAGACCTGCGATGGGGTTCCGAGGCCGCGCTGGTAGGTCTTGTCGACCAGCGCATCGAGGCAGGTGTCCTCGATCTGGTCGGCGGCACCACCCAAACCAGATGCACCGGTCGGGCATGCAAACTTCACAATTTCAGGTCCGCCGGCCGCATTCGGGTCGACGAAGAACAGATGGGTGCCCTGGGTCTTGACGACACCGTCGGTCATGGCTGGATCCTCATTTGAAGCCGCACGATGGCGGCAGTGCGTGATTGGTAAGGGGTCAGCGACTCAGCGCTGGTCGATGAAGTCGGCTTCCAGTCCGACCCGGTAGAGCCCGGTGTCCGAATCGATCGTGTCGATCGCCAATCGGTTGACGATGAGCTGCGCATCCAGCGCATCCCGCACGGCCAGCGCTAGCGCTTGGGCACCCGCCTCTTCCTTGTGGTAGCAGTCGATCTGCACCGTCGTGAAGTCGCCGCCCGGCGCGCTGCTGAGGTTGCTATACGGGTCGCCAGTGACTATCTGCCAGGTGATGTAGGGGCGGTTGTCCGTCTGCGGGGCTCTGCCGTGGGCGCTAACGCGGTCGTCGACAATGGCGATGACCGTAGGCGTTCGGATGGTCCTGTACACCTTGGGGAACATCAGCGCTTACCGCCGTTCTTCGCTGCCAGGCGCTTGGTGATCAGCTGCACCCGCTTCAGCAGGTCTTCGGTGATCGTGTCGATGACCTGGCTCCCTCGTCTGCGCACTGCGGGCCTCAGCCACGGAATCGCTGGCTGCGTCGATGAGCCCCACTCCATGAGCTGCGCTGCCTTTCTCGTTGTGGTCTTTGAACCGTGAGCGTTGACGAACACTTTCCTCTTGACGCGAACAAGCTGCCGCTCACCCTTCGTCCCCGTAGGCGCCTTGCCACGGCTGGCGATGATGCTGTTGACCGTGGTGTCGGTGCTGTCCGCGCCGCCGACCGCCGCCGACCGGCGGAAGTTCTCCTTCGCCTGATCGCGCAGCATACGGGCGCCCTTCGCCAGCGCGAGCTTCACCGGCCCACTGCGCTTGCTGACGATCTCGGGAGGCAGGGCCTGGAGGGTGGCCAGCAGCCCGTTCACGCCCTCAATCTTCATTTCCATCTTCATGCGCTAACGCCCGTCGTTGACTCCGGCGGATACCGGAATCGTGATGTATTCCAGGCCCGATGCCTTATCAGGCAGCAGGCCGGCGATGTTGAAGACCTGGCCGCGGTGGACGATCCGCATCGTCGGCATCAGGCCTGCGCGGTAACGGATTGTGATTCGCGCGGTAACTGCCGCCTGGGTCTGTCCGGACTGGATGAACTCCCGCGCCGATAGCGGTTCAACACTGGCCCATACCGTGGCCACGTCCACCCAGCTTGTGATCTGGACACCATCCTCGTCGCGTGTGGTCACCTGGTGCTGAATCAGCACGCGGTGGCGGAGGTCTCCTGCGGCTATGCTGCTCATCAGGCCACCGTTGATCGACGCAGCGGAACCAGTTGCGCCGTTGCCGCCTTGGAGAGCACATACCCGTGCCCGGCATCAGCCGGCACCACGTTGTCGCCTTCGCCCTCCCGATACCGGTACTGCGAAGCCAGCTCCAAGAGCGTGGCTGCGACCACGGACGGATGCACGATGGGCTCACCATCGTCGTCCTCAACCGGCACAGGAACGCCTGCCCCGTCCAGCACCAACTCGCCCGCCGCATCCCGCTGGAGGACGTATAGGCGCCATTCCTGTTTCAGCCAGGCCGCGATCGACGTGGAGACGGCAGGAATCCAGATCGCGAGCCAGCCGTCATCGGCATCGCTGTCGATACGCAGCTGCTCGCGGGCGTCAGCTGGTGTCACAAACGAGAACATCATTCGGCTCCCGGTGGCGGAGATTGCTGACCGTCAGACTTCGGTTGATAGCCCGCCAGCTGCACCGGACCGGCCGGCACCTTGACGCTCTTGCCGTCCTTGCCATCCCTGCCCTTGCGGGCACCAAGGATCCAGTCTTCGGCGTTCTCCAGGCACGGCTTGGACGCGTTGTCGCGTTTGGCGATCCAAAGGGCGCCGTCGTGGGTTACGGATTGCCCGGATTTCGTGCCCAGCCCTTCCCGCCAGAAACCGCGATGCACCATGTACGGCAGGACGAATTCCTTGCTGCGGTCGCCTGCACCCAGACGGATGACAAACCCGCGCTCGGCGTCGTATTCGCCCGATGCCGTGTCAAAGCTGAGACCGTCCTGGCCATCCTCGCCGACCACCTTGCCCAGCCGGATCGTCTCGCCCTTCGTAGTGGTGACCACCAGCTCGCCGGCGCGATCGATCATTGCGCCGGCCAGGCCGACGCCATCAGCACCAGCCTGCGGCGGATTGGCCGCTAGATACCTCGCGACCTGGACAGCGACCTGCTCATCGGTGACGGGCACAGCGTCCTGGCCATCCTTCGGCACCGGAAGCGCAGCGACCGCAACCTTGATCGCTGAATCGATGGCCGCTGGGTCCGCGTCGCGGCCGTGCCGCACCGGATTGGCTTCGAAGTGCTTGACCACAGCATCTGCAGTGGCCAGGTCAACCAGTGTCACCAGCCGCGGCGAGGCCAGCATCCTTTCAACCACCAGGTCAGCCAGCGCATCAACATCGACCTGATCGGCGTCGCGTCCCGCCGGTATCGGATTGGCCTCCAGATGACGTGCGACCTGCACAGCGATCTGCTCGTCGGACACTGGGTCAGCATCCTTTCCGTCGCGCGCGGGCGGGAGTTCTTCCACCGCCTTCTTCACAATTTCCTTGACAACGGCAGGATCGGCGTCCTTCCCGTCTTTGCCCTTCTGAAGCGGTCGGGCCTTGAGCTCTTCCATCTCCCGCCGCAACGCATCCGTGGCTTCGCGGATCAGGGCGCCAATCTGCTTGCCGAAGTCGATGGGATCAGTCATTGCGAAACACCTCGGCACGCGCGGCCACGATGGCCTTCAACATGAAGTTCTCCTGGACCAGCGCGCGCCGTTCCTCGCTGTCGTCAGGCGGCGGATCGACCACCTCCGGATCCGGATCCGGGTCTTCCGCTGCGGTGGGCGGAAGCTTGTTGTTCCGGATCTCGGAGATGGGGTAGTCCTGCTGCTGCTTGTAGATCGTGTCGCCGCCTTCGACGGGCGGCAGGTTGAAGGCGCGCCGGCCTTCGTTGTGGGTCTTGATCTCGCCGGTGACCAGCTTGGTCTCCACCTCGGCCTGCTTGCCGACGTCCATGCGCAGCAGCGGCTCCAGGTCGAGTTCGATACCGCGCGGCCGGCTGATACCCAGCCCCTCGTCCAGCAGCGCTTCCATCGCCTCGATGTGAGCCTGCAGCGCGTCCGAGTAGTACATCTGGTTCACCTCGTCCGGCTTCGTGCCGGCGGGGATGCTGCCGATGCCCACCTTGAAGGGCGGAATGCCGAACGGCTGGCACACCTGCTCGTCCGAATACCGCATCTGCTCAACCAGCTGCGAGTCGGCAGCCTTGAAGGCAAACGAGGTGAACTTCATGTCGGCGCCGACCACCGCGACGTTGCCGGCGTTGGATCCCTTGAACTCCGTGTTCCAGTATTCCTTCACCAGCTGCGCGTCCTCATCGGACATACCCGCCGGCGCGGTCAGGATGCCGCCAGGGTTGGCGCCGTTGGAGAAGAACGTGGTCGAGTCCTTCAGAATCTTGAGGTTCTTCACCGCCGCCCAGTTGGCCGCGCACAGCGGCGGCACGCCGATCAGTTGGTGGTGAAAGCAGTTCATCCGGTCGTGGATGATCTCGCTGGCCGGGATGATCAGCTGATCGCCGGGGTATTTCTCCGGCAGCAGGTTGTTTCCGCTGCCGTAGTTGACCTGGTAGAAGACGTCGCCACTGTCCGACACCATCGGCTGCACGCGGTTCGGGTCCAGCACCCACAGACGCGTGACCACGTTGCGCTCGTCGCGGCCCTTTAGGACGTACGTGTTGCCCTGGGTCAGCTTCGACAGGATCCACGCTTCACGGAACTGCTGGGCCGTCTGGTAAGCGTTGGGCTTCCGCAGCACCGGCCAGAAGGCCGTGTTTGCCGTGTCCACTCGCCAGATGCCGTCAGCGCCTTCGATCTTCAGCACGAACGGCAGCTTGCCGATATCACTGTTGATCCGGTTCAGGCAAGCGTACAGCGTCGGGTAGCTCATCACCGACTCGTGCCGCTCTTCCATGTTCCGCTGCCAGGCGCCGGTGAACGGCTCGCGCACCAACGGCTGCCAGCCATCTCGCCCCGGGCCAGCAGCTACCGGAGACAGCGATTTCAGGTAGTCGATGCCGTACTTGCGCACGCCGGCCTCGGTGGCCAGCTCCCGGGGCGAGAAACCAGTCATTCGGATGCGTCCTTGTCAGGCGCGGGCTTGCTTGCTGCGGTCTTCGCTACGGCTTTCTTGGTTGCCTTCTTGGCTACCTTCTTCGGTCCCGGCTTGCCTGCGGCCTGCGCTGCTTCCTTGGCCGCTGCAGCTGCATCACGCTTCGCCTGGGCTGCGGCGCGCTTGGCTTCAAGCGCCTGGGTGTCCGGCGGCAGCGCGGCGGCAGACTGCGCCTGCATGTCGCGGCGCTGGTATCCCCCGTGACGCTCCAGCAAAGGCGCCAAGCGCGCATCGACGTTTACCACGCGATTGCGCCTGATCATTGGGATCTTCGACATTTCGATGCTCCTGGGAAAGAAGACGGGGGCCGAAGCCCCCGTCAATGCCACCATCCGTTACTCGCCGCCGCCGGCGTCCACCGGGACCGCATTGGTCCAGTTGACGCCGGTCAGGTATGAAACGGCCTGCGGCCGGCGCTTCTTCCAGGTCACCACCCGCTCGGCACGGATCGCCAGCTGGTTGGTCTGGAACATGCTCTGGATCTGCGCGATCGTCGGCGTGGCGGTCGCATCGTCGTCCATGACGATCGTGGCCTCGCGGCTGATGTCGATGGTGACCACACCGTCGTCGGCGAGGTAGATCTCGCTGGCGAAGGCCAGGATGAACATGCCCGCCGGGACGTAGTTGGAGACGATCACCGGCACACCATCGATGTCGCCGCCGTTCATGCTCACGTTCGGGAACTCGCGGGCCATCAGCGGGTTGCGCAGGCCGGCCAGCTGGCGCGCGGTTGCGCTGTTCGTGATGTAGACCGCGCTGCCGACCGGGAGGTTGGTCGAATCCGCAGTCGCCCACAGCGACTGGATATCGGCATACACATCGCCAGTTGCCGGAATCGCCGTCACACCGTTGGTGATCGAAGCAGGCGACAGCGCCGCGCCGGCACCGGCAGCCTTCGCCGGGTCGACGAAGTCCTCATCCATGCGCTCGATCACCGCATCGGACAGGTCATCGCGGACCAGGATCTGTACAGACGGGTCGGAGAAGCGGGCCAGCTCTTCGGTGATCACCGAGATACCGGCGATCTTGGCCCACTTCAGTTCGGCGGACTCGTAGCCGGACTTCGTGACAGGCTTGCGGAAGCCTTCACCTACCCACTGTGCACGACCCTTGGCGGTCTTGCCCGGAATGCGGACGTTGAACGGGACACGCCGCAGGCTCGGCACGTTGCCGACGCCGAACTGGCCGACAATGGTGCGCGGGCGGAGGAACTCCAGAAACTCGCTCGACAGGTTTTGGTACTGCACCAGATTTCCTGCCCAGGTCGGATCGGTGGTGGTGCCAGCCGCAACAGCCGCCTTCATGATCTCGCCCAGGCGGACGTCGTCACGGAACGCACTGTCAGCGAACGACTTGGCGCTGGACAGGTCGCCCTTGCCCGCATACATCGCCATCGCGAAGCGGGCAAAACCGACGCCCTGCTCTTCGTTCTTGCGGCTGTGGATCAGGGCCGGGCCTTTGCCGGCGGAGCGCTTCGGGTCGGACGCGGAACCGTTGTCCTGGACGATCTGCGCGGCCGGCACGGCCGCCTTGGCCTGCGCCGCCAGCAGGCGGGTGTAGCGCTCGATGTCATCGTCCAGCGCCTTGATCTGCTCTTCGATGTTGTCGAACTCTTCCTTCTCGCCGGTATCCATCGAACGGCCCTCTTCCATGGACTTCTGGACGACGTCGTTGAGCTTCTTCTGCTGGGCATCACGCGTGGCGCGCAGCTTCTCCAGCTGTTCCTGAAGGGTCATTTTGATCTCTCTAAGGTAGGCGCAGCCGTTCGGCCCGGGTTCCACGCCGGGCAGTGCCTGCAGATAAGGGAAGCGGGTTCCACCCCGCAGGGCCGTGCGGCCCGGAACTTCAGTCCAGCAACTTCACCGCACCGCCGGCAGGTCGTTCGACCACAGCCTTCTGGCACTGAATAAGGGGCACGCCATAGGAGCTGCGGCGGCGGGTGCCGCTGGTGTCCATGGCCTTGATGCTCTGGATGGTCGCCTCCGCGTTGGCCGGGATGGTGACCAGGGACAGCTCGTAGATCTCGGACTCGGTGAAGCGGATGCCACCGCCGTCCATGTAGCTGTACTCCAGTGCGCGGAAGCCGATCGACACACCGCGCACCAGCTTTTCCTTGACCGACTGCCAGGCCAGATCACACATGTCCTTCAGCGCGCCGGGGGTTGTGATCTTTGCGATGCTGGCGGTGAAGGGGATGCCCTCCTTCGTCGGCTTGCCGAACTTCACGATGCCCACAGGGCTGTCGTGACGGTGCTGCCAGAGCAGCGGCAGCTCGGCGGCGAACTTGGCACCCAACGGCTCGACCACATCGCCGTAGCGATCAGGCTCCGGAGTCGTAGCCCAGCCAGTTATGACCTGCTCGTCATCGTCATAGTTCTTCACCTCCAGCAAGCTGTAGGCGCGGTTTTCGTTCTTCATCGGCTTCCACCCAAGGTCATGAGGACGAGTTTCTTGTTCTGCGGCTCGGGGTTGCGCGACATCAGCTCCACCGCGTTCATCGCCGCCATCAACGGGTCAATCTTTCCGGTGCCGCTGGCCGCCTTGGTCACGTAGAGCGCGTTCTTCGACGCCTCCACCTTGGCGTTGCCCACGCACCAGTCCATCAGCCGCGACCCGTCGTGCGTCAGCATGCCGTCGGCCAGCCAGCGCTCGAACACCTTGCAGGTGCCGGTGAGCTGCCAGCCCTGGCGAATACCAGTTATCAGGTCCGCGTCGATCTTCTCGGTGGCCAGGGCGTCGAGCACGGTGCCCAGCCCTGAGGGGTCGACGCCGATGCCGGCCAGAAGCCTGGCCTTAGCCACCTGTTTCACCATCTTGGCCATGTCGCGCAGATCGGTCGCGCCTTCCTCCGCTTCGCTGCCGACCATCAAATGGCCATCGGCGATAAAGTCTTGGTAGCGCGATTCCTCGCTCTTACGCCGCGTCAAGGCCTTCGGGTGAGCGAACGCGCGGCTCAGAAGCAGCTTGCGCTTCGTGTACTTGTCACGACCGCAGAAGGACAAGCCCAGCAAGTCGTCCAGCCCGCCGCCATCGATCCCCACGGTGATAGCGTCACAGCGCCGGATCATGCCCTCCAGGGTCAGCCGCTTGTCAGCCTGCGCTTCCCAGAACTCCGCGCCGGCCCAGCTGCCCTGATGCAGGGCCACACCGATCTGCACGTTGAGATGCTGCGACGCCCAGCTGCGAAGCTCCGCCTCGCTGGTGCCGACGGCGTCGTCGAACTCCTCGACCATGCGCTCCAGCGTCATCGCCCGACCGATGTTTGGGTTCAGCAGCGGCCACAGCTGCGGATCCTTCCACTGCTGGTCCTTCGATTCCTGCACCTCCTGCGGAAACTCGAACAGCACCGGCAGCATCTTGCCGACACGCTTCCCGTCGCGGATATCCCGCGCCTTCTGCAGCTCGTCCGCAAACACCCCTACGGGCTGCTCGTCGCTCTGCGTGGTGATGAACCAAAGGAACGCCTCTGGGTAAGGCACCATGCCGCCACGGATCTGCCGCAGCGCCTGGGCGGCCTTGGCCTTCTTGGCGCACACGTGCAGCTCGTCGATGAGCGCGCCGCCAGACACCTTCACGCCGGTGAGCACCGCCGGGTCGAAGGTCATGATCTCCAGCTGTGCCTTTGTCTCCCGGTGGATGATCGTCTTCAGGTGGTGCCGAATGTGGAACTTCGCATTCAACACCGGGTCCAGGTCGATCGCGCCGGCCGCCGCATCGAATGCCAACTGCGCGGTGTCCTGCACCGGCGCGGTCATCAAGAAGGTCGCGCGCGGGCGCTGGTTCAGCAGCGTCGCGGTGACCATGCCCAGCGCACCGAACGTGGTCTTGGCGTTCTTCTTCGGCACCAGGGCGAACAGGTCGCGAATCTCGCGGTCGCCGTTCTCCGGGTTCACCGATCCGAACATGTTGCGTGTGACGTCCTGGAACCACTCCCCCCCCGCTTCAGCGAGCGTCGGCGTGCCCGGCACGTCCGCCAGGCGAAGCCGCCCGAGGATGGCCGCCGCCCGCTCCGCCTGCGGGGTCCAAAGCGGAAGGTCAGCAACCGGCAGCTGGCCAGCCTGCAGCCGCTCCCACCAGTCGCGGCAAGAGAGGTCCCATGCCATCAGGTGCGGGCCCGGCGGATCGGGGTCACCTTGTCGTCCAGCAGGTCCTCCCACTCTGTTCCTGCTTGCGCACCCACCGCCTCAGCGTTTGCCTGTTCCTTCTTACCCACCGGCTTCCCCTGCGACACCGTTGGCGAAGCCAGCGCAAGGAATGCCTTCTGTGCCGCCACGTTGCCCTTAAGTGCCGTCCTGGCCATGGCGTCCATTACCTCCATGCGTCGGCGCAAAGCCGCGGTGGAAATCTCCTTCTCGAAGTACTTTTCCAGCGTGTTACGCGAAACGCCGATCGCGATCGATATTTGCTCATGGGACATGCCGCTTGCAGCAGCATTGGTGACCAGGCGCCGTTGCAACGCCGTCGCCTTAAACGCTGGCCGGCCTGCTTTCGTGTTTTTGCGCATAAATGGCCTTCGGCCTCAAAATTTTGGCCGGAAAAAACCTCCGAATGAGTGGGCGGCGGGTGTCCGTGGCAAGGGGGCTGAAGTTCTGCCCCTCCCCCCCCCCGGTTCAGGTCCGCCGTTCAGGTCGGGTCGTTCAGTTTCGCCTTCACATCTAGGTTCAGGTTCCACGTTCCGCATCGACGTTCTGTTCCACGCGCCTCGTTCAGCTTCGGGCTGCACCGCGCCGTGCCTCGGCCTGCGTCTTCACCTGGTGGCAGCCGGTGCAGATGGTCTGCAGGTTCGTGTCGTCGTCCGTGCCGCCCTCGGCCACGTTGACGATGTGATCCACCTCAGTGCCTTCCGTCACCCGTCCCTGCCTCTTGCAGGGCTGGCACAGGTAGAGGTCTCGCTTCATCACCGCTTCGCGCCTCCGGCGCCAGGGCCTACCGCCTCTCCCCTGCCCATAGGTGGGGACCACCGGAGTGGAGGGATTCAGCCGGCTGGGGGCGCAGGCAATGCGCGGTGCCAGCGTTGTGACCCGGGCCATCAGCGTTCCACCTTGAGCCGCACCGAGCGGCGAGCCCAGTAACCCACCTTGTCCATGTTGGGAGCCAGGCCGGTCAGGTAACTCGCCAAGATCACGCTCGCGACATACCAGCGCCACCACCAGGCGACAGACACCGTGATACGAACAACGCGGCGGGCCATCAGCAGAACTCAACTTGGACCGTGCCGCGCTTGGTCCGCTCGATGGCCCGCTTGCCGTGCTTGTGGATGCGGACCGGTGTGTCGTAGTGCCTGACGATCCCCTTCCGGGTGTCGGCATACGTCACCTTCTCCACCACCTTGCCGTCCACGGTCACCAACCGGGGACCACGGCCGTCGTCCCTGGTGTGGATGTGCGTCTTGCTGAGCATCAGCCGAGGCTCTGCGTCTGGTCACGGTCGCCGGCAGAGATGCTCTCGCCATCCAGCGTCATGATGTGGTGCTGCTCTTCCTGGTCGCCATGCTCCTCAGCCAGAGCTGCGATCAGGGTGTCCAGCTTCTGCTCGATGCGGTCGGCCTGAGCCTTGGCTTCCGCTCTCCAGGTGTCCCGGCTCACAGGCTCGCTCCAGAGAAGAAACCACCCCAGTACAGCAGCAGGCCAATCAGCAGCGTTGCGATCAGAGAGGTGGTGGCGTTGTGCCGCGCAGGCTTCTTCATCTCGCCGTGCTTGGATATCTCGTACCCAATCCCGATCAGGACGAGCGCCAGATAGATCGCTTGTGGCAATCCGATGCTCATGGGCTCACCTCGGCACGGTCTGCTGCGACGACGGCTTGGCAGGAGGTGACGTGGTTGTTTGCGTCTCGTCCGACTTGAACAAGAGCGCCCGCAACCTCTCCTCGTAGTTGGGCGTGCGCATCACGTTCGACGGCGCCGGCGACGGCTTCGGACAGACGGGCGGTGTGGCAGGTCGCGAGGTCGTCGCGCAGCTGGAGAGTGCCATCGCGCAGCTCAGCAGCAACAGCAGCAGGGACGGCCTCGGCCGCACGGCGGTCTTTTTCATGCTTCGCTCCAATGGTGGCCATCTGCTCGGCCTGGACGTGCTCGGTGGCACGGGTGTCGTTGACCTGCTGCACAGCAGCGGCAGCGGTGCCAGCCTGTTGCCGGGCATCTGCGGCGCCGGCCCGGTCACCGCGCCACGCCCAGCCGGCAGCGAACCCTCCGGCGAACAGGACTATGGCCAGGCCGGCCGCGATCAGCGCGCGGTTCACGGGGTCACCCCGAGGGACAGCTCGATGATGCGCATGTTGATTGCCTCCTGATCCAGTGAGTGCTGCCCGGCGGCGCGGTATGCCCGCCAGTCGAATGCCAGCAGGATTGCCCCTACGCGGGTCCACTGCCCCGCAGCGATGGACGCCCAGAGCGGCTCGCAGTCCCTGATGGCCTCGGGCCCGACCAGGTCGGCGATGACCACCAGCGATGGGATCTTCGAGACCGTGTCCTGCGACTTGAACGTCATCTGCAGGATCCGTCGCTCCAGGACCTGGTACGTCGCCGCCACGTCCTCGCTCAGATCCAGATCGGCAGCCGCAGCGCTCTGCTTGCGCTTGAATAGGTTGCGGCCCCACCCGATCCATGTGCGACCTTCGCCGTCCGTGCGCGGCTGTTCCAGGCGCTTGCCGAAGCATGCCTTGAGCATTTCAACCGCCCGCAGCTGGGCTTCGCGACGCGCCAGCTGGTATACCTCGTCATCAGCGAACGGCATTACCTGGTCACCTGCGTGTCGCCCCGGACCTCTGCGGCCAGCCGCCGGGCGATGCCGCACGGCACTAGTTCAAGGACGGCCAGCACACACGACAGGCTCACCGGCGCGGCCAGGCCGAACAGGAGCGCAACCAGCGTGCTGACGTGGTTGTTCCACCACAGGAAAATCACGGCGAACGTGGCCACCGAGCCGACCAGCTGCGCGATCGCCATCTGCCCGCGTCGCGTCATCGGCCACCAGTCGGAGGGGATCGCATTGATGCGGATGATCACGACCCAGCCGATCAGCACTCCCAGCACTACCGTCCAGAAGCCCATCGGGGCTGTCGCCGTGAGGCGCTGGACATAGGCGACAAGCCAGTCGATGTCGGTTGAGTGTGCCGACAGCAGCGCAACCGCAGCCAGCAGGCCGGCCAGGCTTATGCCTCCCAGCAGGGTTCGTCCGTTGCGTGCGCTCATTGCCCGTTCTTCCTGACGATCTCAGCCGTCGAATCGATGGTGATCGACACCCCGCTGAAATCCGGGTGCGTGGTGATGGCGTACGGCAGCTTCGCCGCCTCGTACACCTGGAGAAGCTTCCCCAGCGCGCGCTCAGGCTGGCCATATCCAGCTCCCGGCAGGCTCGCCCAGATGTTGCTGACTGCAGCTATGGCCTCGGCGATCTTGCCCGCATGTATCAGCGGCAGCGCGCGGCGCTCGCGGATCAGCTGGATCGCCCAGCGATCCTGCGACACCGGTCCGAAGTCCGGCAGCTTCAGTAGGTCGCGGTAGTGGATATAGTCCCGCAGCATGAACTGGTATCGGCCCGATGCGTTGGAGGTCAGCCCCTTGCTGTTGATCGCCTTCGACTTCCTGCCACGCGAGAAGGGGTGCACGCTGTAGTCGGTGAAGACTTCCGGCACCCGGTCGGCTCCGGTCACGATCACGTCGTAACCGTCGTCCTTTGTTGCTGGGCTGGTACTGGTCCCTTCTGCCCAAGCGATCATATCCATGAAGGCCAGGACGTTCACGCCGCCAGCAAGTTGGGGAGTGATGCGTGCCATGGTGACTCCAAGGTGGTTGCAGCGGCCCGACTCGAACGGGCGACCTCCGGGTTATGAGCCCAGCGAGATGCCGCTTCTCTACGCTGCGATAGGTGCTCGCCCCGATTCCTGCGGGTGCAAGCTTGATGGTGCATGGGTGGAGCGGGCCATGGGATTCAAACCCATGTGGTCAGCTTGGAAGGCTGATGCCTGAACCACTCGGCCAGGCCCGCGTGTTAGTGGGGTGCCGTGGAGTCGAACCACGCGAGCCGAAGACGCCATATTTACAGTCCGGCCCAGCGCCAATCTGGCAACGCGCCCCATGAACGGAAAGGCCCCGCACTATGGCGGGGCCGTGATTTTCAGCGCGAGAGCTAGGGCAGTCCCGTTCCCGTCAGGATCTAGGAAACGTCATGATCGTGCGCCGCCCCTGATGATACTTACGGTACGCTCAAAAGTGCGGGGGCATCAACCCCGCATCAATTTGTGCTCATGCCACCCTCTGTTCCAGTGCCCGGGAAAGATGCCAACCAGCCTCTTGCTCCGCCTCGGTGAACTTCTGAAGCATCCACTCGTACACGCCACGCCAGCGCTCCCGAAATGTCGATTCATCACGCCCCAGCGCTGCCGCCCGGCGGCGATCACTCACCGGACACACTCCCGACCCGCCACATGCATTGCACACCACGCGCAGTTCGCCAACCATCTTCTGGCCCCTACCCTCGCAGGATGAGCAGTTCGACCTCTTGGCGATCTCATTGATTACAGCCGATGCCAGGGTCGGCAATGATTCGAGAGTGTTGATGGGCCAGCACTGCGCCTTAACTTGCCCAAGGCGCTGGCGCGCTCGGTCTCGGTTCTCTCTTTGCTCAACGGTCGCCGCGCCTGACCAACCTATGCACACCTCGGCCAGGCCCAGATCGGTGCGGGCATCGGCGAGCCGGCGCTGCTGCCGCTGAAGCTCCGGGGTGATTAGCGCTATCACCGCGTCCCTGAGTTTGTGCCGACGCAGCGCGGCGCCATCCGGCCACCAGCATGCCTCCAGCAGCTCCCTGCCCAACCCCGCCGGAACCATTCCCAAGGCAGCTGCGATGTCCTGATTGGTCAGTGTCGGCACCCCGCCCCTGCCGGTATCGAACTTCACCGTGGTGGGCCCGAGCCTCGCCATCAATTCACGGACGTTTGCCATTGCTGCTCTCCTGTTTCGTGTATTTCCGAGCTGGCCGCCCGAAGGTGTACCGCATGGTTCCGTGCTTCCCGGCCGAGGCGATCTGCCCGCGGCGCGCCATCTGACTCACGGTTTTGATCACCTTGTCTTTGCCCACCTCTGTATTCAGCCCCGCGTACACGTCGCCCATGAAGTGCCAGCCGGGGTTATCCCGCAGCCACTGGCGGATGGCTTCTGAGAGGGTCATGGCCTCGGCTCCCCGGTGATCCGGATCACCACTTGCCCGCCCGGTCGGCGCTCTTCCTTCACGTCTGGATGGCATTTGAACCGGTTGTCATCGATGCCGAGCGCCTGGGCAATGCCGTCCCGATATGCCTTGCACCGCCCGACCATGTTGTCGTCGTCCGGCAGCTTCTTGCCCGGTGCCTGGTAGCAGTCGATCCACAGGTGCAGCTTCCCCGGCGCCAGTTGCAGCGCGCGCCAGCCCGCCTCGTGCGCTTTGATGACAGCCAGCTGCCTTGCCGCCCTCGTGGCCTTCGCCTTGACGCGCCAGTGCACGCGGCCGTTCGGTGACAGCTCCTTGCTCGGCCAGGGCAGCACCAGCTCCAGCGCGCGATCAACCGTGTTCGACTTTGCACTACCAGCGCTGCAGTCCACAGGGCTCATCGGATAACCTCCAACTGAGCGATGTTGCTGGTCTGCTGCCCGAGCCCATTTTGTTGGAGGAACTGCTGGGCCAGCGCGCGCAGCTGGTTCTCGCCCACGTCCAGACGCTCCACCAGGTGTTCCCCAGGGCTGCGCACGCCCTCGATCTGCTCGCGCTTTACCCCGAGCACGTCCGACACGATCGGGTCGCTGCCACTGTCGGAGAGTAGGAAGTACGCCATGACCGGTTCTTCCTGGCCGTCGCGATGGACGCGGCCGATGCATTGCTCGTGGACGCCAGGCGACCAGTCCAGCTCACCGAACACCACGGTGCTGCACACGTGCTGTAGTCCGTCGACGCCCGCGCCTGCGCGGAGGCTGATCAGCATCAGCTGACTGTCACCGGTGATGAATGCATCCTTCGCAGCCTGCTTCTGGCTCGGTGACTCGCTGCCGGTGTACATGACCGGGTTGTATGCAGCCAGCTTCTCCTGCCAGATGCTGTAGACCTCTCGGTGCCACCCGAACAGCAGCACCTTCTGGCCGCTCTCCAGCAGCAGCCTGACGAACTCGGCCACGTAGGGCGCCTTTGCCACGCCGGTCGCCTGCCGCAGCATCCGGTCGAACTCGCCGGCGGCCTGCATCTTCTCCCCGCGAAACTGCTCGTTGGCCCGCAGGATGATCCGCGCCAGCGCTGCGGCATCGCCGGTGATTGCGTCCAGCGCTTTGGCGTCGGCCTCCACCTCGTGCGGGATCTTCGACAGCGCCGGTAGCTCGCGCCCTACTTCCTTGCGCGTGCGGCGCAGCATGATGCCCTGGCGCCGCAGGTACTGCCCGAACTGCTCGGCGTCCTGCAGCTTGGCCTTCTCCCCGGGCGCGGAGATGCACCATTCCCGGAGGAACTCGTCGTAGGTGCCCAGGCAGCCCGGCAGCAGCGGATCGACCACGTGGAAGAACTCGCACCCGTAGTTGTAGATCGGCGTGGCGGTCAGGCCCATGCGCAGCCGCGCTCGGCTGGCCAGGTAGCGGCAGGCGCTGTGGATGCTGCTGTCTGGGCTGCGCAGCTGCTGGCATTCCTCGAACACCACATACTGCGCTATCTCCCCGAGCGTCTCAGCCCAGCCCCGGAGCTTGTGGTAGCTGACCAGGATCACGTCCGGAAGCGTGTCCCACAGATCCTTGAGCCGCTGCTTCGGCTGCCGCACGAGCGGATATGGCGCACCCTTCCTGATGTGGTGCACGCGCAGCTGCGGCGCGAACTCGGCAAGCTTTTCCGGCCAGTGGTTCGGCAGCGCCGCCGGATACACCACCACCGCCGGCAGGTTGCCCGGCGCGGCCATGGGGCAGATGCCGGTGACCGTCTTGCCAAGGCCCAGGTCGTCGGCCAGCAGCAGGCCGCCACGGATGGACAGCTGCGCCCCCGCCACGCGCTGGTAATCGCGCGGCGGCTTGGCCAGGCTGAACTCAGGGATATGCACGCGTCCGGCCAGCAGTTCGCCCAGGCTGCGCTCCATGTCCACATGCTCGGCCGCCAGCAGCTGCAGCGCGCGCTCGGTGTCCGCATCCATAGACAGTGGGTAGCGCTGGGTGAACCACTGCAGCTCCCGGCTGTTCTCAGGCGTGGCCGACAGGTCGATGTGCTCTGCGGCATGCTGGCGCACCCGGGGAAACACGCGCTTCATCCGCGCGCGCACCTGCGGCTCGCAGATCACCCGCCAGGTGCTGCCGGCGGCGCTATACAGGAGGGTTCCATAGGTCGACTGCATCACAGTGCCTGCCTCTTCAGGCGAACGATGTTGAAGGGCTTGCCCTGCCATGCCGGCCGGGCCACGAGCGGGCGTTCGCCCCAGCGTTCGGTGGTGACCAGCAGCACCCCGCGCACTTGCGGCAGGTTGATGTAGCGCCCGACCTGCCGCAGGGCATCGGCGAGCGATCCGGCCACCTTCACCTCAATCACCAGGCCATCCAGCCAGAAGTCGGCGCGGTTGCTGGCATCCAGCCGGTACTCGCGCATATGTGCATGGCCCGCCTTATCCAGGACGGTGGCCAGAACCTCGTGCAACTGGACCTCGGATCCGTAGCGATATCCGAAACCGGCCAGCAGCCGGCCAATGCCCTTCAGCTGCAGCTGCTCTTCCATGGCGGTGCCCGGCTTCACCGGTGCCACTTCCCGCGGTGTGACGATTGCACCGGCCATCAGGGCAACTCCTGGCGAGGAGCGCTCAACGCCAACTTGATGATCGGCAACGCCTGGTCCAAATACGCTTCCGACCATGCGTACCCGCGCGGATCTACATCGGTCGATACTGGGTAAGCGCACCCGGCAATTACTCGCAGCAGCTCCACTGGCACCAGAACTTGGCCTTCCGGGGCCGGGCTCAGTGCACGTCGTTGCCATGACGCAATTGCGGCCGGGCGGGCGTCATCCATCAACGGAATATGCGGCGTACCGTTACAACCACAGCCCTCACAACCGACTGCAAACACCCGGTCACCTTCGCCGTCCAGGAACTCAACCAGGCGGACGTTCCCGCTCCCACAGAATGGGCATGGCTTAAGGTCGTGCCCATTCATGCTGCCCGCTCCATCTGCTCCCAGTGCGCCGGCAGCCGCTGGACCTTGCCGCCACGCGCGCGGAACTGTTCCACCGTCTCGGCGGGACCGCTGATCTGCGCGACTTTCACCGGCTTCGGGCGGGCAACGGTGTTGCCGTCCACCCTGCGTTCTCGCGGAGCCTTTTTGCTGCGCGCCAGGTTCTTGGCCCGGTCTCGCTCGCGGCGCCGGCGATCAGCCTCGCCGGGCGGAAGCTTCTGACGCCCCTTCTGACGGCCGGTCCGCCTGTAGAAGACCTCCCCGCCCTCCTCCACCTTCTCCAGGTAGCTCCCGTTGAACAGGAAGCGCAGCACGCTCCCAACGCGCTCACGATTGCCCGGTGCCGCGTCGATACCTGACTGCATCAGCGCCTCATAAATCTGCGGCTTGCTGAGAGACGCGCCCGGGCGGGACTCGAATAGCGCCCTGACATGGTCGGGCTTGACTTGCGCCTGATCTCTCACGCTGCTTTCCTCAATTCGTTGATGTACGTCTGCTGGGCGATCAGCTCGTCGTCGGAGCCGAATGCCTCATGGAACTGCTTTGACCAGTGCAATGGCGGGCCCCATCTCCGCACCATCTGCGCCTGAGTCATCCCCTCGCGTCGGTATCGCTGGTGGTGCCACTGGCAGAGCGCGTACCCGAAGGCGTGACCGCGGCGGATGTTTCCCGACTTCGCGTGGTTGTATTCGCACCCGTAGATCACGTGCCGCTGCGCCATCAACCCTTTGGAGTAGTGGACCAGGCACGCCATGCACGGGCCGACCTTCGCCAACTCGATTCGAGCCGCCTCCTCCTTCGTCGGTGGTGGAGCCTTGGACCACATCAGGCGCGAGCCAGCTCGTGGTCGCGTGGAACGGTGAACCCTGCAGCGCGCGCGTGGCCGCCGCCCCCGTAAAGCTTCGCCACTTCGCTGACATCGATATCGCCGCTGGCCGAGCGGAGGCTGAAAACCCGGCCCTCGGCACTGTCGTAGTAGCAGGCGGAAAACGGATGGCCCTTCGCCATCAGGTGCCCGGCATCGCTGGCCAAACTGCGCGGCATGCTGGCCGCCGGCACCGTGTAGTGGCCGATCACCATCTCTCGGCGGCACAGCTCCACCTGGTCCGCCACTTCCTTAGCCTTGGCCCGCTCCAAAACAAGTCCCTGCTGATACAGGGAGTACGTTGTCTCGGCAGCCAACGCGTCCCACGCTTCGAACGTGAAGCGGTAGCTGTGCACCGTGGCGCATATCTCGCGGGTGTGCTGCAGCGCAAAGCGCCACAGGTCGCGGTCCTCTACATGGTCGATCAGCGCCGGCCGTGCCTTGCCAGGGTGGAAGAAGTCCCACGCGATGCCTGCTCCGCTGCGATCCATGTCGAACAGTGCACGTACCACTCGCTGGCCGTTCCCTTGCAAGTGCGATTGCCAAGTCGTGCTGACGTCCACGCTGGTCGTCAGCCGCACGACGTAGGCTTGCTGCCCGCTGACCTCGCGCAGGCCCGGGCGCAAGTCGACCTCCGCCGTTTTGTGGTGGTCCAGTACCAAGATCGTACGAGCCGACTGAGCCATCTCGACCAGAACGGCTATGGGATAGCTGAAATCCACCAGGATTACGTCGCGGCCGGCGACGTCCGGCGGCGCCTTGCCGTACACGCCAGGATGGAAGTCGGCATCCATCGCCTGGCGCACAGCCCACGCTGCGGTGAAGCCGTCGGCGCAGTTGGCGTGGTAAATCACCAGTGGTTTCATCGTTTCTTTCCCTTCGTTCGGTTGGCCAGCGGTCGCTGGCTGGTGTCCTGCTTCGCTCGGCGCGCAGCCCTGATCTCTTCGTCCCGCCGGTCCCAGCCCGCCTCCCACCGCCGGCGGAGCCTGAAACCGTCCTCACCCATCGCGTAGAGCGGCGGTGCGCGGTCCTTGTGGGCGTCCCGCATGTGCCTGCCCGCCTCCTGGGCGGCCGCCAGCTCCCTATCGGTGAGCATTGGCTTCCTCCCCGATCCACGCGCGGATGAAAAAGCGGACATTGCAGGGCAGCCAGCCGACAGCAGAGGCAATCTCGGCCACGCTGCAGCGCTCGTTCCACAGGGTCCGGATGGTGTCGGCCTTGGTCATGGCTCGAACCCCAGTTCAGCCGCAGCGCGCGCCATCGCCGTAGCGGCAGCAGATCGGTCCCGCACCTTCGGAGGCTTCGGTGCCGGCTGAGGCAGAGCAGGTGCAGCGCTCGGCAACGGATTACCGTTGAGGACGTGCTGCAGCGCGCGTTCGTAGGCATCCCGAACCATCCGACCCTGCTGAACGCCGTCAGCGGTGTTGAACACGTGCAGGTCCAGCATCGAGCGCACCAGCACTGCGAAGCCCGACCGCCCCCGGCTCGGTGCCATCTCCTGCTCCACCCTACTCAGCGACGGCAAGCCATGGCACATCGCCAGGAAGCGGGGGCCGTTAGGCGGCCATTCCCTGCCCTCGGTCAGGCAGCTGGCCAGGCCCTTGGCGAGCTGGCTCGGCTTCAGCCCTCGGATCACCTGCAGCCAGGTATCACCGGCGACGGTCAGCGCTCCGTCGGCCTTCACAGGCGCCGCGCCGTTGTCCTTCGTCCACTTGCCGGGGAACATCGCCGCCATCCGCTTCCAGATCGTCCACAGCGCGTCCATCGCGTGCTCGCTCACCGGTTCATCCGACGACGCGGAAATCTGCATCGACGTACTCGGCTGGTCCGCCGCAAGCACTGCCAGCGTGGCCGCTGCCTCGGCGGTGTCGCTCGAACTGCTGGTGGAGCGCTTCGACGTGGTCGGCAGAACCGTGTTGAGGGATTGCATCGGTGGCTCCTGCGGTAGTCGTGGAGACGGGGATCACGGGCAGCGACAGGCCTGCGGCCATGGTCTGCTTGAGGGATTCGTTCGGGTCGTGACCGTTGGCCAGCAGTTCGGCGAGCGCGGCTCGAACCTGCATCCAGCCCTGGACTGACAGTGGGCGGCGGCACGCCTGGCGGTGACGGCGGAACCGGGCGAGCAGTTCGCGATCTACGCCGACGGGGATCGACCCGAAGCCGGACAGCTCGACGTCCACCTGCTCGGCAGTCAGCGCGTCCGGATCGGCCTCGCGCTCACACTCGCGCTGTGAGGGTTGCTCTTGGTTGCTTTTGGTTGCTTTTGGTTCGGGTGCAATAGCTCTTGCACCCTTAAACGCGTCTTTTTGCACCCTTAAACGCGCTGTTTTGCACCCTTTAACTGCCCTTTTTGCACCCTTTTCATCGCCATTTAAGGGTGCAGAATCTGCACCGTTATTAGGATCGCCACCGTCGGAACCTGAATCTGGAGAATGTTCCACGGCCTCTTTTTCAAAGGGTGAAAATTTTTCACCCTTTAACCAGCCCGGGTTGATCCGGTATTCGCGCGTCACGCCAGCGTCGTTGCTTCCGCGCCTACGGCCGCCCAATCCAGAGTTCACCAGCAGCAGCCAACCGGTGGTTTCCATCCGGCGCAGCTGATACTGGACCGATCGCTCTGATTGCCGCGTCTTCTTCGCCAGGTAGGCGATGGACGGAAAGATGCGCGTACCGTCGTCGTGAGAGTGATCTGCCAACGCCAGGGCCAGCAGCAGCTCACCGCCGCTGCCCGGATATCTGTCGAAGACCATGCCAGTGACGCGGGCGCTCACAGGTCACCGCCAAAAGGAGACGCTGTGGTAGATGGGTGGGACATGTTCAAACCGCCAAGGTGTAGTTCTGCCCGGGAGCCACCGGCCACCAGGTGCATGCGCTGCGGCCGCTGACCTCACACGGCTTTTTCGGGCCACGCCACACGCGCCCGTCTTCCAATAGCTCTGGCAGTCGGCGCCCGAGCATGTAACGGTCCAAACCGGTCTGCCGCGCCAGCTCGTTGCTGGTGAGGCCTGGGTTCTGCAGCACGGCTAGCGCTGCGCGAGACTGCTGGTGCGCCTGCAGGCCGCTGGCCACCACATGCCGCGCTGCTTCGTGGCTCGTGCCAAGATCCGTGGAACGGGCTGGATGGTTCATGCTGGCACTCTCCTGTGCCGCAGGCCTTGCACCTGCTTCCGGAAGGTTGCAACACCAATGATCAGGTCGTCGGACCGGTTCACGATCTCTGCTGCATACGGAAGATCCTTTTCATCAATGACGCCATCGGCCACTGCGGGCGAGACGGCCACTACCAGATCTCCGAAGTCACCCATCAGCTGACCCAGGCCCACAGCGGGCTCCGACTGCTCGATCGCGTCCAACCGCAGCGGCAGCACGCCGCGACGGCGGCACAGCTCACGCTCGCAGTTGCTCCGATACGGCTCAGGAAGGCTCATCACCCACGCGTCTTCCAGGTTCGCCGGCAAGGTCTTGACCACCCCGTCCAGGAAGCGACCGAGGATCTGGCCGTTGTGCTTCTTGTCCGCGTCGCCGTCACCGCCGAGGGTGATGCGGAACGGCACTTCGCGGTCGTCTTCAGCCGCCAGTTGCAGGTACAGGTCCGCAACGCTCATCGCAAAGGAACGCCGGTTTGTGCCGGTCTCGCGTAGCATCTGCTCGGTAAACCCGTAGATCACGTTCTGGCGCTTCGGCAGGAAATGGGGCGTGGGCTTCATGACTGGGACTCTGTTGCGCGGCACCATCAGTGCCATGGAGATGAATTACTCAGGGACGACGGGCGCCGCCCTCCTTGCGCTACGCTGGCGCTACCACACGAACAGCCCGCAAGGAGGGCGACATGAGCAGCGAACAAGGGACCGCTCTGGCTCCGGTAGTTGGATGGACCAGCAGCACCATCACGGCGTATGGGGCGGCGTTCTTCACGCTGGAGTACCTGGTGAGCCCGATGGAATCGGCAGAGCAAGCTCACAAGAGCCCCAATTTCTTGCTGTCAACTGTCCAACTTCGCGAGTTGGGACAACGAATGCTGTTTCTCGCAGACGAGTTGGAACGCAATCCGCCGACCAGCGCCGGGTCTCCACAGCACTGACGATCACACCTCTTGCCAGGCACTCGGCAAGGCTCGGCCACTGCTGGAATGCGCGCTGGCGACGGTGGATCGCCAGCCGTTGCCGCAGCGCGCGCACGTCAGGAAGCCTCGCTCTTGACCAGGTCCGGTCGAAGCTGGCTGGCGGCCGCCATTCCGGCCTCGAAGATCAATGCGATATGCTCGCCGGCGAGGTCGTGCTCTGCCGCGTACTCGCGGATGCGCGACAGGTGATGCTCCCGCACCTGCTCGGGGGTCAGCTCAGACACTGGTGCTCTCCATGGATACGGAACAGATCGAAACGCACGGCCAAGACGGACGCAGGGTTTGGGTTCTCAAGGTCAAAAGCCGCATCGACACATCGACCTTCAGTGGGAGGGGCTCGATTGAGGGCCTCCCGCGGTACACCCTGGGCGACGGAAGTGCCGTCAACGTGGATGGGGACGGGTTTGAGGTCGTCGCCACCGGCGAGCGGCTCGAGCGGGCCTGAGCCATCACGCCACCTCCAGCGGCACGATCCGGTTGTCGTCCGGATCCTCGGGCCGGTCATTGGCCGGCACCGGCTGCGGCTCATGGCCCAGCAGCTTCATCACCTGCGGAAGCGCCGGAATCGTGTCCGTCTCGCCCCACCCCTCAACCTGCTCCACCGGCAAGCCCAGCACCTTCGCCAGGTGCGCGTCGCTCGTGAAGCCGAACTTGGCGCGCAGCGCGCGTTTGTTCATCCGGCTGTCGACCAGAGCGCGGATCTCGCTAGCTGGCGTCGCATTTACGGGCTTTTGCCTTTGAACTCTCTCGGCATGCAGTCTGAGAAGCGCGAAAGCAGCAGCAGCCCGAGGCGATTGCGACCTTCCGCTAGCCAAGTCACCCACGGTGGAGGCAGCGCACCCAATGGCCTCTCCGATCAAGGCATAGGTCATGCCTTTCATCTGTAGGTCTGAAATTACTTCTGCCCAGGATTTGTCCATGGAAGCGAATCTACGGCATTCCGTATATCCAAGTCAACGGCATTCCGTTACGGATTTCCGTTCAAATGTGAACATGGACACGATAGGCAGTCGTATAAGAACCGAACGCGAGGCGCAAAAGGTCAGCCGGGCCGATCTTGCGCGCTCGGCTGGGATCGCTCCCTCGACGCTATCCGACTTGGAACTAGGACTCTCCAAGTCGACCACTGCTTTACACCGCATTGCCTCGCGGCTACAGGTACGTTCCGAATGGCTGGAAACAGGTCGTGGTGCCAAGTCGGAGGAAACAGGGGGATTTTTGTCTGTCGCGCAGGATGCGACACCCGCCGGCTATGTTCGCTTCGACTTGTTCGAAGGGGGCGCAGGGATGGGGATAGGAATCGTCAACCAGGACTACCCGGAGGTCATCAAGACCATTGAGGTTGCCGAGTGGGAGGTCCGCCGCAAGATCGGGTTCCTGCCCAAGCCTGGCCGCATCCAGATAATCACAGGCCGTGGGCCGTCCATGAGGCCCAAGCTGGAAGACGGCGACATCGTCTGGATCGACACCATCGTCGACTATTTCGACGGCGACGACTACTACCTGATCAATATCGGCGGAGAGACGCAGATCAAGATGCTGCAGAAGCGCGGCGACGGGCTATGGGTCGTAAGCGTCAACACAGAGTTCCCAGCTTACCGGCCCGACCCAGGCGACATAAGCATCCTGGGGAAGGCGCTCATACACGCAGGGCTCAGGAAATTCTGAACCGCTGCGGCACCTTTGAGGGTCTGCGCCTGGCCGCGCAGCCCTATAATTCCTTCCATGACTACTCCGTCGTCATCGCGGTGCATCTCCATTGCGCGCTTGGCGCACAGCGTTTCGAATGGTGTCGAGCGTTGATTCTCCTTGATCGCTTTCATTGACGTACTGTGTTGGCGTTCGCTGTTCATACGATGTTCCTGGCGCGACGGGTGCCCGAGCCGAAATATCGTTCGCGCGCCTGAGTTCCGCAAGAATCTGACGTAAGAGGGCTTTTGTGCCGAAGATCGCAAACGGCACGAGGATCCATAGGATCGTCAGCACCACCAGGAAAAAGAACGTAGCCAGGGCAACGAACGCGCTGGCACCACCTAGCCAAGAATCCATTTAGGGCATCCCTACGTCTATGCTGGCCGATCCAGCTTAACCCGTTCAGACATTCTCACAATTACGTTACGGAATCCCGTTGACAACGGGATACGGTTTTCCGTAGTCTGTCCCTGTCGCCCACGAACCCTCCGCACCGGAGGTCGGGCGCAGGAGACCTCAGTGAGCCAGCAGGCACCCCGCTTCACCTTCACCACCGACGATGCCGGCAACCGGCTCACCGTCATCGACTCCACCACCGGGCTGGAGTGGACCGCCAAGCCGCTGTCCGAAGAACCCTTCACCCACCAGGGCGCGCTCGACTCTGCAGCCGCCTGCCGCATCGGCGGCCAGTCCGACTGGGCCATCCCCAGCCGGCAGCAGCTGCTGTCCATCGTCGATCTGAGCCGCTACAGCCCGGCCATCGACACCGATGCCTTCCCCGACTTCCCGTCCGCCTGGTTCTGGACTGCAGACCTGTGCGCCTGGTCTCCGGCGTCCGCGTGGCTCGTCTATTTCTCCTACGGCGGCGTCTTCAGCAGCCACCGCGACTACGACGGGTTCGCGTTGGCCGTGCGTCGTGCCGGTCAGTAATTGGCCTTTTTGACCTGGCCGGCGCCAGCCGGCCACCCCTGACAGCAGCAGCCCTTCGGGAGGCTTCATGGCAAACCTCAACCTCCGTATCCAAGGCCCCATCGCCGCCGATGCGCAGACCATGGCAGACCGCGTCCGCATGCAGATCAGCGACGCAGTCACCTTCCTCAGCAGCGAAGAAGCCGACCGACTCGCCATCGACCTGCAGCGCGCGGCCCAGCAGCTGCGCATGGCCAAGGCCACCAGCGCCGAATACACCTCCGCCCTGTCAAAGGCGATGCCGGCATGAGCGCCCAGCTGTTCGACCTCCGCAACTTCCGCACCGTGCGCGACAACGTGCGCGCAGCCGGCATGGACCCCCAGCCGCTGATCGACCAGCTTCGCGACGCCCAGCGCCGCGGCGAACGCGGCAATGCCGTCGTGGCGGCTGCACAGCGACTGCGCCGCCAAATGCAGGACGAACTCAACGGGGGTGACGTGGCATGAAACCGCTCGACCTCGAAGCCGACATGACGCGCGGCCTGCCGCCCCTCGCCCCGCCCTCCCCGGCCGATGCCGGAATCCAGCTCGGCAATGCCGACCTGACCACTGAGCACCCGACAGCCATGCTCCAGAGAACCCTGCCCCCGACCCCGTGGCGTATCAACACCGAGTGGCCGAGCGGCGGGACACACGTGCTCGACGCCAACGGACAGTGCATCGCCTTCTTCCCGCAGCACAAAAGCGGTAACGACCACCGTGGCCTGGCGCTGTTCTTCATCCAGACGCATGAGATGGCATCCATCGTCGAAACCTTCGATGCCTACATGGGCCACGCCGGCGAAGACGCCGAGCAGGACAGCCTCAACCCGGTCAAGGCGCTGCGCTGGCGCGCTCAGCAAGTCCTTCGACTCGCGACGGAGCGTCAGTGATGCGCCACCTCACCCTGCCCTTCTACTGCGTCCTGGTCGCGTCCTTCCTGCTGGCGTTGCTCCTGCGCGCCATCTGGACCGGAGCCCACAGCTTCACCCTGCTGTTCCTCGTCGGCCTCCTGTACTTCGCCTGGCGCGCTTTGGTCGAAACCCGCAGTAGCTGGCCGGCCTTCCGTGACGAGATGCGGCGCAACGCCGAGGCCCGCAGGCGCGAAGCCCAACGTAGGCGCTGCCGCCTCACCGACGACATCCACTGAATCCCCCTGTCCAGCGCCCCCTGCGCTGGGTCCCGCGCCGGCCGGGTCCTACATGCCGGCACCTATTCCGCCACTGATCGCGAGCACGCCATGAGCGCTTCCGTCGTTGTCGATTTCGCATCCACACCTGAGTTTCCAAACACCCCTGACGGCGATACGCCGAAGGTCGAGATCGTGCGCGGCCAGGTGCGGACGTTTATCGAGGGCTTCGTCGCCGTAAAGCGGAGGCTGCCCGATCGCATCGTGCTGGACGCCGCAGACCACCGGCATTGCTGCCGCCGCATTTTGACCCGCATGCAACGCCCGGTGCGCGAGCAGGCAAAAGCCGAGTGGCGGGAGCGCCGAAAAGCTGGCTCGAAGGAGCTGTGGCGCGATTGCCGCCCCGAGCCCATGAAGGACGCCGAACTGCATTGGAACGGCATCCCTATCGAACCGGTGGGCTACTCGCGCCATCGCCCTGTAGACCGCACTGCGGCCTGACCCTCCCTAAGAAAGGACTCCCGATGTTCTTCCGCAACCTTGTCATGTTCCGCTTTCCGACCAGCATCGACTTCTCGGAAGTCGCCCAACTGCTGCCGCATGCCGCACTGCAGCCCGTCGGCGCGCTGGAATTGTCCTCGCGCGGCTTCATCTCGCCCTTCGGTCGGGACGAGACCGAGCAGCTGCACCACGCCATTGGCGACTGGCTGTGGCTGACCGTCGGCGGCCAATACAAGATCCTGCCTGCTGCCGCGGTGGCCGAGGCCCTGGAACAGAAGCTGGCCTCCATCGAGGCCAACGAAGGCCGGCGCCCGGGCGGCCGTGAACGCAAGCGCATCAAGGACGACCTGCTGCACGAGATGCTGCCCAAGGCATTCGTGAAGTCGTCCCGACACGACATATTCCTGGACATGGCTCGTGGCGTTGCCTTTGTGGACACCAGTAGCCGTAAGGAAGCGGAGAACGTCATCTCCGACATCCGTGGCCTGCTGGGCAGCTTCCCAGCGCTGCCGCTGAATGCCGAGGTCGCACCGCGCTCCGTCCTGACGGGCTGGATAGCCGGAGAGCCGCTGCCGAGCGGCTTGGCGCTGGGCGAGGAATGCCAGTTGGAAGACCCCATGACCGGCGGTGCGCTGGTGCGCTGCCAGCACCAGGAGCTGCGCTGCGATGAGATCGACAAGCACCTGGACGCCGGCAAGCAGGTGACCCGTCTCCAGCTGGTGCTGGAAGACAACCTGTCGCTGGTACTGAGCGATGACTTGGTCGTGCGGAAGCTCCGCTTCCTCGACGGTGCGCTCGACAAGCTGGATGGCACCGATGTGGACGGGCGCCGCGCCGAACTGGATGCGCGCTTTGCGCTGCAGATCGGTGAGCTGGGCCGGCTCTTCGATGTCCTGGCTTCCGCCTTCCACGTCAGTTCCGCTGACTGACCACTGCCCAAACCATCCCGAGGACGCAACGCATGAAGCCCATCACGTTCAAGAAGATCGCCGCCGACCGCTCCGAGCTGCCGGACGACGCCACCGACCACGTCGCGGTGTTCCTGCCCGATTTCGGCCTGACCTTCACCGCCACCAGCATCGTGGACACCGACGTTCCGCACGCCGACTGCGAGGCCGCAGCGAAGGCGCTGGACCTGCTCGGCCACACCGACTGGGACCTGCCCACCATCGAAGAGCTGCAGCTGCTGATCGACCGCAGCCGCTACTCGCCGGCGATCAACACGGACTTCTTCCGCGACATCCAGAACGACTGGTACTGGACCAAGACCCCGGCCGCCTGGTCTCCGGCGTCCGCGTGGGGCGTCCTTTTCGGCAGCGGCCACGTCCTCAACGACCTCCGCTACTACAACGGGTTCGCGTTGGCCGTGCGTCGTGCCGGTGAGTTTCAGGGAGAGGTAGGCCTGCAGGAGCTGTATCAGGCATGGCGGCGCGCGCGTCGCCAGAAGGTTCCAAGCTTCAACCAGCTGCGGTTCGACCACCGTTGGGCCGACGGCCTGCTGCAGCTGCAGCGCGAGCTGCGCTCCGGTCGGTGGCAGCCGCGGCCGTCCACGTGCTTCATCGCCACCCGGCCCAAGGCGCGCGAGATCCATGCGCCGGACTTCGCCGACCGGGTGGTGCACCACTGGCTCGTGCCGCAACTGGAATCGCTGTGGGAGCCGACATTCATCCATGACAGCTACGCCAACCGTAAGGGCCGCGGCAGCCACGCGGCGGTGCGCCGCGCCCAGCAGTTCGTGAGGCAGGTCCATAGCGGCCAGGGCGGCGGATGGTATCTGCAGCTGGACGTGGCCAATTTCTTCAACAGCATCCACCGCCCCACCCTGTGGAAGATGCTGCGCAAGCGCCTCCAGGCGCGCCGTGCACCCGATGTCGTGCTGAGGGCCACCCATGCCTTGCTGCGCCGCTCGCCGCTGCATGCTGGCGTCCAGTACCGCGCTACGGCCAGCGAGCGAGCACAGGTGCCGGCGCACAAACAGCTGCGCAACGCGCCAGCTGGGCGCGGCCTGCCGATCGGCAATCTGTCCAGCCAGTTCTTCGCCAACGTGTACCTGGACGCGCTGGACCAGTTCGTGAAGCACGACCTGAAAGCGAAGCGCTACCTGCGCTACGTCGACGACTTCGTGCTGTTCCACCACGACCGCGAGCAGCTGGAGCAGTGGCGCGGGCAGATCGAGCAGTTCCTGGCCAACCGGCTGGGCCTGCGGCTGAAGGATGACCAGCGGCTGCGTCGCCTGACCGATGGCCTGGACTTCCTCGGCTATGTCATCCACCCCACGCACACGCTGGCGCGGCGCCGCGCTGTCAGTCACCTGCATCAGGCGTTGGCCGAGTGGGAAGGACAGCACGTCCACGGCCACCAGTTGCGCGGCACGCCGGCGGACTTCCGGGTCATCGCCGCCCGCCTTGCCAGCTTCGGCGGCCACCTTCGGCACGCGAGCTGCCATCGCCTGATGAGCCGCGTCCACGCACGTTTCCCGTGGCTGCGTTCCGCAGCCCTACCCCGCCGCTTCAGACATTGGGCCGAGCGGCGCACTCATTCCATTCAGTGGCATCCCATGGAGCGACAGCAATGACTCAACTCGAAGAAAAGCAGTACAGCTGGAGCACTGATGAGGAGCAATTCCACGATCAGTGCAACAGCGCGGAAGAAGCCATCGCAGCGGCGATCAAGTACCACGGAGGCACACTGGAGGCCGGCCATACGATCTATGTTGGCGAAGTTCTTCGTGTAACGACGGCGAGCCTGATCGATGCAAGCGGCATCGTTGAGGCTATGCAGGAGGCGGCCTATGACTGCTCCGGAGAAGCCTCGGAAGATTACCTGGCCACCGTGACCAAAGAGCAGCTGAGCGAGCTGGAGCGAGCTGTCGCTGCCTGGGCTGATAGCGTTGAGCCACCAGCATTCTGGCAGGTTGTGAATGCCATCGCGCACGTCGTCACAACGGAAGACGTGGGTGCGGACAATGGCTGACGGCTCTCGCTCTTTCAATTTCCCGCTTCCGCAGAAGTCACGCCTCCGTCCTGGGGAGATCGTGGTGGACCTGTTCGCCGGCGGCGGCGGCGCGAGTGAGGCCCTGAAGCAAGCCCTCGGCGTAGACCCCGCGCTGGCCTACAACCACGACGAGCTGGCTATCGGCATGCACGCCGCAAACCACCCGTTGACCGAGCATCACCGCGAGGACATCTGGCATGCCGATCCGCGCGTTGACGTTGCAGGCCGCCACGTCGGATGGTTCCATGCTTCGCCCGATTGCACCCATTTTTCCCAGGCAAAAGGAGGCCAGCCGCGTAACGGGAAGATCCGGGCGCTTTCCTGGGTGATCCCGAAATGGATAGGCCAGTTAGCAAAGGTAGGGCTCGCGCCGCGCATCGTGAGCATGGAGAACGTCTGGCAGATCCGGACATGGGGCCCGCTCGTTGCGAAGCGCGACAGGGCCAGCGGCCGCGCCCTCAAGATGGATGGCACGGTCGCCGAAAAAGGCGAGCGGGTGCCGGTCGAGCAGCAGCAGCTGATCCCCGATAAACGCCACGCCGGGCGTACTTGGCGCCGATTCGTGACCGTCGTTGAGTCGCACGGGTACGTGGGCGGAGTGCGAAAGCTGAGGGCGTCGGACTACGGCGCCGGCACGAGTCGCGAACGGCTGTTCGGAGTTTGGCGTAGGGACGGCGAGCCGGTCGTCTGGCCCACACCAAACCATGGCAACGCGCCGGGCTTGAAGACTCCCGTCAGTGCCGCCGATTGTCTGGACTTCAGCATCCCCTGTCCGTCGATCTTCACCCGTAAAAGGCCGCTCGCCGATGCCACGATGCGCCGCATCGCAAAGGGCGTCATGCGCCACGTCATCGACTCGGCAAATCCCTTCATCGTGCCGGTTACACACCAAGGCGGTGATCGTGTACACGACGTCCGCGAGCCGATGCGCACGATCACCGCCGCTAACCGTGGCGAGCTGATGCTGGCAGCGCCGGAACTGGCCCCTTTCATCGCCGAGCATGCCAACGCCAGCAACCAGCGCACGATGGCCGCAGACGAGCCGCTGCGCACGGTCTGCGCAGGGGTGAAGGGCGGCCACTTCTCCGTGGTTGCACCAATCCTCGCCGGCGTAGGTGGCCGTGCCGGTCAGTCGGAGCCGCGCTCGGGTGGTGAGCCTCTCTACACCATGACCACCAAGGCCGATACCGCGCTGGTCGCGCCCCACCTGGTCAAGTTCCGGGGCGACAGCATCGGCTCGCCTGCAACGGATCCGGTGCCCACCATTACATCGGGCGCTGGCGCCGCTCGTCCTGCCGGCGCAGCTCACGCGCTCGGAGTGGCCTCGGCATTCATGGTGCAGGCTGCGCACGGTGAGGGCCAGCCAGGCGGGGTCCAGCGCTGGGGTGCCGGTAGCAAGAGCCCCAGTGATCCGATCGGCACGGTTACCGCCAGCGGGAGCGGTGGTCATGCCGTAGCAACCGCCTTCCTCGAACAGGCCAATGGTGGGTTCTATCAGGGTGACGGCAACGACCTCCGCGACCCGGTCAGCACCATCACTGCCAGCGGTAGCCAACAGCGGCTGGTCTCCGCACACCTCACGGCCATGGCGCAAAACGTCGTGGGCAACGACCTGCGGCAGCCGCTGCCGACGGTCCTAGCCGGGGCCACGAGGTTCGGTGCAGTGGAGTGCACGCTCAGTCCCGAGCAGGAGGCTGGTGCTCTGCGCGTCGCGGCCTTCCTGGTGAAGTACTACGGAACCGGAGCAAACGTCCCGACGCTGTCGGAGCCGCTGGACACCGTCACGACGAGGGACCGCATGGCTCTGGTGACAGTGACCATCAAGGGCACGCCTTACGTCATCGTCGATATCGGCCTGCGCATGCTCAAGCCGCACGAGCTGTATCGCGCGCAGGGATTCCCGCCGGGTTACATCATCGACCGCACCGCCAACGGGACGCCGCTCAGCACCAGCGCCGCAGTGCGCATGGTTGGCAACAGCGTCAGCCCGCCGCCGCTACGCGCACTCGCCGAAGCGAATCTAGACCCGGCACACGTGCCATTGGCGGTAGCCGCATGAGCCAGACACGCCTCCAGTCGCTCATCGAAGCCAATGTCAGCACCGCCATCGGCTTCGGCATCTCCTGGGCCGCCACGCCTTTCGTCCTGGCTGCGTTCGGCTACACCGTCGGGGCTGGCAAGGCCTTCGGCATCACCGTGGTCTACACGGTGATCTCGATCCTGCGCGGCTACTTCGTGCGGCGCTTCTTCAACAATATCGGAACACGCCAATGATCCACGTCGGTGACTGCCTGGAAGTGATGCGCGGCATGGCCGATGCATCTGTTGATGCAATCGTGACCGACCCGCCCTATGGCCTGTCCTTCATGGGCAAGAAATGGGATTACGACGTTCCGGCCACTGAGGTCTGGGCGGAGTGCCTGCGCGTGCTCAAGCCCGGCGGGCACCTCCTCGCCTTCGCCGGCACTCGCACCCAGCACCGCATGGCTGTACGCATCGAGGATGCAGGCTTCGAGGTCCGCGACATGATCGCGTGGGTCTACGGCTCCGGCTTCCCGAAGTCCCACAACGGCCCCTGGGGCGGTACTGCCCTTAAGCCCTCTCTGGAGCCCATCACGGTCGCGCGCAAGCCGCTCGCCGGGACGGTGGCCGCGAACCATGCCGAGTACGGCACAGGTGCCTTGAACATCGATCCTTGCCGCGTCAGCGCCAACGGCGAGGTCAATCCGACCATCGAGCGGCGCCGGGGCTCGACGGCGCATCTCAGTACCCGCAGCGCAGCGGAGGCTGAGGCCGACGGCAAGATCGAAAGCCGCACTTCCCCCGAGCGCTACCAGCAGCAGCGTCCCGCCGAAGCACTGGGCCGCTGGCCCGCGAACCTGATCCATGACGGGAGCGCGGAAGTACGCGAAGCATTTCCAGACGCACAAGGCCAGCAGGGACGGGCAAAGAACGACGGGAGTCCACAGGGCAACGCCGTCTATGGCGCACTGCGCCACGGCACCAGGCAGCCTGAGCCGCGAATCGACAGTGACAAGAGCGCTGCACGATTCTTCTACTGCGCCAAGGCCAGTAAGGCTGACCGGGAGGCTGGCCTTGGTGACTTCGAGCGAGAGTCGGGCGGCATGGTGTCCAACACCAGCGGGCAGCACATTACCCGTCGCGATGAGGGATACCAAGTCGCTCCGCGGGCCAACAACCACCCAACGGTGAAGCCGACCAACCTGATGCGCTACCTCTGCAGGCTGGTGACGCCGGCCGGCGGCCTCGTGCTCGACCCCTTCATGGGGAGCGGAAGTACGGGCAAGGCTGCCGTGCTCGAAGGGTTGCAGTTCATCGGTATCGAGATAGATCCAGCCTATGCGGCCATCGCGGAAGCAAGGATCAATGCGGCTCAGCCCGGCCTTCCCATGGGAGAAGTCGCATGATCCCCCTAGTGCCGCGACTTCTCCAGCTCAGCCAGGATGTCGGCCAAGCCACGGTTGCTCGCCACCGCGCGGTCGTAGCGGCTCTGTCCTGGCTCGCCAGATTTCAGCCATTCGGCAGCATGCGTGCGCAACGTCACGTTGGCCGCTTCCAGCACGACGTGATGCCGGGCATTGCGCTGTGCCTCGGCCAGCTTCGGGCCGAACACCCCCAAGAGGGTGGCGCCAGGGTCCTGCAGCAGCTGCTGGGCATCGCCCTCTATGTGCAGGCCGTGGTGCACCTGTTTGGCCAGCGCCTCCAGCAGATCGGCCAGGCTCCGGTCCGTGCCGTAAGCCCCCGGCGGCCGAACCAACTGGCGCTGCGCATGCGTTACGCCCCTTCCCTCGGCCAGGCGCTGCTGCACATCCGCGCTCATCCGCAACGTGCCGGCCGCCGCGACGGCGGCGAGGTGAAGCTCGGCATGCGTGGAATTCTCGTACAGATTCATCTCTTCAATCCTAATCCCGCCGCCCTATCCACTTCTACCCGAGTTGTCCAATGACACAGCGCCAGATCAGCCACCCCGAGGGCCTGCCCGCCTGCTCCGCTGGGCACAGCGCGCGCCACATTCATGACCAGAGAAGCGCGGCCGCCGGCGGCGGTCATTTCATCGAATGCCGCTGCAAATCGACCATCAAGAAGGCGGACCCAAATGCAGCGATGGCGGAGTGGCGAAAACTGAACCGCCCAGCGCGCGCACCGCGAAAGAAAAATGTTGTTATGGATACCTGCAACGTCCTGCAAATGCCTCTGCGCCTGGCTGAGACCGGGGGCACGCAAGGGAGGCCCCATGGGAGCCGCTGAAAATCTCGAAGAATTGCTATCCCTTGAACGGGTACGCCACATCACCGGGATGGGCACGACCTTCATCTACGGCGAGATCAAAGCCGGCCGATTCCCGAAGTCCATCCGCATCGGCCGACGCGCTCTGTGGATACAATCGGAGGTGCAGGGCTGGATTCGAGGCCAAATCAGCCAGAATCGGCGCCTGTAGATGGATGGGTACGTGGGCGGGTAGCTAAGACTTGGGCAACAAAAAAGCCCCTATTTCTAGGGGCTTTTTTGAAAATATGGCGGAGTGGGAGGGATTCGAACCCTCGATAGAGCTTTTGACCCTATACTCCCTTAGCAGGGGAGCCCCTTCAGCCGCTCGGGCACCACTCCGGGGTTTTGTTCCAGCTGGTGGAGGAAGACTCCTCAGCGTGGGCGCGAATAATAGCTTTTTTCACGCAGGAAGGTAAAGCCTTATTCTGCAGATTCTTCGCCTGCGTTGCCGGCTTCGTCGCCGCGCTGGATACGCTGGTAGATTTCTTCGCGATGGACAGCCACATCCTTCGGCGCGGTGATGCCGATACGGACCTGGTTGCCCTTGACGCCCAGGACGGTCACGCTGACCGAATCACCGATCATCAAGGTTTCGCCTACCCGGCGAGTCAAGATCAACATTGTTGTATTTCTCCATGGAACCGTGTGGAAGGGTATTCCCCAACGGCCTGGCGGACCGTCAAGGCCCGCCCCACGACAAAGGGAAAAAGATTGCCAATGGTACCGTCAGCGCTCCCACGCCTACAAGGCGCGGGAGCAGGCGATTCATCAAAGGCGGGCGCCGACCCAGTCCACCACGGCCGACAGCGCGGATGCAAGGGCGGGCCCGTCCTCGCCACCACCCTGGGCCAGGTCCGGGCGACCGCCGCCCTTGCCCCCGATCTGACCTGCGACATGGGCCAGCAGTTCCCCTGCCTTGACCCGGCCCATTGCGCTGCCATTCACGCCCGACACCAGGGCGACCTTCCCATCCTGGGCACCGGCCAGCAGGATCACCGCATCGCCGAGCTGCTGCTTGAGGCGGTCCACCGCCTCGCGCAGGGCTTTTGCGTCAAATCCTTCCAGGCGCGCGACCAGTACCTTGACGCCGGAAACGTCGATTGCCTGCTGTGAAAGATCGGCGGTGGCGCCTGCGGCAAGCTTGGCCTTCAACGATTCGAGCTCACGTTCGAGCTGCTTCTGACGCGCGGTCTGTGCGCGGATCCTGTCGACCACATCGGCCGCACTGCCACCCAGCAGGCTTGCCGCTTCAACCAGCCGCGCTTCCTCGGCATCGATGTGATCCAGCGCACCCTGGCCGGTAACGGCCTCGATGCGACGCACGCCGGCCGAAACGCCACCTTCGGACGTGATCTTGAACAGGCCGATATCGCCGGTACGGGTCACATGCGTACCACCACACAACTCGGTGGAGTAGTCGCCCATCTTCAGCACGCGCACCTGCTCGCCGTACTTCTCTCCGAACAGCGCCATCGCGCCGAAGTCCAGCGCCTCCTGCATGCCCATGTTGTGCACTTCAGCGGCATGGTTGGCGCGCACCTGCTCGTTCACCTTGCGCTCGACGACCGCCAGTTCGTCGGCCGTGATCGGCTGGAAATGCGAGAAATCGAAGCGCAGGCGATCCGGCGCCACCAGCGAACCCTTCTGCTGCACGTGGGTGCCGAGCACTTCGCGCAGGGCGGCGTGCAGCAGATGGGTAGCGGAATGGTTGAGGATGGTGGCGCCGCGACGCGCCGCATCCACCTGCCCGGACAGCACATCGCCCACGGACAGGGTGCCTTCGGCCAGCGTGCCGACGTGGCCGTGGAACTGGCCGGCGAACTTCCGGGTTTCCTCCACGTCCACGCGCACACCGTCGCCGTTCAGCACGCCGGTGTCGCCCACCTGGCCACCGGATTCGGCATAGAACGGCGTGCGGTCAGCCAGCACGATCACCGCATCGCCCGCCTGCACGGACGGTACGGGACGGCCGTCCTTCAGCAGCGCGACCACGCGCAGGCCATCCGCCTGCAGGCTGTCGTAGCCCAGGAACGTGGTCGGCGCGAGGGTGGCGACCAGGTCGGCCGGCAGCGTCACGCCACCACCGAACTTGCCGGCCGCACGCGCGGTTTCACGCTGCTGCTCCATCGCCGCATCGAAGCCGGCCGTGTCCACGGTCATGTCACGCTCGCGCGCGATGTCGGCGGTGAGGTCCAGCGGAAAACCATAGGTGTCGTACAGGCGGAACGCATCCACGCCCGGAATGACCTTGTTCGATGCCCTGGCGGCCACGTCCTCGAAGATCTTCATGCCGGCATCGAGCGTTTCCGCGAACCGCTCTTCCTCGGCGCGCAGCGCGCGCACCACCGTATCGATGGCGACACCCAACTCCGGATAGGCCTCGCCCATCTGCTCGACCAGGGTCGGCACCAGCGCACTGAAGAACGGCTGGCGCACGCCGAGCATCCAGCCATGGCGCAGCGCGCGGCGGATGATCCGGCGCAGCACGTAGCCACGGCCTTCGTTGGACGGCAGCACGCCATCCACGATGAGGAAGGAACAGGCGCGGATATGGTCGGCGATGACACGCAGCGACTTGTTTTCCAGGTCGGCGGTGCCGGTCAGCTCGCCCGCCTTGGCGATCAGCGTCTGGAACAGGTCGATCTCGTAGTTGGTGTGCACGTGCTGCAGGATCGCGGCGAGGCGCTCCAGACCCATGCCGGTGTCCACGCACGGTGCCGGCAGCGGCTGCAGGGTGCCGTCGGGCTGGCGGTCGAACTGCATGAACACCAGGTTCCAGATCTCGATGAAGCGGTCGCCATCCTCGTCCGGCGAGCCGGGCGGCCCACCGGCGATGTGCTCGCCATGGTCGTAGAAGATCTCGGTGCACGGACCGCAGGGACCGGTGTCGGCCATCTGCCAGAAATTGTCCGAGGCGTAGGGCGCACCCTTGTTGTCGCCGATGCGCACGATGCGTTCTTCCGGCACGCCGACCATGTCGCGCCACAGCGCGTAGGCCTCGTCGTCGGTGTGGTAGACCGTCACCAGCAACCGCTCCGGCGGCAGCTTGAACACCCGGGTCAGCAGCTCCCAGGCCCAGGCGATGGCGTCCTTCTTGAAGTAGTCGCCGAAGGACCAGTTGCCCAGCATCTCGAAGAAGGTGTGGTGGCGGGCGGTGTAGCCCACCGAATCCAGGTCGTTGTGC
>JAEZCF010000097.1 GCA_023430045.1 Pseudomonadota bacterium | reverse complement strand
ACGCCCCGCGCTCCTAAAACGCTCGCCGGCGGGCGGGCCGGGGGGGGGGGCGGGCCGCTTGTGGCCGTACTCCCCATGAACTTTTCCGTACCTGCCATCACCCCGCTGGCGGTCGCGCTTGCCCTGTCGTCGGCCCCCGCGTGGGGGGCCGTGCGCGGCGTTCCTGCCGGATTCGAGGACCTTGTCGAAGGCCAGACCGAACAACTCGACATCCGCCTGTTCGGTCGCTCGGCCGGGGTGTCGCCGGTGCACGTGACGCTGGACAGCGTGCAGCTGGTCGCGCCGTCGCAGGTGCTGCAGGCGTTGGAGCTGTCGCCGGAGGCGCAGGCCGCGTTGCTGCCCGCGCTGTCGCAGCCACTGCCGCGCAACAGTCATCTGGCGTGCCGTCATGGCAGCGCTGCTGCCGGCTGTGGCTATCTCGATCCGCCCGCTGACCCCGCCGCCGTACGTGCGTTGTACGACGAGGGCGAAGGTGCGGTGCGCCTGTACGTGGCACGCCAGTGGATTGCCGGCGAGCCGGCGGTCGAACGTTTCCACAAGGTCAGCAACGATGCGGAGAATGCCTTCCTGCACCAGCAGACACTGAACATCAGTGGTGGCCGTGATCATCAGGCGCTGACCGCGCAGGGTGTCGGCACCATGGGCCTGTTCCAGCGCGGGCACCTGGCGGTCGAGTGGAACTTCACCCGCCAGCGCCATGGCCACCGGAACGGTCGCGACGATGTCCATTTGGACAACGCCTATTATCGCCACGACGTCGGCGCGCAGCACTACCTGCAGCTGGGGCGCATGGACCGGCGCAACCTGTCCAGCCCCTTGGGCGGCACTTTCAGTTTCGGCATGCTGCCGCTGGATCGCTTCCAGGGCCTGCGCGTGGGCACCACGCAGGCCTATGTGGATGCCGATGCCGTCGTGCAGGCCACACCATTGACCGTGCTGCTGGCACGCGATGCGCGCGTGGATGCCTTCGATGGCGAGCGACTGCTGCAGACATTCTACCTGCAGGCGGGCATCAACCAGCTCGATACCCGGCATTTCCCGCTCGGAAGTTACTCCGTCGGCCTGCGCATCTACGAAGATGGCGTGCTGGTACGTACGGAGGACGCGCCCTTTGAAAAGGGCGGTGACTGGACCGACAGCAGCGTGCAGTGGTTCCTGCAGGGAGGTCGCCGCAACGAACGTCGCGAGGTTGGATTCGATGGGGAGCGGGCGGCAATGACCGGCCTGCGCGTGCCACTGGGGCGCAGCTTGGCCATTACCGCCGGCCTGGCCGCTATCGGCGGATTCAGCTACGGCGAAGTGCGCCTGGATCTGCGCCATGTATTCGCAACCCAGGACATCCGCGCCGGTTTCAGCGGCATGCAGGGCAGCGATGGCAGTCGTGGCCAGCAGCACCAGGTGTCCTATCGTCGCCGCGCATCATGGAATGTCTACCACCAGCGCCTGCGCGGAAATGCCTGCCAGTTGCGGGACGAGGCGCGCGACCGGCTGGGCTGTATCGATTCGCTCAGCGCTTCGATGGCACTGCCGGTGGCCGGTGGCAGCATCTACGTCGCCTATACCCGCCGGCAGAGTTGGCGATCCGGACGGGAGCTGCCCGGCGGCAGCGACGATCCGCTGGCCGGTCTCCTTCCTCTGTTGCCCCCACCGCTGCCC
This sequence comes from Pseudomonadota bacterium, assembly GCA_023430045.1. Taxonomy (GTDB): domain Bacteria; phylum Pseudomonadota; class Gammaproteobacteria; order Xanthomonadales; family Xanthomonadaceae; genus Stenotrophomonas. Next base: position 5,574 of record JAEZCF010000097.1, on the reverse strand, counting down.
GGACCCGTCCGGCAGGCGCATCTGAGCCGCACATGGCAGGCCAGTTACAGCCGCACGCGGCGCTGGAATGAATTCAGCACGGCCACGCGGCTGGGTATCTGGCAGCAGCATGCCGATGGCAATCTGCGCGGCGGACGCGATAGTGGCATATACGCCAACCTGGTCCTGACACGCCTGCAGCGGGGTGACCGCGGCAGCTCGCAGCGACGCTATGGTGTGGACATCCGCCAGTCGGAACATGCGCGACCAGACGTCGGTTACAGCGCAGGACAGAGCCTGCGAAAGGAGCGCGACAACGACTACCGCGAGATATCGGCCGACCTGCGTGCCAACAACAGCGGTCGCTACAGCGCGTCCATTGGCGCGCAGGTGCAGAACCCACAGGGGCATAGCGGGGCCACCGTATCGCACTACAGGCAGCCAGGTCGCAGCGAGATGGCCTACAGTGCCACGCACAGTTCCGGGCTGGCGCTCGGCGCGCGCGGACTGTACTGGGGCGGAGGGCTGGGCGCCGAGTCAGGCCTGGCGGTGCAGGTGGATGACAGCGATGACCTGGAGCTGCGTGGCGTAGCCGCCGAACTGCAGGTGGCCGGCCTGCGCCGGCAGCGCCTGCAACTGGGCGAACGGCGGCTGCTGCCACTGCCGGCATACCAGTCCCATCGTGCCGACGTACAGGATGCCAGCACGCTGGACAGCACCGCAGCCGTGCGCGTGAGAGGCCAGGACGGTGCGCGTTCGCTGTTCCTGCCGCCGGGCCGCCTGCTGCGCATGCCCATTCCGATCGAGGTGACCTACACCTTCATCGGCCGGGCGCAGGACATCGCCGGGTTGCCGCTCGGAGGCGCGCGGATTCTCAACGCGCCCGTGGCCGGCACCGGTGCCCGCGGTGGCTTCGTTGCCGATTTTCCACGTCGCGAACGCACGCTCTACCTGCTGCAGGACCACCGCCTGCTGCAGTGCCCGTTGCAGGTGCAAGAGCGCCGCAGCGTCGTGCTGCTGGTCGGCACCGTGCAATGCGAGCCGCTGGCGGTGGCCCGGCTGCCGGCCGATATCCGCCAGCAGGCCCGCGTGGTGCGGTTGCTGCAGGAGCAGGCATTGATCGCAGCGACGCCCAGCACTGCGGCCGGAGGTACACCATGAAACGGAGCAGTGCGTGGGCGGCGATGGTGCTGGCCGTGATTTCAATGATGCCCGCGGCGTTGGCGCAGCGCCCGCCGGAGACCCATCCAACAGATGAGAGCCGGCACATCGTCATGGGCTGGGATCGTTCGACCAGTCCAGGAGACCTCGAACTGTGGGCTCCGCGCGTGGTGCTGGGATTTGAGCAGCAGGGAACGTCCGGCTATGGGGAACTGTTCCTGACCTGCGCTTCGAGTTCCAGTGCCGCAACCGGCCGTTGTCCCACCCAGGACACCCTGGAGAACGCCACGAACGCGGTCAGCCGGATACCGGTGCGATTCACCGAACGCCGCAGTGGGACGCAGGTCGAGCTGGAATTCACCGCCGACATCATGCGTGCCGACGGTACGCCCGCCTGTCATTCGGGCTACTGGTCGGGTCAGCTGCGACCGATCTGGTCATCGGTCTCTGGTACCTGTGCGGGCAAGGGCAGGGTCGGCACGGGAGGGAGCATGCGACTGGATTCAGCGCAGCTCCAGCGCCTGGTCGCGGGCCAGTGGGCTGGAAGGCTCGAGCTCACGCTTCGCAAGCCGCCGCACCAGCACCTTGCCAGCTACGCCTTCAGCTTCGAGTTCACCATTACCGATCATGACGCGGTCGCCATCTACTTCCCCGCGTTCGATCAGATCACTCCGCACGTCGGGCTGAATCTCGGCTATGACCCGATCGCGCAGACCGTTGCGGGGCGCGCACTGCTGGACATGTGCCTGTACGACGGGCTGGGTTCGCAGAGCGAATACCTGGGCGTGACCGTGCGCGATACCGGACCCCGTCCTCCGGGTGGTCGGGGGTATTCGGTCTGGCACCAGGACGGCGGCAGCGATTCCAGCCAGCGCCTGGACTACACCATCACCCTCGGCCATGCCGGTGCGCACCTGCCAATGGCCAACAACGTGGAACGGCAGCTGCGCGGCATCGACAGTGCCCAGCTGCGCCCGGTGGTCCTGCCGGGCATGAGCCAGACAGTGTTCTGCGTGCCCACTCCGCTCACCCTCGACACACCGCCGGTACCGGTCAGCAGCAAGCGTCCGGGCTACTACAGCGGCGACCTGCAGGTGGAGCTCCGCCTGCCCACCTCACGTCCCTGACCTTCCTGGAGCTCGCCGTGAAACAGTTTCATTCCGCCCTGTTGTCGCTTGCCCTTCTGCTGCCCCTCCCGGCCAGCGCCAACCTGACCGTGCATCCCATGCGCGCCTCGGTGGATGCGAAGAAAGGCGCGCAGATCCGTGTCTATTCGCAGTCCACCCAGGCGCAGTACGTGCAGGCGACGATCCGCCGCATCGAAGATCCTGCTGGCCCCGGCGAACGCGAGGCGGACGTCGATCCCGATGAAGCGGCGATCGCCATCACCCCTGGAAAGTTCGCCCTGGCGGGCGGCGGAAACCGCCTGATCCGGGTGATTCCGCTGCGCCCGGTGCTTCAGGAAACCGCGTATCGCCTGTACTTCGAAGGCGTACGCGGCCCGGACGATACCACGCTGGAAAACACGGGCGGCAACGCCCACGCCACGGTGGGCGTCAGCCTGGTGTGGGGCGCGCTGGTCAACGTGCTGCCTGAGGAGGGGCGTGTCGGGATGCGTGTGGAGCGCAACCAGCTGTACAACATCGGCACGTTGCGACTGGGCATCACCAGCATCGCCGACTGCGAAGGCAACCGCTGCACGGCGCATGACGTCTCGCGCAGCCTGTATCCCGGCGGCACGTTGGAACTGCCGTTCACTTTCCAGCCTGACCACACCCTGCAGCTGCGCTATCGCCTGACCCGCGATGGCTATCGCGAACATATGCAGACCCTTGCTGCAGCGCTCGACGATGCGCAGGCGCCCGCGCTGGGCAACCTGGTCGGGCAGGCGCCGGCCAACGGCAACATGCATATCGGCGCGCAGAACAGTGGCCTGATGGTGGAGATGGCCAACACGGATGGCACGAAGCGCCGCATCATCAACGACGATGCCGATCTGGGAATGCCCGGTGACCAGGCCATGGCCGCGCGGCAACTGCATGCCACCAGTGCGATGGCGCGGCGCCAGGACCAGATGTCGGCCACGTATTCCCGACAGCGGAGCGATCAGCGAACCCGTATTGAAGGCAGCAGTGACGGCCCGGAGCAACGGCGCGAGGATATGGACAGTTTCGCGGCCCCCCTGGAGGGAATGATGACGTCCAGGGCATACCGCAGCCAGGTGGACATGGGCGGCGCTCGGGTGACCGGTGTGGCGGCGGGGGATACCAGCTCGGCTGGAAGTACCGACGTGGTCAACGGCGGACAGTTGTTTGCCACCAACCAGCGGGTGGATGCCGTGGCGGCACAGGGAAAGTTTGTCGCCGTGGGCGGCGGTGGTGATCTCGCGCCGGCGGTGTCCGGGGCGTTCGGTATTGCGATTGGTGACTCAGCCGAGGCATCCATCGACAACGAGGGCGGCATCGCCATCGGCAGCTATTCGCGCGCGCTTGGCGTGAACTCGGTCGTCCTGGGGCGAGGGGGATTCGTGCACGAAAATGGACACAGTTCCTTCGCGTTGGGTACGGGGTCAGCGGTCTATCCGCGGTATGGAGTGGCTCTGGGCGCCGAGACGCTGGTCGGCCCGGATGCAGAGAACAGTGTTGCCGTTGGCAATGCGTCCTACGCGCGGGAGGCAAACACGGCGTCCTTCGGCAACGATGGGTTTCGTCGGCGCCTGGTCAATGTCGCCCCGGGCACGGGAACGCATGACGTCACCACAGTCGCACAGCTCAATCAGTCCCTTGCCACGCTGGGCGACGATGCAGGACTGGACGACAAGGGCAACGTCATCGCGCCGACCTACAGGTTGCAGGGCGGCAACCAGAATACGGTCGCCGATGCGCTGAGCGTGCTGGATGGCGCGGTGACCAGGACTGGATCGCGCGTTGGTACCCTCGAAAGCCAACTGCGTTCGATGTTCCAGCCAGCGTCTTCCGCGCATGGCGATGGCCCGACCCGGCTCATTCTCGCCGGTGCCAACGGCATGGTTGTTTCCAATATGGCCAACGGCCTGATCGCGCCGGGCAGCCGCGACGCGGTCAATGGTGGCCAGCTGCATGCCGTGCAGCAGCAGCTCAATGGCCGCATGGACGGGCTGGAACAGCGCGTCGACGAACAACCCTCTGCCCGCCCGTTGGCCAAGACGCCAGGCGCTGAAGCAACCGTGGGGACGCCGGCTGCCGATGACGTTGCGCCGGTACCGGCGGCCACCGGCTCGCCAACGCAGGGGGCAGCTGACGGAGGCAGCAGAGTGACCGGAAAGATAGCAAGGGGCGACGAGCCACCGGCGACGCCGCAGGTGGATACCCGCCAGCTGGAGGAGATGCTGGCGCGTGCGAACCACTACACCGATGGCGTCATCAACGGGCTGGAGAAGCGCCTGGACCGGTTGGACCGGCGTTACAACCGGATGGCCGCGATGAACAGCGCGCAGGGCGCCATGGCGATGAACACCGCCGGCCTGCAGACCATGAACCGCCTCGGCGCGGGCGTCGGCCATGCCGAGGGTGAAGCGGCGATGGCGGTGGGTTACCAGCGCGTGCTCAATCCACGCGGCTCGGCGACCTTCAGCCTGCATGGCGCGTTCACCAACAGTGGCGAGCGTGGCGTTGGGCTGGGTGTCGGCGTGGGCTGGTGAATACCCGGGCAGGTGCTATCCGGCCAGCAGCGTTTTCAACTGTGCCAGCGATGCGCGCCGCATCGGCTTTTCATCGACCGGCGACAAGGGGGCCTGGCGAAGCGCATCGTAGGGCAGCACCACCAGTTCGAAGACGAGGTCTTCGGCGGTGAACAGCCAGGCAGGAGCCTCATGCGTGCGCGTGCGGTCCATGCGCAGGCGGCGACTGCGCGATTCGGTGGGGATGCCATGTTCGTCCAGGAAGCGCTGCACGGCGTCGGCGTCATCGTCATGCAGATGGAGCTGCACGGCACTGTTGGCATCGGCGGTGCCTTCCAGCACCGGTCCGACCAGGCGCGGCGAGAACGGCTGCAGGAATTCGAGGGCGTGCAGGGCGCCCTGGCGGCGGCGCTGCAGTTCGTCGTCGTGCGCCGGACCGGCGAACAGGCGCTGGCGCTCGCGCAGCGCGTCTTCGATTTCAACATTGCGTGGCAAGGATGCTTCGTCGTGGATGCCCAGCCGGCTGGCCGCCTTCAGTTTGGCCTGGTGGAAATCGCGTATGCCGCCTTCCGCCATCAGGCGGGCCGCCTCCTGGGCGAGCCGGTGGCGACGTTCGCGGGCCTGTGTGGTCGCATGCTGGCGTACGCGATGCATGTGATGTGTCCCCGACATGGCGTACCGGCAGAGTACACGACGCAGGCCCGGCAGCAGCGCTCTGCGCGGTGGTAGTGCCGACCCATGGTCGGCAGAGAGGCCCTGCACGAAGAGGGTAGTGC
>JAEZCF010000081.1 GCA_023430045.1 Pseudomonadota bacterium | reverse complement strand
AGCCAAGGGCAAGCCCGGCAAGGTCGCCTTGGTCGCTGTCATGAGGAAAATGCTGGTGATCCTCAATGCCCGTAAACGGGACGCGGAGACCCAGATGGCCTCCGCCTGAGAACACAGTTGCTACCGCCACCTCCATGGGATCGGTGGCCGGCCCGGGTGATGTCAGCCCACCGGCCGCCACTGTCCGGGCTGCAGGTCATCCAATCGATAAGGACCCATGGACGCGCGCACCAGGCGCAGGGTCGGCAGGCCAACGGCCGCGGTCATCCGCCGCACCTGGCGATTGCGTCCTTCATGGAGAGTGATCGCCAGCCAGCTGTCAGGCACCGTTTTACGGAAGCGTACAGGGGGATCGCGCGGCCACAATGACGGCGGCGCGATGGATTCCACGCCGGCCGGCAGCGTCGGCCCATCGTTGAGCAGCACGCCGTTGCGCAACCGTTCCAATGCCGCCTCGCCCGGCTCGCCCTCCACCTGCACCCAGTACGTCTTGCCGGCCTTGTGGCGCGGGTCGGTCAGGCGGTGCGCGAGCTTGCCGTCATCGGTCAGCAGCAGCAGTCCTTCGCTGTCATGGTCCAGCCGGCCGGCAGCATACACCCGCGGCGGCAGGCCGAAGGTGGCCAGCGTCGGGCGCGGCGGCACACTGCGATCAGTGAACTGGCACAGGACGTTGAACGGTTTGTTGAAGGCGATGAGCATGGAACGTCGCGACGGCAGGACGGCCCTCCATTGTTCCATGGCGCGCTTTCGGGTGCGCCGGGGCCATGAGCGGTGCGTGGCGCTGCCATCGTGACGATGTGCAGCGCCCACGGCCGCCGCGACTCACCTCGCCGGCTTCACGAACCGCAGCGTCATGCGGTCGCTCTCGCCGATGGCCTGGTACTTCGCCTCATCCGCCGTGTCGTGGTTGTTGGTCGGCGGCAGCGTCCACACGCCGTTGGGATGGTCGCGGGTGTCGCGCGGATTGGCATTGACCTCGCTGCTGCCGGCCAGCCTGAAGCCGGCGGCCTCGGCCATCGCGATCACCTGCTGCTGGCCAACGTAGCCGCTGTCGTCAGCGTCCGGAACGTCCGCCTTCGCGCGATGTTCCACCACGCCCAGCACGCCACCGGGCTTCAACACATCGAAGAAGCCCTGGAACATGCCCTGTGCCTGGCCGGCCTTGCGCCAGTTGTGCACATTGCGGAAGGTCAGCACCACATCGGCCGAATCCGCCTCACCAAACACGGGCCTCGCCGGGTCGTAAGCGACCACGACGGCCTTGTCGAACTGCTTCGGGGCAGCGCTGAATTTCTTCTCCAGGCCGTCGCGGCTGCGCTGCTGGTAATCGCGCCCGCGACCTTCGGCGACAGCCTGCGGATCGACCACTGCCGCCACATAGCGACCCTGGTCGTGCAGCAACGGCGCCAGGATTTCCGAATACCAGCCGTTGCCCGGGGTGATTTCCACCACGGTCTGCCCGGGCTGCACGCCGAAGAAGGCAAGCGTCTGCACCGGGTGACGGTACACGTCGCGCCGGGTGTTGGCTGGGTCGCGGCTGGTTGCCTTCACCGCAGCGTCCAGCGCCGGATGTGCCTGGATGGCCGTGACAGGTGCCTGCGGCGAGGCCGCCCAGGCCGGCACGGCCAGCAGTGAAGCGGACAGGGCAAGGACACAGGCACAGTGCAGCGAGGCGGCTTTCATGGTGGTCTTTCCAGCGGAAGATGCGGCGAGACTAGCAGCCCAAACGCCGCGAGTGTTCACAAAACGTTATCCATGCGACGCCTGCGGAACGCTGTTTTGTGTTCGCTGCCGCATATCGGTCACATCGTGCGACCTATGCTGTTGCATTCGTTCCTCAGGAGATCCCACCCATGACGGCAACCCGCGAACTGGGCCGTTCCGGCCTGCAGGTCCGCCCCATCGCATTCGGTGGCAACGTGTTCGGCTGGAGCGCCGATGAGAAGGCAACGTTCGCCCTGCTGGACGCCTTCGTTGACGCTGGTTTCAACCTGGTGGATACCGCCGATGCGTACTCGGCCTGGGTGCCGGGCAACCAGGGCGGCGAGTCGGAGACGTTGATCGGCAGGTGGTTCGCGCGCAGCGGCAAGCGCGACAAGGTGGTGCTGGCGACCAAGGTAGCCAAGTGGGCCGAGCGCCCGGGTCTTTCCGCTGACAACATCAACGCTGCTGTGGAAGATTCGCTGCGCCGCCTGCAGACCGACGTGATCGACCTTTACCAGGCCCACGAAGACGACGAGTCCACGCCGCTGGAGTCCACGCTCGCCGCGTTCGGGCGGCTGATCGAACAGGGCAAGGTGCGCGCCATCGGCGCATCGAACTACAGCGGTGCACGCCTGGCCGACGCCCTGAAGGTCTCGGCCGACTACCACCTGCCCCGCTATGAAACGCTGCAGCCGGAGTACAACCTGTACGACCGCTCCGGTTATGAGAACGATCTGGAGCCAGTGGTGCAGCGCGAAGGACTGGGCGTGATCAGCTATTACTCGCTGGCCAGTGGTTTCCTGAGCGGAAAATACCGCCGTGCCGAGGACGCTGGCAAGAGCAGCGCACGGGGTCGGTCGGTGGTGGACCGCTATCTCAATCCACGTGGTCTGCACATCCTCGCGGCGCTGGATGACGTGGCAGCCCGGCACGGTGCCAGCGCTTCGCAGGTTGCATTGGCATGGCTGCTCGCGCGGCCTTCGGTGACCGCACCGATCGTCAGCGCGACGACCGTGGAGCAGTTGCATGAACTGTTGAAGGCGGCGCGTCTGTCCTTGTCGATACAGGATGTTGCCGACCTGGACTCGGCAGACCGTACGCAGTGATCGCCAGGGCAGTGGAAATGCTGGTGCGCCGCCCGTACGTGGCTGCCATCAGCGGGACGCCGCCACCTCCCGGGTGAATCCCGTGGCTGGTCGATGTGATGCAGGGTCCGTGTAGTTCACCGCCCCCTGCCCGGGCGGGGCGTCCAACACCCTGCCGGCCGCACGCCCCGCCGTTTCAGGCAAAGCCGGCATTGCCCGCCATGGCCTCGGCCAGGTAATCCACAAACGAACGTATCCGTGCGGACACCGCCGTATTGCGGTAATACACCGCATGGATCGGTTGATGGATATCCAGCAACTGATCTGGCAACACCGGCAGCAAGCGTCCGTCGGCACGGTCGCCTGCGGTGACGAAATCGGAGAGACAGGCGATGCCTACGCCCTCCACGGCCAGGCGACGCAGCGTTTCGCCACTGGAGACGGCGATGTCCGGATCGATCCGCAACTGACCTTCCTCCTCGCCCGGCAACGGCCAGCGGTTCAGCGACTGCGGGGCATTGAAGCCCAGCAGCACGTGCCGGGACAGGGCCGCAGGCTGGTCCGGCATGCCATGCCGACGCAGATAGGCCGGGCTCGCAACCACCTGCAGCCGGCTTCGCCCCAGCCGGCGGGCATGCAGGGTGGAGTCGGCCAGCGGGCCGATGCGGATCGCCACATCGGTACGCCGCTCGAGCAGGTCGATGTAGTGTTCGGAGCCATTGAGTTCCAGTGCGATGTCAGGGAACTGCTGACGGTATCCGGCCACCAGCGGCGCGATGACATGCAGCAGGAACGGCATCGCGGCATCCACGCGCAGCTGGCCGGCGGGACGTTGGCGACGCAGCGCCATGTCCTCTTCCGCGGATTCCACGGCTTCGATGATCTGCCGGGCCTGCCGTACGAACGCCTCGCCCTCTGCCGTGAGATGCAGGCGCCGGGTGGTGCGCGTGAGCAGGGTGGTGCCCAGTTTTTCTTCCAGCCGGGCCAGTGCGCGGCTGATGCCCGACGGCGTCTGGCCCAGCCGCTCGGCAGCGGCACTGAGCGTACCGCTGTCGATGACCGCGAGCAGCGCCTGCATTTCATCAAGCGTGGTTTTCATGCGCCCATTATTGACCGACAGGCAAGAGTGATTGGTGTGAAACCGGGTATTTCAGTGGCGTGGCGCGGCGCACACTGCGGCGCTTCCTTTCTGCTGGGCCGTGTCATGAACCGCCGCATTCCCCTTGCCCTGTTGGCGCTGACGCTCGGTGCGTTCGCCATCGGCACCACCGAATTCGTCATCGTCGGGCTGATTCCCACCATCGCCGCAGACCTGCGGGTGAGCCTGCCGTCGGCCGGCCTGCTGGTATCCCTGTATGCGCTCGGCGTGGCCATCGGTGCCCCGGTGCTGACCGCGCTGACCGGTCGCGTGCCTCGCAAGACGCTGCTGGTGGCGCTGATGCTGGCCTTCACCGCCGGCAACGTGGTGGCGTGGTGTGCGCCCGGCTACGCCTCGCTGATTGCCGCCCGCGTCATTACCGGTCTGGCCCACGGGGTGTTTTTTTCCGTCGGCTCGATCATCGCCACGTCGGTGGTGGCGAAGGAGAAGGCAGCCAGCGCCATTGCGATCATGTTTACCGGACTGACGGTTGCACTGGTCACCGGCGTGCCGTTGGGAACGCTCATCGGCCAGCACCTGGGCTGGCGTGCGACGTTCCTGGCGGTCGCCGGCCTCGGCATGCTCGCGCTGCTGGGAAGCCTGCTGTTCGTTCCCCGCAACATGGCGGCCGCGGCGCCCGCGCCGCTCCGCAGGCAGGTGGCAGCGCTGGTGGCACCGCGCCTGCTGCTGGTCTACGCGATGACGGCTCTGGGCTACGGCGGCACCTTCCTGTTCTTCACCTATCTCGCGCCGATCCTGCGGGAGGTCAGCGGTTTTTCCGCCAATGCGGTCGCGGGCGTACTGCTGGTGTACGGCATTTCCGTCGCGTTCGGAAACCTGTGGGGTGGTCGCCTGGCTGATCGGCTGGGTCCGATACCTGCGCTGCAGCGCATCTTCGCGCTGCTGGCGCTGGCGCTGTTCCTGCTCACGTTCACTGCGCCCCACCCCTGGCTGATGCTGCTGAGCGTACTGGCACTCGGCGCGGTGGCCTTCGGCAATGTTCCCGGCCTGCAGCTCTACGTGGTCCGGCAGGCACAACGCCACGCCGCCGAGGCGGGCGACGTGGCATCTGGTCTGAACATCGCCGCGTTCAACGTCGGCATCGCGCTCGGCGCATGGGCGGGCGGGTGGGTGGTGGAACACGTCGGGCTGCGGCACACGCCCTGGCTGGGTGCACTGGTCGTGCTGGGTGCGTTCGCGCTGACCACCCTGAGCGGCCGGTTGGATCGCCGTGACGGTCTCGACCAGCGCAGCGGCATGCTCCCGCTTGACCCCTGCCGTCGCGCCTGCGAGAGGTCATAGGCAGAGCAGGCGGTCCTCGACGTCATCCTGTTCGCGCTGCTCACGGCCACTGCTGCGCAGCACATTGACGATCTCGTCCTCGGAGTAGCGCACGCCGGTGCGGAACCCGCAGGCTGTTGCCAGAGCGATGGCGTCATCATCATTGGACTCGGCAATGACCCGATCGCGTCGATGGTGGCCGTCAACGGCGAACCAGACTTCGTGACATCGGTCGTCGTCGTCGGGCAGCACGACGACGTCGCCATCGAACGTGAACCAGGGCGGCAGGCGTGCTTCAGGTGACTCCGATTCCATGGACAGCCGGCCGGCGGCGTTCAGCGGCATGCCATCCGGATACGACCTCGGCTGGCCGTCCGCCTGCACCGGCAGCCATGCAAGGCCGCATTCCTCGAGCTTCTGCACGATGGTCAAGGGCTGATAGCCCCGCGCCTCCACCAGGCCGCAGCGTGCACCCAACCCGTCCCCATGGTCCTGGTGTCGGTCCATCACCAGCCAGTCGCTGGGCGGGATCGTCTGGCGGAAATGCAGCACGCCGAAGGTGGTATCCGCATCGACGTAGAAGACACGGTCGCCGAGGATGGAGAAGCTCGCCGGATACAGATAACCGGTGAGATTGTGGGGCGCACTCCGGTAACGGGTCACCGAAAAGAACGGCGGTGGTTCGTTCCGACGCCCCCGCCGCATGGGCCAGGAAGCGTTTCCGGATGCAGCTTCTTCCACCACGAACAGCGACGGTGTGCGTACCAGCATGGGCGCCGCAGAGGTGTCGGAGACGTCCGGGACAACGCGGCCATCCGGCTGGAAACGGCAGCCTGAGATCGTCTCGAGCGCGCTCACCAGATCCTCCAGGCGCTCGCTCTGCAGAGTCAGCCCGTTTGCGGCATCTTCCACGACATAGGCACCATCCATGCCGCGCCCTACGTCGATGAAACCACTGTTCATTCGCAGCGATACCGGCGAGGAGCGATCGATGCAGAAGGCGACATGCAACCGTGCCCTGCCGGCCAGGTCGACGTGCTCGACGAGCTTGAAACTGTTCCCTGCGAGCAGCCGCGCACCGGATAACCGCTGGTGGAGCAGGCTGTCCTGCGCGGTAGGGGACAGCGTCAAAACGCTGTAGATGGTCACGTCGGTGAGAGCGACCGGTGTGCGGGGCGCGGCCCGGCGCAGCTTTCCCAGCCCGCCGTACATGCGCATGCGCAGGCTACGCAGCTCCGGCGGAAGGTCCTCGCGCACCGCAACAGTGGCCGTCAAGTCGGCGGCGCTCGCGTTCCCGGACGATGCAGCGAATGCCTGTTCGAATTCATTGGTGTGGTTTGCATGCACGCAGAAGCGCAGCACCGTGCCGCTGATCGTCGACCGGTGCAGTTGCAGGCGTGCGACATCGGCGTGCCTGAAGCGCAGACAGGCCGGCACCCATGTGCTGCCGTCGCTGGCTGTGGGCGTCGAGTTCGAGGTCGGATGCGCCTGCGGTCGCGGCAGGTGCGGCTGCGGGGTTGGCCGGGGATGGCCGCATGTGCGGACTCTGCCAGCAGCTTCGCCGCCGCCCTGCTGTCGGCAACCGTCCGGCAGCGGTTCGGGATGCTGGAATGGGGGCGGCAGATCGAGGCGTGCCGCGCCGCGCCGGCTGGATGCATGCGAGACATGGCCGGCCTGATCGCGTTTCTGCCCATGCGTGCCCGAAATGACGGCCGGCTGGGGGTCCTGGTCCCTGCCCGTGGCCTCATCGGTCGCCGCGCGGCCAGCATGTGCCGCGTGGCGCACACGCGGCGCATCGTCAGCGCCGATGTGGACGGCCAGCGGCTGTTCCTGGCGGCGGAACGTCATGGCGATCCGTCGCCTGCCTGTGCTGCCGGCATGGGCCTTGCCTGTCTTGCCTGTCTTGCCTGTCTTGCCCGTCTTGCCGCCACGTAGCCCCAGGGCGGTACGTGCGTGCATGCGGGTAGCCGTGATCACCAGCTTCGGCACTGAAACCGAAGCGCTGGTCTTGTGCGATTGCGCGCCGGGTAGCGGCCATGCCGAAGGGGATGCCGGCGTGGTGGAATTGGAGCTGCGTCCATCGATTCCGCCGACGGCGAGCGGAAAACTGCATGGCAGGCGCCGGTCGGCGCGCGGCGAGAGGACATGCATCGGCTCATCATCGCCGCCGCCGGTCCAGCACGATGGTTCTGCAGCGGTAATCGCATGCTCTGAGCGATGACGCATGATGCCGCGCAGGCCAGACAGCACATTCACGCCACAGCGGAACCGCAGGAACAGCCGCAGGATGGTACGCACGCGCGCGGTGGTGGCCGCCGGTGCGTGGCCTTCGCGTGCCAGCAACTGATGCAGCAGCGCACACCCCGCCAACCCGAGGATCAGCTGCTCGTGATCCAGCTCACTGGCAGGCAGATCCGGCAGCAGCGGCTGCATCACGTCGGCCAGCCATCGCAGGGCTTCGGCGGGGAGCAAGCGGGTCAACGGCAGCGTCTGTACCGCGCGGGCGAGGTCGCCGCGGGTGGTGGCGGCCAGCGCGTCGTAGGCAAGGTAAAGGGCATAGGGGAAGGTCACACCCGGCACCAGTTGCTCGGCCGCCTGCATGATGCGGGACGCGGCGATCGAACGTCCCCACTCGATCGCCTCCCGGCTCAATCCGTTGAGAACGGCGGCCGCCTCGCCTCCGCTGCCGCCCGCCGCAGGGGTCTGCCGTTGGAACGCCGGGGCGTTGTCGATGCTGATCAGGCCGCCCGGCAACAGCGGCGAGGCCAGGTATCGGAGCCGCGAAGCGAGGTCGATGGCCGCGACGCCGCCGCAACAGGAAGGGGGATGAGCGCGCAGAAGAACCATGTCGGGAATTTTCCAAGTGGCCGGCAGGCACGCACCTGGACCTGCCCGTCGGTATGGGATCTACCGCAGCTTCGCCGATGCCAACGCGTCCATGTTGCGAAAATCGTGCAGCCCAACGCTGTTCGCTGGCAGCCTGGCATCACTCGCGGGGCAGCAGCCCCCACTCCGTGGGCCCACGGCTGTCGCGCTGCGCCTGGTAATCGAACGTCCTCGACAAGTTAGGGTCCGCGACCATGCCGGCGGCCGCGAGGTACTGCAGGATCTCGGCCAGCGTGTAGTGACGTCCGCGTATCAGACCGCAGATGCCGGCAAACATGATCGCTTCGTAGGTGTTGTCGTCGGCCAGTGCGCGGCGGTTGCCATCGGGACCGGCTTTGACAAAATTGAGTACGCCCTGGCTGCCGTCAGGGTCGACATACAGCATCTGCCGGTTGTCGAAAGCATAGGTCGATCGCCGTGGCTCGGGGCGTGGCGGGCCTGCCACCGGCCATGGCGTGGCCTTTTCGCGTGCGGTCGCGCCAGGCGATCCGTCCGCGACGCCGTCCGCATCCGCGTTCGCGCCGCTGCCGGCACACCCGGTGTCCCACGTTTCACCATCCCCGTACGCCACCCGGACCAGGCCCTGCCGCTGCAGAAGTTCGACCACCTCACACATCGTGTAGGGGGTGTCTTCGAGAAGTCCATGGTCGTCGATGAAGGTCTTGCCTGGGCCCTGCTGGCGCTCGAGCACATAGACCTCGCGATGAGGATCCGTCGAAGAGAAGTGCAGCGTGCCCAGCCCACCCAGGTTGTCGACGAAAATCAGGCTGCCGCCGACGTGCGTGAAGCAGCCCCGGTACAGTACCCCGCTCACCAGCCCATCGTGGAAATGGAATGGCACGGGCGAGAAGAAACTAAGGGAAGGGTTGAAGCGCGGCGACGGCGGATCCGCGTCCGTGGCGGCGTCCGGCCGTACGCTCCGGCCTTCGTGGACGAACAGGTGCGGCGTATGCTGCAGCGGCTGCAGCTCCTGCAGCTCCTGCAGCGTATTGATGCGCACGGCCGGCTCGAGCGCATCGACATGGAAGTCGCAGCGGGATACCTGCTGCAGACCGGTAGCCAGCTCTTTCAGGGTATCGCCAGTGAAGACGTAACCGGTCGGTTCGTCGGTGACACTGTAGCCCCTTTCGTCCTGCTGGATTTCCAGCAGACCCATGCGCATTTCGTGCGGCCGGCCGGGTGGATTTATTGCATAGGCAAGCAGAAGACGTTCACCTCCGCCCAGTTCGACATGCCGCAGTATCTTGAAACTGTTCCAGGGCAGCAGGCGGGTACCATTGATCGGGAAGCGTTCAATGCGATGCGGATCCAGCCGTGACACGGTTGCGACGGCGTAGATCGCGTCATCACCCAGGGCGGTTGGTCCAAGTTCTTCATCACGGTGGCCCAAGCCGTCACGGCGGTGGATCATGGCTGTGTGCAGCGGCGCGGTGCTGCTCTCGAGCAGGGCGATGGACACGCTGCATTCCTGCCGGATTCCCCTGCTGATGTGCGGCCGGGCGAAGACCAGTTCGAAGGTGTCCGCGGCCGCCGAATGAACGCAGAACCGTGCGGGCAGGCTCTCGAAGCGCATCGCATCCATCTGCTTCCAGGCCTGCCCCTGGTCATGGAAGACCAGGCAGGACGGTATGGGCGGTGGCAGGATGACGTCGCTGGGCGTGAACGGAATGCTCTGGTTGGCCGGAGCGGCGTGCGATGGCTGCGGCGGCACCACGGGCAGTAATGCGGTAGTGATGTTTGCCTGGTCGCGGGGCGCCAACACCGGCGGAGCCGGCTTGTTTCCCGGCTTATCTGCCGGCCTGCGGTCCCTGCCATGTGACTTCTGCCTGCGGGTGGCGGCTCCGTCCGGGTGTTCCAAGGGTGACAACAACCGCTCCTTCGCGGGATCGGCATTGGCATGGCCCGCCCCTTGGCGGTGCCCATGCCGATGGCGATGACGATGGCGTGTGCCGATACGTGACTTCACCTGCTTGATATGGAAGCCCACCTTTCTGGCCGAGACGGCGATCCTGTGGGCGATCTTGGTCGCCGGCACAGGCTTGGCCTTGTCCGCGCCCGCTCCGGGGAGTGGCCATGCCGTCGCCTGCGATTGCGGCAGGCAGCCGCTTTGTATCTGCCGGCCTGCGGCGGCAAGCGGGAAGGCGCCTTCCAGTGCCCCCATCTGATACGGGCCGAGGGTCCGGTTCGCGACGGGCGCGGCGACCGATACCGATCCGGCGGATGCTTCTATCGCTCCGCCATGGTCGCGGCCTGCACCGGCCAGGACAAGGTCGCCATGATGGAGCGGCCGCAGGCTGCGCATGATGTTCAACGCCACCCGTAGCCGCTGGAGCCAGGCAAGGCGCTGGATCGTCTGCGCGGGAAGCGCCGCAGGCGTGACTTCGGGCCAGGCGAGACTGTACAGCAGCGCACACAGGCCGACGCCCAACACGATATCGTCCTGGTCCGGAAGTCCGGACAGACAGTCGGGCCGCAGTTGTTCAAGCAATTGACGCAAAGGCAGCAACACCGCAGCGGGCAGCACCGTATCCAATGGCACGGCCTGCAGCGCATGCAAGAACCGGCCCCGGCAGGCGGCAGATAACGACCCGCAGATCCGCCACGCCGCATGCAGGTGGGAGATGCCGGGTACCATCTGGCCGGCACAATGCGCGGCACGCTGTACCAGGATCGCCGTCCCCCAGTCGATGGCTTCCGCGGCCAGCCCGTCCAGGAGCGGGGAGGCCCCGTGACGTGGCGGGCAGGCTGGGAAGCCTTCCCCGGCAACCGCCAGCGGCGGACGGTTGCGGACCGTACACGGTGGGCGGACGCGGACCGGAAAGAAAAGATCGCGCAGGCTCCGCGGCACGTTGGCCGACAGGCCGGTACCGCAGGACGAGGACAGGAAGCTCGGGTAGACGGGCATGACGGTCTGCCGATGAATACGGAATGCAGGCATCGCACGTCGCACGGTGCCCGCTGCATCGTCGCCGATCCGGTCAAGGGCGGCTATCGCAAATGCTGCATGTCCAATGCGGTCCTGCACTCCTGTCCGGGCGCCCAGGAACGCCGCATCCACGTGATGCAGCGACACTGCCTGCAGGTACGCTGCCGCAACGTAACGTTGCCGGCACGCGGACGTTTCCTGTTCTACGCTGCCTGACCCCCGTACTGATGGAGTACCGCATGACCGTTCCTGCTGTCGGCCTCGGCACGTTCCGCCTGAAGGGCCAGACCGTCATCGATTCCGTGCGTACAGCGCTGGAACTTGGCTACCGTGCCATCGACACCGCGCAGATCTACGGCAACGAAGCCGAGATCGGCCAAGCCATTGCCGACTCAGGCGTGACACGCGATGACATCTACCTGACCACCAAGGTCTGGATCGACGCGTTCAGCCACGATGCCCTGCTGGAGAGCCTGCGCGTGAGCCTGGACAGGCTGCGCACCGACCGCGTGGACCTGGCGCTGATCCACTGGCCCTCGCCCGCCGATGCGGTGCCGATGGATGAGTATCTCGGCGCGCTGGCCGAAGCAAAATCGCTGGGGCTCACCCGCGATATAGGCATTTCCAATTTCACGATCGCGCAGACGCGCAGGGCCATCGGTCTTCTCGGGGCGGGCGAAATCGCCACCAACCAGATCGAGATCCACCCGTTTCTGCAGAACCGCCTGCTGGTTCCTTTCCTGCAGGAGCAGGGCATCCACGTTACGGCCTACATGAGCCTGGTCTACGGCGAGGCGATGAAGGATCCGGTGATCCAGGCCATTGCCGGCCGCCATGAGGCGACCGCCGCGCAGGTGGCGTTGGCGTGGGCATTGCAGCAGGGTTTCTCGGTAATTCCTTCCTCCACACGGCGTGGCAATCTGGCCAGCAACCTGGAGGCCGCGTCGCTGCGGCTGAGCGACGAGGACATGGCGGAGATCGCCCGGCTGGATCGTGGCTATCGGCTGGCCAATCCGGAAGGCATCGCACCGGCCTGGGATTGAGGTTTTCCAGGGCCGATGCGGCACCGGTGGGCGTTGCAGTGGTCAGGTGTGCTGCAGCCAGCGGCGCAGGGCAGCGCTCACCGCGCCAGGGTGTTCCATCGGCGCCAGATGGCCACAGTCGGGCAGTACGTCCAGAGTGGAATGCGGGGCCAGGGCATGCATTTCCCGGCTTATCGGCAGCGGCGTAATGCGGTCGTTGGCACCGCAGACGATCAGCAGCGGAACACTGCAGGCGGCCAGCACATCGTGTCCATCCACGCGCCGCAGTGCACTCTGGCGCAGGAAGACCTCCACGCCCAGGCGCGCGGTCATGTCGCGTATCCGTTTCACCAGCGCATGGTCATCCTGCCGCGAGGCATCGATGTAGCTGCGTACCAGCGTGTCGCCGAAGCCATGGAACACGGCGTTCGCGCCGGGCACGCGCAGGCTGGCGATCTGTCGCGCCCGCTCGGCGGCACGTTTGGAAGAATCAGCGTGGATCGAGGTATCGATCAACGCCAGGCGCTGCACGCGCGCGGGCGCCATGCGCATGATCTGCTGGGCGACGAAGCCGCCCAGCGAAAAGCCGGCAAGCGCGAACCGTTCCGGCGCCCGCGCCAGCACACCCGCCGCCACCGCCTGCAGGGTGTCATCGCGGGTCAGGTCGCCGACGCTGCAATCGGCGATGTCGGACAGGTCGGCCAGCTGCGCACGCCACAGTTCGGCATCGTTGAGCAGGCCGGGAAGCAGCAACAGGGGAATACGTTCAGTCATGGAGCATAGTGTCGCGCGACAGGTGCGGCCTGGCCATGCCGCCCGTGCACGGGAGCTGGGTGGGGCATGCGGTGGAGCTGCCGGACAGCGCCCGCCGCCATCTGCCTGGTGTCAGCCTAGCAGGCCCGGCTCCACCTGCCTGACCGGCAGGGTCACCATCATCACGGTGGAATCGTCCGGGTCCAGCCGCGTCCGGAAACCCAGGCTCTGGCACATCGCCAGCATCGTACTGTTCTCGCGCAGCACCTGGCCTTCCACCACGTCCAGGCCCAGCCACTTCGCGTATTCGATCATGATCGTCATCAGCCGCCAGCCGATGCCGTGGCCCTTCAGATCCGAGCGGATCAGGATGCCGTATTCACCACGTTGATAATCCGCATCCGCATGCAGGCGGACCGCGCCGAGCATGTCGCCGTTGCGTGGATCGATCGCCACCAGCGCGATGGAGCGTGCGTAATCCATCTGTGTCAGGCGCGCGATGAATTCGTGGCTGAAGTGCTTGACTGACTGGAAGAAGCGCAGCCGCAGGTCTTCGTCGGTCACCCGCGCGAAGAACGCACGGAACAGGGCGTCGTCCTCCGGGCGCACGGGGCGCACGAAGGCGGTGCTGCCATCGGACAGGACCAGCTCGCGTTCCCATTCCTTCGGATACGGAAGCACCGCGAAACGGGGGTGGCCGCGCCCTTTGTGGAGCAGGCGCGACGGCGCCACCGCGATGCGTGCGTCCAATGCCAGGATGCCGTCACGGTCGGCCAGCAACGGGTTGATGTCCAGCGTGCGGATTTCAGGGATATCGGCGGCCAGCTGCGCCAGTTTGACCAGCACCAGCGCCACGGCGCGCTCGTCGGCCGCCGGTACATCCCCGTAGGCCTTCAGGATGCGCGACACGCGGGTGCGCCCGATCAGTTCGTGCGACAGGCGCAGGTCAAGCGGCGGCAGCGCGAGCGCCTTGTCGTTGATCACTTCCACGGCGGTGCCGCCTCGACCGAATACGATCACGGGGCCGAAGGTGGGGTCGTCGGCGATGCCGGCGATCAGCTCGCGGGCCTTCGGGCGCACGATCGTCGGCTGCACCAGCAGGCCATCGATGCGGGCGTCCGGGCGCAGCTCATGGGCACGCGCCATGATCGAATGCGCTGCCGCCTGCACGGCCGGCAGCGTCGCCAGATTCAGGCGCACGCCATCCACTTCGGACTTGTGCGGAATGTCGGGCGACAGGATCTTCAACACCACGCTGCTGCCACGTTCCAGCAACGGCTGTGCCAGCTCCATCGCTTCGTGTGCATCGCGTGCCTGCATCACCGGTGCTGACGCGATGCCATACGCCTTCAACAGCTCATGGGTCGCCAGCGGATCAAGCCAGCGCTGGCCGGAGGCGAGCGCGCGCTCGACGATGTCACGTGCGGCGGCGCTATCGACGACGAAATCCTGCGGCAGGCTGGGCGGCGTCTCCATCAGCGCGTTCTGCGCATCGCGATAGCGCACCAGATGCTGGAAGCCGCGCACGGCTTCGGCCTCGGTCGGGTAGGTGGGCACGCGTGCCGCGTTGAGGGTGGCGGTGGCACGCTCGTCATTGCCCAGCCACACCGCGAACACCGGCTTGTCGCGCTGCTGGCGCGGGCGTTGGCCCAACGTGCGGGTCAGCGCCTGGGCGGCGTCGGCGGAGGACGTGAATGCCGTGGGCACGTTGACCACAAGCACCGCGTCGTTGGCGCTGTCGGCCAGCAATGCCTCGATGGCCGCTGCGTAACGCTCGCCATCTGCATCCACGACGATATCCACCGGGTTGGCGCGCGACCAGCCCTCCGGCAGCACCTGGTCAAGCTGGGTGACGGTATCTTCGGACAAGCTGGCCAGGGTGCCTTTCAGGGCCGCCAGCTGGTCCACCGCCAGCCGGCCCACACCGCCACCATTGCTGAGGATGGCCAGCCGCCGGCCGGGTACCGAGCCCAGCCGGCCCAGCGTGGCCGCCGCGGTGAAGAGCTCGTCCAGCGCGCTGACCCGCAGCAGGCCGGCGCGGTTGAACGCGGCACCGTAGACATCATCGGCACGGGCCAGCGCCTGCACGTGGGTATCGTTGCCGGGCATGATGCGCTCGGCGCGGCCGGACTTGACCACCATCACCGGCTTGGAACGAGCCGCAGCGCGTGCGGCAGACATGAACTTGCGTGCGTCCTTGATCTGCTCCACGTACAGCAGGATGGCGCGGGTGCGGTAATCGGTGGCGAAGTAATCCAGCAGGTCGCCGAAATCCACGTCCAGGGTGTCGCCCAGAGACACCACGGCGGAGAACCCCACCGAACGGGCCACGCCCCACTCCACCAGGGCGGCCGCGATGGCGCTGGATTCGGAGATCAATGCAAGATCGCCGGCCTGCGGCACATGCGCAGCAATGCTGGCGTTGAGGCGCGCATGCGGGGCGATCACACCCAGGCAGTGAGGGCCGAGGATGCGCAGGCCCTTTGCGCGCGCGCTGGCCTCCACCTGGGCGCCGAGCGAACCCGGGCCCTCGCCCAGGTTTGCGGTGAGGATGATCGCCGCAGCCACGCCAAGCGCAGCGGCATCGGCAATCACCTGCGGCACGATCGCGGCCGGCGCGGTGATGACCACCAGTTCCGCCACCCAGTCCAGGTCCTTCAGACGCTTGACGGTGCGGATGCCATCGATCTCCGCATGCCGCGGATTGATCCACGCCACCTTTCCGGTGAACCCGGCACCACGCAGGTTGCGCATCACGGCCCGTCCCGCCGACCGCTCGCGCGGGCTGCCGCCGATGACGGCCACCGACTGCGGACGGAACACGGACTGCAGATGGTAGATGCTCATGCCCGTACGGTACCTCGAAAGAACGGGGGACGGAGGTGGTTGATTTCAAATAACCACCTCCCTCCCTGTGGCCTTCAGAGGAATATGGCGGCGGCGATGCTGAAATAGATCACCAGCCCGGTGACATCCACCAGGGTGGCGACGAAGGGAGCCGAGGCGCTGGCGGGATCGAACCCGAGCCGTTTCAGCGCGAACGGCAGCATCGAGCCTGACAACGAGCCGAAGGTCACGATACCGACCAGCGCGGCAGCGACGGTGACGGCCAGCAGCAGCCAGTGCTCGCCATAATCGTGCAGCCCACCCAGCTGCCAGACCGTGATGCGGGTCATTGCCAGCACGCCAAGGATCGAACCCAGCACCACGCCGGTGGGTATTTCGCGCAGAGCGACTTTCCACCAGTCGCGCAGGCGCATTTCACGCAGCGCCAGGCTGCGGATCAACAGCGAGGTGGCCTGCGAACCGGAGTTGCCACCCGAGCTCATGATCAACGGAATGAACAACGTCAGCACCACCGCGCGGGCGAGTTCGTCTTCGTAATGCTGCATGGCGCTGGCCGTGAGCATTTCGCCGACGAACAGCACGCTCAGCCAGCCGGCGCGCTTGCGCAGCATCTCCATGAAGCCGATCTGCATGTACGGCTTGTCCAGCGCCTCCATGCCGCCGAACTTGTGGGCGTCTTCGGTCGATTCTTCGATCAGCGCATCGAGAATGTCGTCCACCGTTACGATGCCCAGCATGCGCTGCTGCGCGTCCACCACGGGAATTGCCAGCAGGTCATGGCGACGGATCAGCCGGGCCACCTCCTCCTGGTCCATCTGCACGTCGACGCTTACCGGCGGGTTGACCTGCGCCACCGAGAGGATGGAATCGTCGGCAAGCCCAGTGATCAGCCGGCGCATCGTCACCACCTGCACCAGGCGCTGAGTGTCCGGGTCCAGAACGTAGATGGCATAGACGGTTTCGCGCGTGCGTTCCACATCGCGGATGTGCTGCAGCGTCTGCGCGATGGTCCAGTTCGCCGGTACGCTGACGAACTCGGTGGTCATCAGTGCACCGGCCGTATCCGGTGGATAGCTCAACAGGGTCTGGATGACCGCCCGCGCTTCGGTACCGATCAGCGGCAGCAGGCGAGTGCGCTCCTCGTCCTCCAGTTCCAGGACGATATCGGTCGCACGGTCGTCGGCCATCAATCCCAGCAGCGCGGCAGCGCGGGGTGGCGGCAGCAGCGCCACCAGCCTGCCGGCGCGCTGCAGCTCGGGGGCTTCAAGCATCTTCACCGCGCGCGGCAACGGCAATGCGGCCAGGAGTTCCGTCGCGGCATGCACGCCAAGCGCATTGAGATGATCGACCGCATCAGCGGTATTGAGATCGGCCAAGGGAGCGGCCAGTGCGTTGGCCTGCGCTGCGGCTCGCAGCATCTGCTTCTGGTTCATCGTGGTTCGCCTTCGGGTTGCGTGCGCAACGCCAACGCGGGCGAACCGTCCCGTGTCAGGCGGTAGCCGTCGCTGGCGTCGAACGAGATCGACTTCTACTGTCGCTGGGCATGGGGATGGATTCCGGAAAGGATTGGACGCATCGTGAGCGCGGACGTGTCCTGCCACGTGCTGTCCGCCACCGGCGGGCCGGCAGCGGGGCGAGGATGGACCTGTTGAGGCGGACGGTCAACCCCGCGCGCGATCACATCAGAACAAAAGGGGACGGAGGTGGTTAATTTCAAATAACCACCTCCGTCCCCCCTTTTTTTGGGGTGGATTCAGCCGTTGTCGCGCAGGAATCGAGCCATTGACGACACGCCCGGCTGACGGGGTTCGAACTCGCCGGCCACGTCGATAAAACCGCGCATCACCGCGATCTCGCGCGGGCTGCGGTTCAACGTATCGCGCACGTCAGGATCCGCGCCGGCGCGCAGCAGGCGCTGCACCAGCAGCGGCAATCCATGCAGCGCGGCCAGATGCAACGGTCCGAATCCACGCGGATCACGTACGTCCAGCGATACCTCTTCATCCAGGAGCCGCTCAACGCCGGCCAGCACCATCTGCTCATCGCACGCACTGCCGGGTTCGGCGCGTGCGCCCAGCAGCAGCAGAAGCGGCGTAACCGAACCAGCCGCGGGCCTGTCCGGTTCGGCACCGGCGAGCAGCAGCGTGTCCAGCAATGCGAGCAGGCGGGGACGGTCACGCGAGGAGAAGCCATACAGCGCCGCGCAATGCAGTGGTCCGAGCTGCTGCGCATCGCAGGCATTGATGTCCGCTCCGGCATTCAACAGGCGCGCGACGATGTCGGGCAGGCCCAGTGCGCACGCCAGCATCAGCACAGTCACGCCGCCGGGCAGGCGATGTTCCAGCGGTACGCCGGCCTCCAGCAGGGCGGCAACGATATCCAGCTGGCGCATGCTGACCGCCGCCGACAACGGCGTGGCGCCACTGGCCGACGCACGCTGCGGATCGGCACTGCGCGCAAGCAGCAGGTCCACCACCGGCAGATGGCCGCCGCCGGCGGCCCGCAGCAGGGCGGTGCACCCTTGTGCATCCACGGCATCGACGGCGAAGCCGAGGTCGATCAGGCGACGCACGGCATCCACGTCGCCGGACATGGCGGCCGCCGGCAGATCGGCCTCACGCAGGGTGCGGCGCGGCAGTGTCCATACCCGCCAGTCCAGCCAGTCAGCCAGGTCGCGACGGCCGCTGGCCAGTGCGACACCCAGTGGCGTCTGCCCATCGGCGGCGCGTGCTTCCGGCGAAGCGCCGCTGCGTACCAGCAGTTTCAGCGCTGCTTCGCGTCCCAGCGCGGTGGCCAGGTGCAGCGCGGTCATGCCATGGCTGTCGCGGGCTTCGCGATCCACCCCCAGCTCCAGCAGCACCTGCTGCATGCGCAGCCAGCCCAGGCGCACGGCCAGCGCCAGCGGCGGATCCCCCGCCGGCGACGGCGCGAACGGGTCAGCACCGCGTTCCAGCAGTTCCAGGGCCAGCTGTTCCAGGCCACGGCTGGCATGTTCATGCTGCGCGCAGGCCGACAGCAGACGCGCCAGTCCACCGCTGCCGGCCGGCGAAACGCCGTGGTCGAGCAGCACCTGCAGGGTTGGTACCGCGTCCACGCCGCGCGCCAGCAAGGCGAACATCGGCGTGTCGCCACAGGCATCGAGCACCTCGGCCGTTGCGCCATTCTGCAGCAGCCATGCGGCCGCGCGCGGATCCAAGGCCAGCTCGGGATCGTGCAGCAGCGCGCCCAGTTCATCGGCTTGGCACAGGCGGGCCATCGCCTGCATGCCGTCCAGGTTGCCGAAGCCCAGCGCCTCACGCAGCAGCACCAGCGGTGGGCGATCGGGCAGCAGTGCCGAACCGGCCTGCTCATCGTCTCCGGGAGCGCGCAGGCCGTCACTGACCGCGGCCGGCAGCGGATACGCGGGGTCCAGCATGGCGACGATGGCCCAGCGCCCCGCCCCTGCGGCACTGTCCACGGCAGCGCGCGCCAGCGGGTCGTCCAGGTCCATGGCGATGCCAAGGTCCAGCAGCCGGCGCACCAGCATCGGCGGCACATCGTCGGCCATCACCGCCAGCAACAGCGCGTTGCGCCCTTCGCCATCCACCGCCGCCAGGTCCGGTGTGTGGACGAGCAGGTGTTCGACCACTGCGGCACGGCCCGCAGCGGCGGCTTCCAGCAGCGGCGTCCGGCCACGTGCATCACGCGCTTCGGGGTTGGCATTGGCTGCCAGCAGGGCATCGATGATGCCGACATGGCCGGCCATGGCCGCTTCGTGCAGGGCACTGCGGCGCTGCCGGTCGCGCGCATCGGCGCGGGCCTTGTGCTTGAGCAGCAGCTGCACGCCGGCGGCATCGTCATCGTCGGTGGCGGCAGCAGCCAGCAGCACAGGGGTGCCGCCTTCGGGTTCAGTGCGCGCGCCACGCTCCAGCAGGAAGCGGGCCAGCCGCCAGTTGCCGACCTGGCAGGCCACCGCCAGCGGCGACCAGCCCTCGTTGTTCAAGGCATCAATCTCCGCGGCGGCATCACGCAGCAGTGCCGCCACGCCGGGATCGGAACTGCGAGCGGCGTGGTGAAGCGGCGTGTTGCCATCGGCGTCGGTGGCACGCGCATCGGCACCGTTGGCCAGCAGAGTCATCACCGCTTCGGGCCGCCCATGCCAGCTGTCGCGGGTGGCGGCGAGCAGCGGGGTCATGCCGCGATGCGGCGCATTCACGTCCACGCCGCGCGCGATCAGCTCGCGCAGCAGCCGCAGGTCGGGAAGCACGGCCGCCAGCACCGGCAGGTTGCGTTGGTCACGCCACTGCGGATCGGGCAGCGCATGGGGATCGGCCCCGGCATCCAGCAGCTGCAGCGCGCGGTCGATACGACCATGCCGCGCCGCCTCGTACAGCGCCGGCGCCAGCGCGTCGGCGTGCATAGGTTCCAGCGGCGCCAGCGTGTCGTCCGCCGGTGCGATGTCCTGCGCCTGCCACGCCGCATGCCGTGCATCGTCGCCGGTACCTGCCGCCGGCTGACTGCGCGATGGGCCAGCCGGGACCACCCGCTGCAGCAGGAAATGCAGGACCGGCGAGAGCACCGCTCCGGCCAGCACGGCCGGCCAGTGCAGGGCGTCCGGCAGCAGCGCGGGCCACGCCGGCAATACGACCAGCGCGCACAGCGCCAGCACCAGGGCCGCCACCAGCAGGCCACGCCATGCGCCCAGGTCACGCCCCGACAGCCCGGCGGCATGGCGCGCCAACCCGCCGGCCAGTCGCTCGACATCGCTCCACAGCGGCCAGGTGCGCCACACCGCCAGCAAACCGACGCTGAGCAGCACCGCAAGACCCATCACCGCAGCCAGGCTGCCGCTTTCACGCAAGGCGGCCAGTGGCCAGGCCATCAACAGGGCCAGTACCGCTGGCGCCGCCAGCCACAGGGCCAGCAACGCGGGGAGCTCTTCGCGCAGCACCTGCGGCGCGGGCCGCGGCGCGCGGGTGCGGCGCAGCCAGGACACGCCCAGCGCGAACGCCGGCTGGGCCAGGGCGGCCAGCGCGGCGCCAGGCACACCGCCCAGGGCTGCGCCGAGCGCGAGCAGGATGCCCAGCGCAAAAGCCGCCGGAAGCATGCGGGGCTGCGGATCAGTCATTGTGGCGAGGCATCAGGCTGGTCACGCTCGGCGGTACCTGCAGGTAGAACCCGCGACTGCGCAGCTCGGCGCGCACCTGCGCGGCGTCGGCACGCGCCAGGCGACGGTCATCGGTCAGTGCGACTTCCAGGACCAGCTGCAGAGACCCCAGCGACGCTTTCAGCTGCGTCGGCAGCACATCGAACGCATCACGCTCGGCGAGATAGACGTAGGTGTCGTCCTTTCGTTGGCACTTGTACACGTAAGCTTGCATGCTTCCAGGTTTTACCCTTCAAAGCGTGATTGTGTCGGAATACCGTCACGGGCGGAAGGCGTCATCGCGCACAGGGACCGTGGCCGGGCCGATGCCATGCAGGCAGTTCATCATTGTGTTCGCCGCGTTCAGGCGCCGGCGCGCGGGTAACGGCCGAATACCAGCGAGGTATTGATGCCGCCGAAGGCGAAATTGTTGCTCGCCACGTAATCCACCTGCAGCGTGCGGCCATCGCCGCGGATGTGGTCGAGCGGGGCGCAGCGCGGGTCCACGTCTACCAGGTTGAGGGTCGGCGCGAACCAGCCCTGGCGCATCATTTCGATGCTCATCCAGGCCTCGAACGCACCGCAGGCCCCCAGCATGTGGCCGACATGACCCTTCAGCGTGCTGACCGGCACCGTATCGCCGAACACCTGCGCGGTCGCCTGGCTTTCAGCAATGTCGCCATGTTCGGTGGCGGTGCCGTGGGCGTTGACGTAGCCAATCCGCGAGGCCGTCAGGCCGGCATCGTCCAGTGCCAGCTGCATGGCGCGCGCCATGGTCGGGCTGCTCGGCTGGGTGACATGCTGGCCGTCGCTGTTGCTGCCATACCCCAGCACCTCGGCCAGGATCGGCGCGCCGCGACCAAGCGCATGCTCCAGCTCTTCCAGGACCAGCGTGCAGGCGCCTTCGCCCAGCACCAGGCCATCGCGCGCGGCATCGAACGGGCGCGGCGTGGACGCTGGATCCTCGTTGCGCACGCTGGTGGCGTACAGGGTGTCGAACACCGCCGCAGCGGTGGCGTCCAGCTGCTCCGCGCCGCCGGCGAGCATGACCACCTGCCGGCCCGCGCGAAGGGTTTCATAGGCCTCACCGATGCCCTGGCTGCCGGATGTGCAGGCACTGGACGTGGTGTGGACGCGCCCGCTCAGGCCGAAGAACACGCCGATGTTCACCGCCGCGGTGTGGCTCATCATCTTAAGGTAGGTGGTAGCGGTGATGCCTTCGGTGGTGAAGCTGTTGAGCATCCTTCCGAACTCGCCCATCGCCTCGTGGCTGCCGGCGGAGGAGCCGTAGGACACGCCGGTACGCCCATCGCGCAGCACCGGATGGTCCAGCAGGCCGGCCTGCTGCAGCGCCAGTTCACTGGCGCGTACCGCCATCAAGGCCACCCGACCCATGGAACGGGTGGTCTTGCGGTTGTAGTGCGCCGGCAGCTCGAACGGCAGGGCGGGCGCCGCCAGGCGGGTGTTCAGGCCGGCATAGGCATCCCACTCCGGCATGGTCCGCACGGCATTGCGCAGCGTGCGCAGGCGCGCGTGGATGGTGGGCCAGTCGTGTCCCAGCGGACTGATGGCCGCCGCGCCGGTGACCACCACGCGGCGACCTTCGCGTGCCATCAGACCATGCCTCCGTTGACCGAGATCACCTGGCGGGTGATGTACCCGGCGGCATCGGAAAGCAGGAAAGCCACGGTGGCGGCGACCTCGTCAGGCGTACCCACGCGTCCTGCCGGAATCATCTTCAGTGCGTGTTCGACCACCTGCGGCTCCAGCATCTCGGTATCGATCAGCCCTGGCGCCACGCAGTTGACGGTGATGCGGCGGCTTGCCAGTTCCAGCGCCAGCGCCTTGGTGGCGCCGATGATGCCGGCCTTGGCGGCGCTGTAATTCACCTGCCCGCGGTTGCCGACCAGCCCGGATACCGACGCCAGGGTCACGATGCGCCCTGGCTGGCGGCGCCGCACCATCGGCATCACCAGCGGGTGCAGCACATTGTAGAAGCCATCCAGGTTGGTATGCACCACCTGGTCCCAATCGGCGTCGGACAACGCGGGAAACGCAGCATCGCGCGCGATGCCGGCATTGCAGACCACGCCGTAATACGCGCCGTACGCTTCCACATCGGCGTCCAGGGCCGCACGGGCCGCCCCGCGATCAGCCACATCGAAGGCCAGCACGCGTGCCTGCCGTCCCATCGCGACGATCTCATCCACGACCGCCCGCGCTTCGTCCATGCGGCTGCGGCAATGCACGACCACGTCGAATCCATCGCGCGCGGCACGCAACGCGATCGCCCTGCCGATACCTCGGCTGGCACCGGTCACCAGTACGCTGCCTTCTGCTGTCATGCCTGTCCACTCTCCAGATAGGCCTGGGCGTCGGCCGGCTCGAACACCGACACGTTCGCCTCCACCCATGTTTCACCGTCCGCCTCGATGCGACAGGCGAACATCCCCAGCCCATTGTCGCCCATCAGCTCCCGCCGCGCGTGCACCAGCAGCCGCGTGCCACTGGGAAACAGCGGGCGCGTGCTGCTGTAACGGCGGCTGCCCAGCAGGAAACCCAGCCGCGGCGGCCGTCCCTCGCTCCGTGCGCGGCAGCCGGCCCAGGCGGCGATGGCCTGGGCCATGTACTCGATGCCGATCCAGGCCGGCACGCCGTCCGGGCCAACGAACACGCCATCGGCGGGCACCACCAGCGCCGTTTCGATACGGTCTTCGTCCCAGTGCAGCACTTCGTCGAGCAGGCAGGCACGGCCGCGATGCGGAACCACCTCTTCGATCGCAGGCATCGCCGGTCCCCTCATGGCCGTTCCAGCGCCAGCACGGCATTGCTGCCACCGAACGCGAACGAACTGCTCAGCACGCGTCGCAGGCCTGCGCCGGCATGGCTGCCCGGCGTGGCCAGGGCAAGCGCGGGCAGTTCCGGATCGGCTTCGCCATCCCACCAGTGCGGCGGCAGCCGGTGCCCGGGATTGTCGATCATGGCGATCCAGCACAGCGCCGCTTCCACGGCGCCGGCGGCTCCCAGCGTGTGCCCGGTCAGCGGCTTGGTGGAGCTGACCGGTACCGTGGTACCCAGCACGCCGGCCACCGCGCGCGCTTCCATGGCGTCGTTGTGGCGTGTCGCGGTGCCGTGCAGGTTGAGGTAATCCACCTCGTCCGGCGACCAGCCGGCGCGCTGCAGCGCCTGGCGCATCGCGGACATGGCGCCCGCCCCGCTGGGGTCCGGTGCCGACATGTGATGGGCATCGGCACTCTCGCCCCACCCCGCCAAGCGGACCGGCCCAGGTTCGCGGGTAAGCAGGAACAGCGCCGCGCCTTCACCGATGTTGATGCCGCAGCGATGCCGCGAAAACGGCAGGCAGCGGCGTGCGGACACCGATTCCAGCGCCTGGAAACCGGCCACCGTGAACCGGCACAGCGAATCGGCGCCACCGGCGATGACCGCATCCACGATGCCGGCGCGCAGCAGCCGGGCACCGGAGGCCAGTGCCTTGGCGCTGGAAGAACATGCCGTGGACAGCGTCCATGCCGGTCCCGTCGCGCCGCTGCGACGGCGCACGAAGTCCGCCGCGCTGCCCATTTCCTGTTGTCCGTAGGCGAATCCGCGTGGCCAGCGACCTTCCTGGGCAAGAGCACGCAGCGCCGGTTCGGTTTCACCGATGCCGGAGGTGCTGGTGCCGACCACGACAGCGACGCGTCCGGCCCCATGACGCGCGATGGCAGCCTGCACGGGGCGTGCGATCTGCTGCAGCGCGATGTCCAGCAGCGCGTTGTTGCGCCCGCGCAGCGCGATCGGCAGGTCCGCCAGGTCCGGCAGTTGTGCATGCACGCGGCCCAGTGCCAGCGTATGCCCCGGCAGCACGTCATCGCACGGGGAAAGTCCACCAGGCGCTTCAGCGAACAGGCCCTGCGCGACCTGCGTGCGGCCCACGCCCAGCGCGCACACCACGCCCAGTTCGTTGAGGTATACCGGATGGCTCACGGGAACGACGGCTCCGGGATGGCGGATCGGATCTGCAGCGAGTATCCCTCGGCCAGGTTGTCCAGCTCCAGCGTGCCATCGGCATCGCGACGCAGGCGCAGTGCGTCCCGGCCGTTGTGGTGCAGGCGGCGCAGCTGGCCATCGTCGTCCACCTGCCAGCCGGCTGGCAGCACGGCGGCGATGGCTGCCGTCGGCCACAGCGCGAACTGCAGGTCATCCAGCACCCGCCCGGCGCGCACCTGCCGTGGCAGCCATGGCGCACGCTGTTCCTGCAGCCGCTGGCCGTCCCACTGGACGCGGAAACCGGTCTGCCCCATCGCCTGCACGACCAGCTGGACCTGTTCGGCATCGGCTTCCAGCAACGCGTCCAGGTCCCGCTCCACACGACCGAAACGGAAGTGCAGCTGCTGCTGCAGCGCAAGTGGCCCAGGCAGGCTGGCCGGCGACAGGCGCAGCGGCGGCAGCTCGACCGCCGCACGCGGACGCTGTCCGGCACAGGCGGCCGCCAGCAGGGCCAGCAGCAACAGCAACGCGGCACGAACGGTGCTGCGGGCACAGGCGGCGTACTTCATGGCACTGCGTCTCATGGATGCTCCGTCGGTGGGTCCGCAGCGGCCGGCCGGAACAGCGGGGACAGCAGCCAGACCAGGCCGATGCCCAGCAGCAGGGTCAGGCCGAAGGCGCGCAGCGCCGGCGTCGCCGACAGGCCGAGCAGGCCGAACGACAGCCAGGTGCTGGCCGCGCCGACGCATACCGCCAGCCATGCGCTGGGGTCGCCACGATGTTCCAGCAGGAAGATGCCGTAATCGATGCCCATGCCCAGCAGCAGCATCAGCGCCAGCACGTTGAACAGCTGCAGCGGCTGCCCGAGCACGCCGAGCACGGACAGGGTCAGGAGGCCGGCGACCAGCGTGGGCGCAAGCACGCGCCAGGCCTGGCGGCGATATCGCCACCACAGGGCGGCGAACACCAGCACGATGCCGGCCAGCAGCATGCCGCTCATCAAGGTGCGGTAATGGCCGAGCAGGCGCGAAAAATCATCGGTGCGATCCACCCAGCGCACGCCGGGCAGGCCATCGGACGCGCTGCGCAGGTCGCGCATCGCATCCGGACGCGACTGGTCATCGACCATCACCACGCTGGCCATGCCGCCGCCCACGCTGCCCAGCCACAGATGACGGAACGGCAGCGATGCAGGAGACGCCAGGAACGACCCGATGTCCATCGTGCCTTCGGCGAAGGCGGGCCGCTGCAGTGTTTCGCCGCTGACATCGGACACCGACTGCAGCACCGACGACTCCACGCGCGCGGTCAACAGGGCATCTGCCTGCTGCTGGCGTGCCGATGGCAGCCAGTCGCTGATCGCGCGATGACCACCGATCCGCTGCTGGTATTCCAGCGCGCGCAGCCGGGCAGTCAGCGCTTCTTCGCGCTGCAGCAGTTCGGCGGCATCCTCGCCCTGCACCAGATAGAACTGGGCCGGACTGGGCATGCCGAGCAGCTGCGAGATACGGATCTGTTCATCCATCAGCCGGGGCGGCGAGGACTGCAGGCTGCGCAGGTCATCGTCCACGCGCAGCTGCGGCAGGCCCACCGCCGTCATCACCACGGCCGCACCCAGGAACAGCATGAGGGGACGCCGCCCGTGCACGCGCGGCCAGCGCCGCAGCGTGCCACCCAGCCACTGCGAAAAGCGCGTCTGCCGCAGCTGTCCGCCATCCAGCCAGGGAAACCACAGGATGACAGTGACGAACGCTGCAGCCAGGCCCACCACCGAGAACAGCGCCATCTGCCGCAGGCCGGGAAACGGCGCCATGGCCAGTGCCAGGTAGGCCAGCGCACTGGTCAGCAGGGCCAGCCACAGGCCCGGCAGCAGGTGGCGCAGCAAGGTCCAGCGGCTGGTGCGGGGCTCGGCCTGGCGCGAGGCGAACCAGTGGATGCCATAGTCTTCGGCCACACCTACGAGCGAGGCGCCGAACACCAGGGTCAGCAGGTGCACCTTGCCGAACACCAGCACGGTGACCGCCAGGGCGACGCCGCAGCCAACCAGCAACGAGACCGCCACCAGCAGGATAGGGCGCAGCGAACGGAACGCCAGCCACACCAGCAGCAGCACCGCCGCCAGCGAGCCCCAGCCGATGGTGTTGATTTCGCGGTTGGCCTGTACGGCTGCCGCTTCGGCATGCAAAGGCACCCCTGCGTGCAGGATCTCCAGCGCCGGAGCATCCTTGATCGCGGCACGCCCGGCGCGCTCCAGCAGGCTTCCGATGCGGGGTTCGCCGTCCAGCTGGAAGGCCGGATCACGGGTATCGAAACGCAGTACCGCCCAGTGCCGCCCGTCTGCTTCCAGCAGGCCATCGTCGCCCAGGCGCAGCCCGGCCGCGCGTGCCTGCTGCTGCCACCATCCGGGCCACAGCGACAATGGATCCTGCAGCCACCCGGTCAGCCGCGGCGCACCCATCGGGCCATACAGCGTACCCAGCGCTTCGTCGGCCAGCGCTTCCGGCGCGGCCTGCTGCAGCCGCTCGCGCTGGGCGGGCGTCAGCAGGCGATCCCGGTAAGGCGCATAGAAATCACGCGCCTGTTCGAACCACCCCTGCAGGGCACCGGCCGGGCGCAGCAGCGGGCCGTCCGGATCGGCCGCAAGCGCAGCGGCAAAGGCCTGCCCGGCATGTTGTGCGGTGCCGGCATCGGTACTGCCCAGCAGCACGACGATTTCGCGCGAGCCGCCATCGGCGATACGCCGGGTGACGTCGGACAACAGGCGATCATTGGCGTCCTGCGGCAGCATCGCCAGGATGTCGGTATCAATCGGCGGCTCGGCGCTCCACTGGCGTGCCTGCTGGCCGCCCAGCGCCAGCAGCAGTACCAGCCATGCCAGCGCCAGGACGCGCCACGCGCGGTGCGGTGGCGACGTGGGCGACGACTTGCCTTCGCCGGACTGCTCAGTCAAGGCGCGCGGCCTCGTCGGTGGCCAGTGAGGCCGGTGTTTCGGTCAGGGCCGAGAACGCGATCAGCGTGTGGTCCTGGCTGGCTTCGACGATGTCCACCTGGCGCACGTAACGGTCGCCACGCAATGTCAGCGAGGCGAAGGCCTTGGCCAGCATCGGCGACTTCGGTGTCAGGCGCAGTGTCCAGCCCTGCCCCTCGCGCGTGGCGGACACGTTGAACTGCGCCGACAGCGCCTGTACGTCGCCGCTCATCAATGCGAACAGGATGGCGTTGACCGAACGCAGCGCCGGCTGTTCGCGTGCATCCAGCTCCACGCGCGTACCGCCATCGCGCTGCCGGCTGAAGATGCGGTCGGCAGTGACCACCATTTCCGCCGGGAACGGCCTGAGCGTGGACCAGATGACACCGCGGCCGCGCGCGACCACGAAACGCCCCTGCGAACGCAGCGGATTGCGGAAGCCACTGACCTGCTTTTCCTGGGTGAACTCACCGCGCAGCACGGCCGGGCGGGCAACCTCGCGGGTGATCGATTCCACGGTGGCTTCGGCCGCAGCGGCGGGTACCACCGCGCCGCAGGCCAGCAGCAGTGCCAGCAACGACGCGCGGAGGTGATCGGACAGGGTCATGGTGCGGGCACTCCCAGCTTCTGCCACAGGATGGGCGGACATACGTACTGCATCTCCCCTGTATCGACGGCAACGGCGACCTGGATGGTGTGGGCACGGGTCAACCGCTCGCCATGCGTGGCGTCGAAGATCTCGTAGTCGATCTTCAGGCGGTTCTCCCATTCGACGATCCGTGCACGGACCCGAAGCGCCTGCTGGAAGCGCAACGGACGGATGTACTTCACGCGCGCATCGACCACCGGCCACAGATAACCGGATGCCTGCATGTCCGGATAGTCGTAGCCATGCCGCTGCAGCAGCGCGCAGCGTGCGATCTCGAAATACTTGAAGTAGTTGCCATGCCAGACCACCTGCATCGGATCGCAATCGTGGAAGGCCGGAGTCAGCGCGATCTCCGCGACGAGCTCATCGTTCTTCATACAGGTCCCAGCGTGTGTCGCGGATCGCATAGAGCAATGCGCGCAGGTCGCCATCCAGCGCGCGGTCTTCCTCCACCAGCGCGATGCGATGCTGCAGGTCTTCGTACATTTCAGCCAACGCTCCCTGCACGACCGCCTCCATGCCCACCTGCGCGCGCAGCGCCAGTGCCTGACGGGCGGCGATCAGCATGGCGGCAACCACCTGTTCCACCAGTTCGATCACGCGCAGGCAGTCGCGCGCGGCGATGGTGCCCATGCTGACCTTGTCCTGGTTGTGGCATTCGGTTGAACGGGAAAACACCGATGCCGGCAGGGTGTTCTTCAACGCTTCGGCGGTCCATGCCGACACGCTGATCTGCAGTGCCTTCAGGCCATGGTTGATGGCCGCGCGCGGGCCGCTGGCGGCCGACAGGTTGGCCGGCAGGCCATGGCTGTAGCGCGCATCCACAAGCAGCGCCAGCTGGCGATCGAGCAGGTCGGCGATGTTGGCCACGGTGTTCTTCAGCGTATCCATCGCCAGGGCGATGTGGCCGCCGTAGAAATGGCCGCCATGCAGCACGCGCTCACCATCCGGGTCGATCAGCGGGTTGTCGTTGGCGCTGTTGAGTTCGGTTTCGATCAGCTGGCGCAGGAACGGCAGCGTATCTTCCAGCACGCCGATGACGTGCGGCGCGCAGCGCAGCGAATAACGGTCCTGCAGGCGCTGGGCATTGCGCGGCGGACGTTCGCTGTGCAGGTCCTGGCGCAGCCGCGCGGCGATCCGTGCCTGTCCCGGGTGCGGTTTGGCCGCGAACAGCGTTTCGTCGAAATGATGCGCGTTGCCGTCGCTTGCCAGCACATTGAACGCCGTCAACCGCGTGGCGAGACGGCACAGGTAATCCGCACGACTCCACGCCAGACAGGCCAGGCCGGTCATCACCGCGGTGCCGTTCATCAGCGCCAGGCCTTCCTTCGGCCGCAGCCGCAGCGGCACCATGCCGATACGCGGCAGCACATCCGTCGCGGGCTGCACGCGTCCTTCATGCAGCACCTCGCGCTCGCCGCACAACACGGCAGCCACGTAGGACAACGGGGTCAGATCGCCGCTGGCGCCTACCGATCCTTCGGCCGGAATACGCGGCAGCACATCATGCCGGAGCAGCGCCGCCAGCCCGTCCAGCAACGCCAGGCTGACCCCGGACATGCCCTGTGACAGCGAAGCGAGCCGTGCGGCAAGTACCGCGCGTGTTTCGCGTGCATCCAGGAAACGCCCCAACCCGCAGCCGTGATAGGTGTACAGATGGTGCGGCAGCTCGGCGACCAGCGCTGGCGGGATGGCCACCGTGCAGGAATCGCCGTACCCGGTGGTGACCCCGTAGACCACGCCTTCTTCCTGCAGCAGGCGATCAAGGAAGTCCGCACCGCGCTGGATGCGCGCACGGAAGGCAGGGTCATCGTCGAGCGCGGCCACGCGCTGGCCATTCGCCATGCCGACGACGTCTTCGATGGTCAATGCACCTGCGCCGAAGCGGCAGGCGGAGCGTACTTCAGTCGGCATGCGGTGCCTGGTCCCAGAACGGAAAGAAGTTGAACCAATCCAGCGGCGACTGCACCAGCTGGCGTTCCAGCCAGTGTGCGTAGCGCTGGGCGTGGCCGGCAAGCGCGGCTTCGCGATCGCCGCGCGGCAGCTCGATGCACTCTGCGAACAGATCGAAGCGCACGGCATAGCCATCGCCCTGGTGCAGGCAGGAAAGCGTATATACCGGGCATCCCAGCGCAGCCGCCAGCACGTAGGCCCCGACCGGAAACGGCGCGCTGTGGCCGAGGAACCGCGCGTGCACCATGCGGGCGCTGCGCACCGGCACGCGGTCGCCGACGATGGCGACGAAGCCGCCTTCGGCCACCTTGCGGCCCAGCGCCATCGCCATTGCCGGACCGATCTCGGTCACCTGCAGCAGTTCCACCGACGCCAGCGGGTCCAGCCGTTCCAGCAGGCTGTTGAAGCGCTGCGCGTGGCGCGTGTGCACCAGCACGGTCAGGCGCAGCCCCGGCACCTTTTCGGCCAGGACCTGGCAGAGCTCCAGGCAACCTACGTGCGCGGTCAGGAAAACGCCGCCCTCGCCACGCGCGATGCGGTGCAGTTCGGGCGTATCGTGCAGCCGCAACCGTGCGGCTGGATAACGCCGGCCCAGCGCCAACAGCTTGTCGAGCATGGTGTCGCCGAACAGCGCGAAGTGGCGCAGGCTGTCGCGCCAGCCGGGCACATGCCCCAGGGCTCCGGTATGCGCCTGCAGGCGCTGCAGGTACTGCATCGACGCCTGTCGCCCGATGCGGTTGCCCAGCCACTGGCAGAGCACCACGGGCCACATGCACAGCCGGTACGGCCAGCGTCCCAGCCAGCGATGCACCCAGCACAACGCCAGCACCCCGGCGACCGAGGTGCGATCGCCGATCTCCGCCCAGTGCGGAACCTCGCGCGCGGGCCGGGTGGCCATCAGGGGCGACCCTGCAGACGCCGGTGGAGCAGGCGCGGCGCACGGCGCAGCATGCCCGCGAACAGGCGCGCCTGCATGCGGGTGATGCGCACGTTGTCGCGCCAGACATCGAAGTGCGAAACGCCGTCGCTGGGATACGTGACCGGCGTGGCGAGGTGGTGCACCGGCACATCGCGCCAGTACAGCCGGACGAGGATCTCGGTGTCGAAGTCCATGCGCCGGCCGATGGTTTCCTCAGCCACGACCTGCTGTACCGCCGGCAACGGATAGACGCGGAAGCCGCACATCGAATCGCGCAGGTGCAACGACAGCGTGTTGATCCAGACCCAGACATGGGCGAAGTAACGTCCGTAGAGACGGATCTTCGGCACGGTTTCATCGTAGGCGGGAATGCCGCAGATCACCGCCTCGGGGTGCGCCCGCGACAGCGCCACGAAGCGCCCCAGTTCGCGGGTGTCGTGCTGGCCATCGGCATCGATCTGCAGCGCGTGGGTGTACCCGCGCCGGCTCGCTTCGGCAAACCCGGCCAGCATCGCTCCGCCCTTGCCCTGGTTGCTGTCCAGCCGCAGCAGCGCCACTCCCTGCCGGCGGGCCAGCACGCGCAGCGCTTCGGCGCAGGGCGGATGCGAGCCATCGTCCACCAGCAGGCAGGGCAGCCCGGCGGCAAGCACGCCATCGACGACCTTGCCGATCGCATGTTCGTGGTCGTACACGGGAATGACCACCAGCAGGGCATGGTCGGACGGGTGGGTCAGGTTCTCAATCGGCATCGGTGAACAGTACTTTGCCACTGGCATGAACACCGTGATCGGAGGTGAACCGGAATGCCAGTGCGTGCCGGGCATCATCCCACTGCAGGTGCAGGCGCAGCAGGTATCCGGGGCGGGCCACGTGCTGGAATTTGACCGTGTCCATGCGCAGGAACCGGGGCGGCAGCACGAAGACCTGATGCGCCAGGGCGATCGCCCAGTCCACCTGTGCGACGCCGGGCAGCACTGCAACGTCCGGGAAGTGGCCCTCGAACACGCGCAGGCCGGGCGTCAGCGAAAGCGTGAGTTCGGCCGAAGCCGGCTCGCGTGACAGCCAGCGCACCGGCGGCAGATCCGGCTCGAAAAGCGCGGTGAGCGCAGCCTGGGTGACCTTGTCCTGCGTGTTGAACGGCAGCGCCGGCACCAGTCGCCAGCGACGTGGACGGGTCACCGCATCGTGGCTGGCGGCCAGCGTTGCGGCCAGGCGGCGGGTGAGCAGGCGGCGGTCCGCATCATCCGCCCTCAGCACGCCCGGGTCGGTGGGCACCACCACCGCGGCCAGCTGCTCGCGATGCCCCGGCAGTACCAGCACGCGCACGTCCTGCACGGCCGGATCTGCCTGCAGCGCGCGTTCCAGCGCATCCAGCGAGACCCTGCGCTCCTCGATCTTGACGATGCGATCGGCGCGTCCCAGCACACGGAAGCCGCCCTCGGCCGCAGCTTCGGCACGGTCCGCGCTCCGCCACCAGCCGGCATGCTCCAGGTGCGCGGAAGCCACCGCCAGCTGGCCGTCATCGATGCGCCACCGCACGCCGGGCAATGGCTGCCACGGTGGTGGCGCTCCGCCTTCGCTGCGACGCCATGCGATGCCGCCGGTCTCGCTGCTGCCGAAGACTTCGATCGGCGCGTGGCCCAGCACATCGTGCGCCAGCGCGGCGGCGTCGGCCGGCAACGGACCGCCGGAAGAGAACACCGCGCGCAGGTTGCGGCGTGCCGGTGCCCAGTCCAGTTGCACCGGCAACCGTTTCAGATGCGCCGGCGTAGCCACCAATACGGCGGGCGCCAGGGACAGCGCGGCCACCAGGTCTTCATGGAAAAACCGGCGTGGCTGGATCGCTCGTCCGGCTGCCAGCGGCCACAGCACGCGGAACAGCAGGCCATAGATGTGCTGGTGTGACACCGTGCCCTGCACCTGCGCGCCATCGAGCAGCGCGCCGAATGCCTGTTCCAGTGCCTCCACTTCACGCGCCAGCTGGGCCAGCCGCTTTTCGATGGCTGCCGGCTCGCCGGTGCTGCCGGAGGTGAACACCACCAGCCTGCATGCCTGCTCGTCCAGTTCCATGGCGGCGCCAACGGCTATGTCCGGGGTGGCATCGGCCGGCACCAGCGGCTGCCATGCCGCGTCGACGTCGCCTGCATAACCGGCCACGTGCGCGCGCAGCGATGCCAGCGTGCCCGGCAGGTTGTCGGCGGGCAGGAACACACGCTTGCCCGCCGCCCACGCACCGAACAGGGCCGCGGCGAAGGCCAGCGCATCGTCGAAATACAGGGCCCAATCGGTTCCCGGCGCGGCGGCGAAGGCGATCCGCCAGCGTTCCATCCGCGCCCGCAGCACCGCATGGTCCAGCGGCTCTCCGTCCAGCATGCCCACCGTGCGGCCTGCCACGGGCGCACCCGCCAGCCGATGCAGCGCGATCCACTCAGCCATGCCCATGCGCCGCCTTGTGCCGCCGCCGCACCAGCCATTCGCCGCTGTACAGCACGCCCATCAGCAGATACGCCAGCAGGCCGTTGTACAGCGCCCAGACGGCCTCCGATGCCCACAGCGCGGTGGCCAGCGCAATACTGCCGTTGAGCACGAAGAAACCGCACCACAGCTGGGTCACCCTGCGGGTGTAGACGACCGCCTCCGCAGGCAGGCCCGGGTCCTGCGCGCGTGCGATGCGTTCGACCACGGTGGGTGGCCAGCGCAGGCTGGCGCCGAAGGCCACCAGCAGCACCGCATTGACCAGCGCGGGGTACAGCTTCAGGGGCAGCGCGGCGTTGCCCAGCAGGGCAACCGAGGCCAGCACGCCAGTGCCGACGGCCGCCCAGATCCACAACCGCTCACGGGTACCCAGCGCACGCAGCAGGGCCATGCCGAACAGCAGCAGGGACAACCAGCGCGGCTCGAAGTGGCCCATTGCCAGGTACATCGCCAGCGGATAGACCAGCGATACGCCAACCAGCGCCCCCCTGCGGACAGACACCACGCCAGGCTCCTGCGCGCGCGGTCAGGCGACTGCCTGGGCGGGCAGCAGACCATGCACGACATCGACCACGTCCTGCACGGTGCGCACGGACTTGAACGCATCCGGCTGCAGGTTGCGGCCCAGCAGCGGCTTCAGCTGCACGATCAGGTCCACCGCGTCGATGCTGTCGATGTCCAGATCGCCGTGCAGCCGCGCCGTGGGTACCACCAGCGCTGGCTCGATCTCGAAGCTGTCGGTCAGCAGGCGGGCGATGTGGTCGAAAAGTTCGGTCTTGGTCATGGCGATGGCCGTATCAGGCACGGTGGGCGGCGACGAATCCAGCCAGGGCCTGCACGCTGCCGAAATGACGGCGCGTTTCTTCCGAATCGGCGGACAGGCTCACCCCGAACCGCTTCTGCAGGGCCAGGCCAAGCTCCAGCGCATCGATCGAATCCAGGCCGAGGCCTTCGCCAAAGAGGGGAGCGGTGGAGTCGATGTCGTCAGCGGAAATGTCTTCCAGCGACAGCGAGGAAATGATCAGTTCCTTGATCTCGTGCTCAAGTGCCTGCACGGGTCGGTTCTCCATACGTTTGGAAGTAGCGGCTGAGATGGTCGGTGACGCGTCGTGCGGCCAGGGCATCCCTTCCTGCCATGCCGACTTCGTCGAGAAACGTACCGATCGGAATGTCCTCACCGACCTCCAGCGTGACGTGGAAACGCCGCGGGGGCACACGATACCACTTCTCCCCCTTGCCCAGCGTCTGCGGCACGCAGCGGATGCGTACCGGCGTGATGTCCACACGCCCACGTACGGCGATGTTCGCCGCGCCGCGCTGCAGCCGCAGCGGCTGGCCCGGCACGCTGCGGGTACCTTCGGGGAAGATGACCAAGCTGCCGCCTTCGCGCAGTGCGGCGATGCCCGCCTCCACCAGCGCCGGGCCGCCATCGTTGACCAGGTAGCCCGCCGCCCGCACGGTGCCGCGCATGAACGGATTGCGGGCCACGGCCCCCTTGATGACGCAGTCCGCATTGGGCAGCAATGCCACCAGCAGCACCACGTCGATCAGGGTCGGGTGGTTGGCCAGTACCAGCAGGCCATCGCGCTGCAGGCGGTGCGCACCCTGCACGTCACAGGTCATCACGCCCAGCATGCGCATCAGGGCCACATGGAGTGCGAACAGGCGCTGCACCAGCCTTCGTGCCAGCTGTTGCCGCCGTCGCGCATCGCGCACCGCCAGCAGCAGGAACGGCACCAGCAGCGTGCCGAACAGCAGGCCGCCCACGCCGAAGGCGAGGAAACTGAAGCCGGTGGCAACGACCCGCCAGGCCTGGTCAAGGCCGCCTCCGATGCCGTCAGCCGGCACGCTGCCAGCTCCAGCGCTGGCCGTCCACGACGCGCTCCAGGGTCGCGTCGCCGGCAAGCAGGAAACGATGCAGGTCCAGAGCATGCGGAAGCATTCCGGCCACATCGTCGGCACATCCGTCGGCCTGCCAGCGCAGGCGCACGCGCATGCCGTCCGCGTCCGCCGCGGCCACCCGCCAGCACCACGCGTAGTAAGCCGCGGGTTCGTCGAGGAAGTCCGCGTAGAGTGCAGGCAACGGCGGATCGTAGGCGACGATGCGCACTTCCGGGGCACCGTCGGCCAGCAGCGCGGCCGCTTCAACGCAGGCCGCTTCGATGGTGGCCCTGCCGGCGGCGAGCGCCAGCTGGTTGCCACGGTGGCCGCGGGTGATGGAGTACAGCGCGCCGATCGCGTTGTGCACGGACAAGCCGAAGGTAGTGGGTGACAGGGCCTCGTCGGCGACCAGCGCACGCAGCAGTTCCATGGAACGGTCCACGTCGCCGTGGCGGCTGGCGAACACCATCGGCACGTCGCTGTCGGCACCGCCCTCGCCTTCGCACCAGCATGCGGCCTGGATGGCCATCCGCCCCAGCCGCTCGATGCGCCGGCGCTGCATGGCCGGTACTTCAGGCAGTGCCGGCGTATCGTCGCCGTGCGGAAGCCACGGGTTGCAAGCCCAGCGCCGCCATTCGTCGCGGGTGGCAAGTCCGGGCGCCCAGGCGGCCCAGTCGACGACGGAGAACTCGATCATTGCAGCAGGGGTCTGCGAAAAAGCGGCACCGGGCCGGAGCAGCGCACGCTACCACGGCATGCGCCGGCGCACGTACCGGCCGCTGCCGATGCCTGGCCGGCCGGGAGCGCCGCCCGCCGCCCGGTGGCGCCTCAATGGTGGTAGCCGGCGTCGGCCTCCACCTTGCCGCGGAACACCCGGTACGACCACGCGGTGTACCCCAGGATCACCGGCAGCAGCACCACCAGTCCGACCAGCGTGAAGCCCTGCGACGACGCCGGCGCAGCGGCATCCCACAGGGTCATCGTCGGCGGTAGCAGATAGGGCCACATGCCCAGCACCAGGCCGGCGAAGCCAAGCACGAACAGGCCCATGCTGAGCAGGAAGGGCGGCGCGTCGCGTCGTGGATGCATGGCGCTGCGCCACAACGCCACCGCGACCGCCAGGGTCAGCAGCGGCACCGGCGACAGCCACCAGAAATTGCCATCGCTGAACCAGCGTGCCATCAGGCGCGAATCCAGGAACGGCAGCCAGCTGCTGACCAGCCCCATGGCGACGATCACCGCCACCACCAGCGGCCGGGTCAGCTGGCGCGCCAGCGCCTGCACCGCACCGGTGGTCTTCAGGATCAGCCAGGTGCTGCCCAGCAGTGCATAGCCGGCCACCAGCGCCGCGCCGGTAAGCATCGCGAACGGGCTGAACCAGCTGAACGGACCGCCCTGGTACACGCCATCCACGATCGGCAGGCCCTGTACCAGCGCCCCCAGGATCACCCCCTGCGCGAACGTGGCCGCCAGCGACCCGATGCCGAACGCAACGCTCCACAGCCGCCGTGACCGGTGCGCCTTGAAGCGGAATTCGAAGGCCACGCCCCGGAATACGAGCGCCATCACCAGCAGCAGCACGGGCAGGTACAACGCCGACAGCAGCGCCGCATAGGCCTTCGGAAACGCGGCCAGCAGGCCCGCACCACCCAGCACCAGCCAGGTCTCGTTGCCGTCCCAGATCGGCGCAGCGGTGTTCATCATCTGGTCCAGTTGTTCTTCGCCGTGCGAGAACGGCGCAAGGATGCCGATGCCCAGCACGAAGCCATCCAGCAGCACGTACATGAGCACCCCGAAGCCGATCACCGCGAACCACGCCACCGGCAACCAGGTTGCAATATCCATGTCAGCGCTCCTCCAGCGGTTCATCGGCGGCCGATAGCGGCCGCGCCGGCGTGTGGCTGCCACCGTCCAGGGACGGGCTGTCTTCGTGCCGCCTGGGGCCCTGGCGCAGGATCTTCACCAGGTACCAGATGCCCCAGCCAAACACGAAGGCGTAGCCGACCACGTACACGCCCAGCGAGAGCGCGGTCATCCACACGCTCTGCGGGCCGACCGCATCGGCGGTACGCAGCAGTCCATGCACCACCCACGGCTGGCGCCCCATTTCGGTGACGAACCAGCCTGATACCAGTGCGACGAAGCCACTGGGCAGCATCCAGTTCCAGCCACGCAGCAGCCAGGGCGAGCCCAGCAGCCTGCCCCGCCACAGCGCCCACGCCGATACCCATGCCAGCAGCAGCATCAGCGTGCCCAGCCCGACCATGATGCGGAACGCGAAGAACACCGGCGTCACCGGTGGCCGGTCGCTGGCCGGCACCGAGGTCAACGGATCGAAACGGCCATCCAGGGAATGGGTCAGGATCAGGCTGCCCAGCCGCGGTACGGCGACCTCGAAATCATTGCGCTCCTGCGCCGGATTGGGCAGGGCGAACACCACCAGCGGCACGCCCTCGCCTTCCCCGCCTTCGTGCCAGTGCGCTTCCACTGCGGCGATCTTCATCGACTGGTGTTCCAGGGTATTCAGCCCGTGCATGTCGCCGGCCAGAATCTGCAGCGGCACAGTGATGGCGGCAAAGACCACCGCGGCCGCCAGCATGCGACGCCCGGCGTCCACATGTTCGCCACGACGCAGGTACCAAGCGCCGATGCCACCGATGACGAAACAGGTGGTGATGAACGAGCCCAGCGCCATGTGCGTGAGGCGGTACGGAAAGGAGGGGTTGAACACCACCTGCCACCAGTCCCGTGGGTGCACGATGCCATCCACCAGTTCGTAGCCGGCCGGCGTGTGCAGCCAGCTGTTGGAGGCCAGGATCCAGAACGTGGAAAACAACGTACCCAGCGCCACCATGCAGGTGGACAGGAAATGCAGGCGTGGCGACACGCGTCCCCAGCCGAACATCATCACGCCCAGGAAGCTGGCCTCCAGGAAGAACGCGGTCAGCACTTCATAGGTCAGCAGCGGACCGATCACGGTACCGGCGGTTTCGATCAGCCGTGGCCAGTTGGTGCCGAACTGGAAGGCCATGACGATGCCGCTGACCACGCCCATCCCGAAGGACACCGCGAAGATCTTCTGCCAGAAGAAATACAGCTCGCGCCATACCGGAGCACGCGTGCGCAGCCATCGCCATTCCACGAACG
The DNA here is from genome assembly GCA_023430045.1 of Pseudomonadota bacterium. Taxonomy (GTDB): domain Bacteria; phylum Pseudomonadota; class Gammaproteobacteria; order Xanthomonadales; family Xanthomonadaceae; genus Stenotrophomonas. Next base: position 4,264 of record JAEZCF010000081.1, on the reverse strand, counting down.
CCAGCCAGCTGGCGGTACCGATGGTGAAGGCCGGGAACAGCACGTGGAAACTGATCACGAAGCCGAACTGGATGCGCGACAACAACACTGCGTCCAAGGGACGCCTCCTGCCTGGCCCGGGTGGGAAACCGCACCATTCTGGACCGCTTTCCGTGAAGCCGGGATGCGACGCGGTGACGCGCCGGGTCATCGTGTCGCATGCCGCCTTGCAGCCATGTAGTGCCGGGCTCTGCCCGGCAGCCCCATGAATCCTCGCAGCCGGGCAGAGCCCGGCGCTACAAACCAAAGCCGGGCACGGTAGAGCAGGGCTCTGCCCCGCTGCCCCGAAGGCCCCAGCCGGGCAGAGCCCGGCGCTACGAGCCGGGCGTCGCTAACGCAGGAAATACCAGGCGCCGGCCACCAGCAGCGCCGCCAGCAGCAGCACCTGCGCCACCACATATCCCGTGGTGCCCTGACGGCGCTCTTCCTGCAGCCGGCGCGACAGCGCGTCGCGCACATCCGGCGTCGGCTCGCCGGTATCGGCATCGCGCAGCGCGCGTGCCAGCGCGCGGCGGCTGGCATCGTCCGGATGGTCCACGGGGTCGTTCACAGCAGTTCTCCGGCAGGCGCCCGGCGCAGCAGATCGGCCTTCAACGCCTGCCGCGCCCGGTACAGATGGCTCTTGATGGTACCGCCCGGCATGCCGGTGATCTGCACGATCTCGCCGATATCGAACTCCTCCACGTAGTGCAGGGTCACGATCAGCCGCTGCGCCGGTGTCAACCGCTGCAGGGCGGCCGACAGCCACTGCCCGGCCTGGTGGGATTGGCTCAGCTCGGCTGGACCGGGCTCGCCGTCGCCCACCTCCGGCAGGTCGTCGCTGCCGTTCGCCACGAACCAGTGCGTCTCCAGGCGGCGCCGGCGCAGGTACTGCAGCGCCGTGGTGTAGGCCACCCTCGAAATCCAGGTGCGCAGCGAAGCATCGAAGCGGAACCGGTGCAGTTGCCGATATACCGCCAGGAACGTCTCCTGCAACAGGTCGGCGACATGATCGCGGTCGCCGACCATCTTCCCGATCACCTGCGCGCAGGTCCGCTGGTGATCGGCAACCAGCTGCTCGAAAGCCGGTTGCGATCCCCCGATCACCGCCAGCACCAGCACCCGGTCCGCAGCGCGGCCATCACCGCCACCCTCATCCGTGGTGCCCGCAGTGGCCGTCGGCGTGGCTGCCACCGATGGCTGCGACCGGCGTGGTCGCAGCACCGCCAATGCATCGCCGAGCAGGCTCATCCGTGCCGGTCCCCGGGTCCGTGCGGCATGGGCGGGTCAACCCTGGCGCGCGGCGGGACGCGTAAGGTACCAGGCCACCAGCTGGCCCAGACCGACACTGCCGGCCAGCGCCGCTGCCACGCCGAAGGTCAGGTCGTTCGCACCGATCGCCTCCAGCAGCCCCAGTGCCAGCGCCAGGCTCAGCAGACTGATGCCCCAGCGCAGCGCCCCCTGGCGGCGACGCTCCTCTTCCAGCAGCGCCAGCGCGCGGATCACTTCTTCGGGCACGTGCGGTGCGACCAGCTTGCCGCGCGCCCGGGCATCGGCCAGCGCCTGGATGGCGTAGGCGATGCAGATGAACAAGGTGATGGGAACGAGGATCTGCATGGTGATGCTCCTTTTGCGGTGAATGATGCGGGTTCATGGGATTGGATGCGCGATGCCACGAACCGGTTGCAGTGCCGTTCGCATGAATCGTCGATCCAGCGATCATGCATCCGCCCCCTCCCAGGTCAGTGCCCAGGCCACGCCCGCTGTGGCCGCCATGACCTGTGGCCCAGCCCCCGCCGCGGACAGGCTGCTACCCTTGCCCGGTTTTCTTCTCCTGGTGCTTCCCGCCCATGTCCCGAGTGCTGCCCCTGTCCCTGTTGCTGTCCGCGCTGCTCGCCGCACCTGCCGTGCAGGCCGCGCCGACCCCGATCACCATCGAACAGGCCATGGCCGACCCCGACTGGATCGGCCCGCCCGTTGAAAAAGCCTGGTGGTCCTGGAACAGCCAGCAGGTGGAATACCAGCTCAAGCGCAGCGGCAGCCCGGTGCGCGACACGTTCCGCCAGCCCATCGCTGGCGGCGCGGCCAGCCAGGTCGCCGACGACCAGCGCGGCACCCTGGACGTGGCCAGCCCGGTATATGACCGCGGCCGCACGCGCAGCGCCTTCGTCCGCAACGGCGATGTGTTCGTGCGCGACCTGCGCAGCGGCACCCTGACCCAGCTCACGCGCGGCAACGAACGCTCCAGCGGCGTGAACTTCGCCACCGATGGCGGGGTGATCTGGCGCAATGGGCAGAACTGGTACCACTGGACCGCCGCAGCCGGCGTGTCCCAGGTCGCCAGCCTGAAGGCGGAAAGGAATCCCGCCGATCCGCCCAAGGCCGACGTGCTGCGCGACCAGCAGCTGCGCACCCTGGAAACCCTGCGCCGCGACCGCGAACAGCGCGAAGCGCTGAAGGAACAGGACAAGCGCTGGCGCGAGACCGACCCGACCCGCGCCCCGGGCCCGGTGTACCTGGGCAGCGACGTGGAGATCGTCGACAGCGCGCTCTCGCCGGACCTGGTCCATCTGATCGTGGCGACCCGGCCGAAAGACTTCGACGAGGGCCGCACCAGCAAGATGCCGCTGTATGTGACCGAATCCGGTTACGAGGAAACCGAGGACGCACGCACCCGCGTCGGCCGCAATGATCCGGACCCGCATACCCTGTGGCGCGTGGATGCCCGCAGCGGCAAGGCGGAGAAGATCGCGCTGGGCGCGCTGCCGGGCATCGACACCGACCCGCTGGCCGCGCTGCGGAAGAAGGCTGGCAAGGATGCGCTGAAGGGCGACCGCCCGCTGCAGGTGATGAGCGACTTCATGGGCGGCGGCATCCGCTGGAGCCAGGACGGCCAGCAGGCCGCGATCATGCTGCGCGCCGTCGACAACAAGGACCGCTGGATCGTCAGCCTGGACGCTGCCGATGGCCGCCTGCAGAACCGTCACCGCCTCACCGACGCGGCCTGGATCAACTGGGGCTTCAACGATTTCGGCTGGATGGCCGACGGCCGCACGCTGTGGCTGCTGTCCGAGGAGTCCGGCTTCTCGCACCTGTATACCCAGGCCGCGGGCGGCAAGCCGCAGGCATTGACCAGCGGCAAGTGGGAAACCTCGGCGCCGGTGCTGTCCGCCGATGGCAAGGGCTTCTATGTCCTGTGCAACCAGCAGGCGCCGCATGATTACGAGATCTGCGCGGTGGACGCCGACAGCCGGCAGGTACGCGAGCTGACCGACCTCAACGGTGTGGAGGACTTCAGCCTTTCGCCGGACGGCCAGCAGCTTCTGGTGCGCTATTCCGGCGCCTACCTGCCGCCGCAGCTGGCGGTGGTGCCGGCCGGCGGTGGCCAAGCCCGTGTGCTGACCGATACCCGCAGCGCCGGATTCAAGGCACGCGAATGGATCCAGCCGACGCTGGTGGCGGTGCCGTCCCGGCGTGGTGCCGGCGTGGTCTGGGCGAAGTATTACGGACCTGAAAAGAAGGAGCCCGGCAGGAAATACCCGATCGTGATGTTCGTGCACGGCGCCGGTTACCTGCAGAACGTGCACCAGCGTTACCCGGCCTATTTCCGCGAGCAGATGTTCCACAACCTGCTGGTGCAGCAGGGCTACATCGTGCTGGACATGGATTACCGCGGCAGCGAAGGCTATGGCCGCGACTGGCGCACCGCCATCTACCGCAACATGGGCCATCCGGAGCTGGAAGACTACCAGGACGGACTGGACTGGCTGGCCACCACGCAGCAGGGCGACCGCGACCGCGCCGGCATCTACGGCGGTTCCTATGGCGGCTTCATGACGTTCATGGCGCTGTTCCGCTCGCCGGGCACGTTCAAGGCCGGTGCCGCGCTTCGCCCGGTGGTGGACTGGCACAACTACAACCACGAGTACACCGCGAACATCCTCAATACCCCGGACATCGATCCGGAGGCATACCGCGTCTCCTCGCCGATCGAATACGCGCAGAACCTGCAGGACCACCTGCTGATCGCCCACGGCATGATGGACGACAACGTGTTCTTCCAGGATTCGGTGAACCTGAGCCAGCGCCTGATCGAGCTGCACAAGGACAACTGGTCGATCGCGCCGTATCCGCTGGAACGCCATGGTTACGTGCGTGCCGACTCGTGGCTGGACCAGTACAAGCGCATCCTCAAGCTGTTCAACGAGAACGTGAAGTGACCCCGGCCGCGGCCACGATCCACATC
>JAEZCF010000052.1 GCA_023430045.1 Pseudomonadota bacterium | reverse complement strand
GAATGAAGGCAGCGGGTCATGGACCCGCTCTACCGGGTCGGAGGGTCCCTCAGGTACCCTTGGCAGCTGCCTTCTGGAATTTTCCGATGAACCCGTTGCGTTGGCCGTTCCGTGCCCAGTTCTTTTTCGGCTTCCTGGTCTGTGCCGGCCTGCTGGCCTATGCCATCTTCCTGCAACTGAAGATGGGGCTGGAGCCATGCCCGCTGTGCATTTTCCAGCGTCTGGCGTTCGCTGCGCTTGGCCTACTGTTCCTGATCGGGGCGCTGCATGGGCCTTCGAACCGTCCCGGGCGCATTACCTATGGCGTGCTGGCGTTCATCGCGGCGTGCATCGGCATGGGCATTGCTGGCCGCCATGTGTACGTGCAGCTGCTGCCACCGGAAATGGGGTCCACCTGTGGCCCGCCGCTGAGTTTCCTCAGTGAAACCATGGGGCCGTTCGAAGTATTCCGCACCGTGCTGACCGGCACCGGCAACTGCGGCAACATCGACTGGACCTTCCTCGGCCTGACCATGCCCATGTGGTCGCTGGTGTGGTTCGTACTGCTGGCCGCGTGGGCGCTGCTCGCCTCGCTGCGCCGCATCCGTTGAACCTGCCTGCATTCCATCCGCTCCGGGCACGGTCCGGCGCGATCCCCGCATCTCCTGGAACCTGCCATGCCTGCCGTTGACTCCATGCCGTCCTCCCCGCTGGCCCCCGCCGACTGGCTGCCGGCGAGCTGGCGTGGCAGGCCCGCGCTGCAGATGCCGACCTACCCGGATCCGCTGGCGCTGGACGCGGCGCTGCACCAGCTGCGTCGTCTGCCGCCGCTGGTCACCTCGTGGGAGATCATGTCGCTCAAGCAGCAGCTCGCCGAAGCGCAGGAGGGCAAGCGCTTCCTGCTGCAGGGCGGGGACTGTGCGGAGAACTTCAGCGACTGCGAATCCGGGATGATTTCCAACCGGCTCAAGGTGCTGCTGCAGATGAGCCTGGTGCTGGTGCATGGCATGCGCAAACCGGTGATCCGCGTGGGACGTTTTGCTGGCCAGTACGCCAAGCCGCGCTCGGCCGATACCGAGACCCGCGATGGGGTCACCCTGCCGAGCTATCGCGGCGATGTGGTCAACGCGCCGGACTTCACCGAAGCGGCGCGGCGGCCGGATCCGCAGCGCATGTTGCAGGCCCACGCGCATTCGGCGATGACGATGAACTTCGTGCGTGCGCTGATCGATGGCGGTTTTGCCGATCTGCACCACCCGGAATACTGGAACCTGGACTGGGTGCGGCATTCGCCGCTGGCTGCCGAGTACCAGAAGATGGTGTCCTCCATCGAGGAATCGGTCCGCTTCATGGAGACCATCTCCGGTGCGCGCGTGCACAACCTCAAGCGGGTGGACTTCTATACCTCGCATGAGGCGCTGCTGCTGCCTTATGAGGAAGCGTTGACCCGCCAGGTACCGCGCCAGCAGGGCTGGTTGAACCTCAGTACGCATTACCCGTGGATCGGCATGCGCACCGCCGCGCTCGACGGCGCGCACGTGGAGTACCTGCGGGGCGTGCGCAATCCGATCGCGATCAAGGTCGGGCCGTCGGTGCAGCCGGACCAGCTGCTGCGCCTGATCGACGTGCTCAGCCCCGACGATGAGCCGGGCCGGTTGACCTTCATCCATCGCATGGGCGCGGCGCAGGTCGAGGACAGGCTGCCGCCGCTGCTGGATGCGGTGAAGCGCGACGGCCGCCGCGTGCTGTGGGTCTGCGATGCGATGCACGGCAATACCGAAAGTACCGCGAACGGCTACAAGACCCGGCGCTTCGACAACGTGCGCCGCGAAGTGGAGCTGTCGTTCGACCTGCACGCAGCGGCAGGCACACGGCTGGGCGGTGTGCACCTGGAGTTGACCGGTGAGGATGTCACCGAATGCACCGGTGGCGCCCGCGAGTTGACCGAGCGTGATCTCGAGCGCGCGTACCGCTCCAGCGTTGATCCACGCCTGAACTATGAGCAGTCGCTTGAGATCGCCATGGCCATCGTGCGCCGGCAGGGTGTCGACGCAGCGCTTACGAACGGCTGACGGCACGCTCATCCTGCATGCGCAACGCTGTCGTTTTGCAGCAGCGGCGAGGCAGGCATGGCATGGGACTGGAATCTCGCTCAGGCGTATCTGTGGCCGATCGGTCTGGCGATCGTGGTCGGCGGCTTTGGCGCGTGGGTGATCCTGCGCATCTACCACCACCTTGAGGGGCGTGACCGTCGGCGCGCGCGCATCGGGCGGGTCATCAGCCTTCCGCTGGCGATCGCGCTGCCGTTGCTGCTGCTCATTCCCGCGCTGGAAGCCACCCCGCTGCGCGATTCCATGCTGACCGGCCTGCAGCGTGTCCTGCACATCGGGCTGATGGGGTGCTTCATCTGGCTGCTGGTGCGTGCGGTGGCGGCCGGCGAGCGCGCGATCCTGCGCAGCAACCCGATCAACGTGGCCGACAACCTGGAAGCGCGCCGCATCCAGACCCAGACCCGTGTGCTGAGCCGGGTGCTGATGGGGGCGATCATCGTGCTCGGCGCATCGATGGTCCTGCTCACGTTCCCGGTGGTGCGGCAGATCGGCACGGCGTTGCTGGCATCGGCAGGCATCATCGGTCTTGTCGCGGGCATCGCGGCCAAGCCGGTGTTCGGCAACCTGATCGCCGGCCTGCAGATCGCTCTGACCCAGCCGATCCGGCTCGATGATGTGGTCATCGTGGAAGGAGAATGGGGCCGCATCGAGGAGATCGGCAGCAGCTACGTGGTGGTGCGGATCTGGGACGAGCGCCGCATGGTCGTGCCGCTGACCTGGTTCATCGAGAACCCGTTCCAGAACTGGACGCGACGCAGCGCCGACCTGCTGGGTACGGCGTTCCTGTGGTTGGACTATCGTGCGCCGATTGCCGCCATCCGCGCCGAGCTTGAGCGCATCTGCAAGGATGCGCCCTTGTGGGATGGCAGGGTCTGCGTGACCCAGGTGACGGAGACCAGCGAGCAGACGCTGCAGGTGCGCCTGCTGGTCAGTGCGCGCAATTCCGGAGATGCCTTCGACCTGCGCTGCATGGTGCGCGAACGCATGCTGGAGTTCCTCGCCCGTGAGCATCCGCAGGCACTGCCGCGGCTGCGCGCGCAGGTGGAGGAGGCATCCGGCCAGCCAACGCTGCGCCGGCGTACGCCTGCACCGACCGAGGGCGTGCGTTCGCCGGGTGCTGAAGACGGCGATCCGGCGATCCTGCCGCCCCAGGACGGGTAGAGCCGACCCAGGGTCGGCTGGATGCAGCACGCCGCCGCAGCAACGGCGCGTTCCGCGCAACCCGCCGACCACCGCTCGGCTTTAACGCGTGTCGTCGGGTGGTGCACGGCGGGCCATGGTGCGTTGTTCGTAGGCGTAGGCCAGTTCGATGAGGCGCGGTTCGCTCCACGCCGTGCCCATGAACAGCAATCCGACCGGCAGGCCGTCCACGTGGCCCATCGGTACGCTCAGGCTGGGATAGCCAGCGACGGCGGCGGCGCTGTAATTGCCGCCCGGGAAGGCGTCGCCGCCCGGTGTATCGATGCGCCACGCCAGTCCTGTGGTTGGCGCGACCAGGGCATCCAGGCGGTGCTCACGCAGCCGCGCGTCGATACCCTGCTCGCCGGCCATGCGGCGCGCCCGGCTGCGTGCATGGATGTAGCCGGCATCGCCCAGCGGGCCCGTCGCGGCGGCTGCTTCCAGCAGTTCCTGGCCGAACAGGGGCAGCTCATCCCGCGCGTGGTCGCGATTGAACGCGACGACCTGTGCAAGCGTCCGCATCGGCGCCTTCCCGCGCTGCAGGTAGCGTTCCAGTCCCGCCTTGAATTCGAACCGCAGGACGGTCTGCTCGTCGTCATTCCAGCTGTTGTCATCCAGCGCCGGCACGCGCACCACGGTGGCCCCGGCGCGTTGTAGTTCGTCGATGGCGCGTTCCATCAGGCTGCCGATGCCCGCCTGTCGGGACAGCGGCTCGTCCAGTACGCCGATGCGCGCACCCCGCAGGCCAGCGGGGTCCAGACGTGCGGTGTAGTCATAGACCGCGCGGCCGGGCATGGTCGCAGTGGCGGGATCAGCGTCATCGCGGCCGGCGATGGCGGTGAGCACCAGCGCGGCATCGGCAACGGTGCGGGTGATCGGGCCGGCGGTGTCCTGGCTGAAGGAGATCGGCACGATGCCATCGCGGCTTACCAGGCCGACGGTCGGTTTCAGCCCCACCACGCCATTCATGGCGGCCGGACATACGATGCTGCCGTCGGTTTCGGTGCCGATCGCTACCGCCGCCAGGTTGACGGACATCGCCACCGCGCTGCCGCTGCTGGAGCCGCAGGGGCTGTGGCTGCGTCGATAGGGATTGCGGGTCTGCCCGCCACGCGCGCTCCAGCCGGACACGGACCCCGTGCCGCGATAGTTGGCCCATTCGCTCAGGTTGGTCTTGCCGAGGATCACCGCGCCTGCAGCACGCAGCCGGCGTACCAGGAAGGCGTCGTCGGGGTGGTATCCGGCCAATGCCAGCGAGCCGGCCGTGGTGCTCATCGGGCGTGCGTCGATGTTGTCCTTCACCAGCACCGGGATGCCGTGCAGCGGCCCGCGCACGCGCCCGGCGCGTCGCTCGCGGTCACGTGCGACAGCTTCCTTGTGTGCGTCCGGGTTGAGCTCGATGACCGCGTGCAGGCGCGGTCCGCGGCGGTCCATCAGCGCAATCCGCTGCAGATAGGCCTGGGTCAGCGTGCTGCTGTCCAGCTCGTGGGCCGCCATCAGTGCCTGCAGGCTGGCCACGTCAGCTTCGGCGAACGGGAAAGGGGCATCGTCGATCGCAGGCAGCGGCGGCGCGGGAGTGGCCTGCATGGGCGGCGCGGCGAGCGCGCACGGCGCTGCTGCCAGGGTCAGCAGGGCTCTCAGGGCCAAGCGGGGAAACAGAGCGTGGATGGGGCGCATGGTCGGTGGCAGGGGGCCTGCCCAGTGTATCCCGACGCTGTCAGTGTTTCCGCTTGCGGATGTCGCGCGCCAGCACGTAGACCACCAGCAGGTTCACCAGCAGCACGGTCCACGATGCCCAGCCAGGATGGCGGACAATGGCGTATACGTCGAAGGGGAGATAGATGCCGGCCGACACGCAGCCCAGCCAGGATGCCCAGCGCCTGGCGCGCCACAGGCCCCAGGCTTCAACCACGTGCAGCAGGGCATAGGCGAGCATGGCCACGGCGGCCAGGTGCACCGCGTCGGGGCTGATCATGTTCAGCAGCGAGGGCAGGGTGCCGTGCTCCGGGTCCAGGCTGAAACGCCGGATCAGGGCGTCGAGCCCGTTGCGCAGGGGCTGCGGACCGAGCATTTCCAGCCCGGTCGCCGCCACCAGCGCAAGCACCGCCTTGCCCGCTTCGAGCAGGGCGATGACATGCAGTCCCGGATGCCGTTTCGGATCCGGGTTGTAAGCAGCTTCGCTCACGGTCAGGCTCAGCCGCCGCGCGAAGCCTTCTTGCGGTCGCTTTCGGTCAGGAACTTCTTGCGCAGGCGGATTTCCTTCGGGGTGATCTCCACCAGCTCGTCGTCCTCGATGAAGTCCAGTGCCTGTTCCAGCGAGTACTTGATCGCCGGGGTCAGCTGGATCGCATCGTCCTTGCCCGAGGCGCGCATGTTGGTCAGCGGCTTGGTCTTGATGGCGTTGACGGTCAGGTCGTTGTCCTTGGAGTGGATACCGACCAGCTGGCCTTCATAGACGTTGTCGCCTTCAGCGGCGAACAGCTTGCCACGTTCCTGCAGCGGGCCCAGCGAGTAGGCCGGGGTGGCGCCCGGGGCATTGGCGATCATCACGCCGTTCAGGCGCTTGGCGATCGAACCCTGCTCCTTCGGACCGTAATGGTCGAACACGTGGAACAGCAGGCCCGAACCCTGGGTCAGGGTCTTGAACTCGTTCTGGAAGCCGATCAGGCCACGGGCCGGGATCTGGTATTCCAGGCGCACGCGGCCCTTGCCATCCGATTCCATGTTCTTCAACTGGCCCTTGCGGGTGCCCAGCTTTTCCATCACGCCGCCCTGGTGGATCTCTTCCACGTCCACCACCAACTGCTCGATCGGCTCCATCAACTGGCCGTCGATTTCCTTGATGATCACTTCCGGGCGCGATACGGCCAGTTCGTAGCCTTCGCGGCGCATGTTCTCGATCAGCACCGACAGGTGCAGCTCGCCACGGCCGGAGACCAGGAACTTGTCGGCGTCTTCCAGCTGTTCGACCTTCAGCGCGACGTTGTGGACCTTTTCACGGTCCAGGCGGTCCTTGATCTGGCGGCTGGTCAGGAACTTGCCGCCGGACAGGTCCTTGTTGCCGGCGAACGGCGAGTTGTTGACCTGGAAGGTCATCGAGATGGTCGGCTCGTCCACGGTCAGCGCCGGCAGCGCTTCGGGCGTGTCCGGGGCGGTGATGGTGTCGGAGATGGTCAGCTCCTGGATGCCGGAGATGGCGACGATGTCGCCGGCTTCCGCGCTGTCCTGTTCGATGCGCTCAAGGCCCAGGAAGCCGAGCACCTGCAGCACCTTGCCGTTGCGCTTCTTGCCTTCACGGTCGATCACCGCGACCTGCATGTTCTTCTTCAGGGTGCCGCGCTGGATGCGGCCGATGCCGATCACGCCGACGAAGTTGTTGTAGTCCAGCTGGCTGATGCGCATCTGGAACGGGCCTTCCGGGTCCACTTCCGGCTTCGGCGCGTGCTGCATGATCGCTTCGTAAAGCGGGGTCATGTCGCCGTCGCGGACGGAGTCTTCCAGGCCGGCGTAGCCGTTCAGGGCCGAGGCGTAGACGATCGGGAAGTCCAGCTGCTCATTGGTGGCGCCGAGCTTGTCGAACAGGTCGAACACCTGGTCGATCACCCAGTCCGGACGCGAGCCGGGGCGGTCCACCTTGTTGACCACCACGATCGGCTTGAAGCCCATCGCGAAGGCCTTCTGGGTGACGAAGCGGGTCTGTGGCATCGGGCCGTCCATGGCGTCGACCAGGATCAGCACGGTGTCCACCATCGACAGCACGCGCTCCACCTCGCCGCCGAAGTCGGCGTGTCCGGGGGTATCGACGATGTTGATGCGGTTCTTGACGCCGCTCCGCTTGTCTTCCCAGGTGATGGCGGTGTTCTTGGCCAGGATGGTGATGCCGCGTTCCTTTTCCTGGTCGTTGCTGTCCATCACGCGCTCGGCGAGGACGGTGCGCTCGGACAGGGTGCCGGACTGCTTCAGCAGCTGATCGACCAGGGTGGTCTTGCCATGGTCGACGTGGGCGACGATGGCGATGTTGCGAAGATTTTCGATGGACATGCGAAAGGGGGCCAGTCGGCGCCGGATTTGGAAAAAGAAGTCCAACATCATACCGCGAACTTGGCGATTCGCGAAAATCCCGGTTGCATACGCCTCAGAGCCCCATTCAGCCAGCCCCGGAAGCGCGCCCACCAGGAAAGGCGATGGCAGGCCGGGCAGTCTCCGGGGGGCTGCCCGGACGCGCGTCTGGCGCCGCCCCGGAGCCCGCCCTGCCTGGCTGCCATTGCGCCGCCCGGCCCCGGGTGTGGCGGTGCCCGGACAACGCGGCACGGAGGCGGAACTGCCGCAGAACCTCCAACGATCGTCGTAACCGCCGCCGCAACACCGCCGGTGTAAACTAGCGAGCTAGACGCATTCCCTCAGATTCCACTCAGATTCCAAGGATCCTCCATGTCCCTGATCGCCACCTTCGATACCTCCCGCGGCCCGATCAAGGTCGAGCTGTTCGCCGACAAGGCGCCGCTGACCGTGGCCAACTTCGTGAACCTGGTGAAGCATGGCTTCTATGACGGCCTGTCCTTCCACCGCGTCATCGCCGATTTCATGATCCAGGGCGGCTGCCCGCAGGGTCGCGGCACCGGTGGCCCGGGCTACAAGTTCGAAGACGAGGCGAAGGTGCCGGGCGCCGCACGTCACGAGGTCGGCTCGCTGTCGATGGCCAACGCCGGCCCGAACACCAATGGCAGCCAGTTCTTCATCACCCACATCAAGACCGACTGGCTGGACGGCAAGCACACCGTGTTCGGCAAGGTCCTTGAGGGCCAGGACGTGGTGGACGCCGTGCAGCAGGGCGATGCCATCAACAAGATCACCATCGAGGGCGATACCGATGCCGTGCTGGCCGCCAAGGCCGACCGTGTCGCGGAGTGGGACAAGATCCTCGCCGCCTGATCGTCTCCTTTGAAACGGCCACCCTGCGGTGGCCGTTTTCATGATCCCCGCCGCCTGCCAGGCCGCACGGCCACGCCCGCGGCATACATCCAACGCTTGCAAGCAAGAGGAAACCCCCATGAAAGCACCTGTTCGTGTTGCCGTGACCGGCGCTGCCGGCCAGATCGGTTACGCCCTGCTGTTCCGCATCGCCTCCGGCGAAATGCTCGGCAAGGACCAGCCGGTCATCCTGCAGCTGCTTGAGCTGCCGGTGGAAAAGGCCCAGGCCGCGCTGAAGGGCGTGATCATGGAGCTGGAAGACTGCGCCTTCCCGCTGCTGGCCGGCATCGTCGGCACCGATGACGCCGAAGTAGCGTTCAAGGACGCCGACATCGCCCTGCTGGTCGGCGCGCGTCCGCGTGGCCCGGGCATGGAGCGCAAGGATCTGCTGCTGGAGAACGCGAAGATCTTCACCGCCCAGGGCGCCGCGCTGAACAAGGTCGCCAGCCGCGACGTCAAGGTGCTGGTGGTCGGCAACCCGGCCAACACCAACGCCTATATCGCGATGAAGTCGGCACCGGACCTGAATCCGCGCAACTTCACCGCCATGCTGCGCCTGGACCACAACCGTGCGTTGAGCCAGCTGTCGAACAAGCTCGGCAAGCCGGTCGGCGGCATGGAGAAGCTGGTGGTGTGGGGCAACCACAGCCCGACCATGTACCCGGATTACCGCTTCGCCACCGCTGATGGTGCGTCCATCGGTGAGGCGATCAACGACCAGGAATGGAACGCCGGGACCTTCATCCCGACCGTCGGCAAGCGTGGCGCGGCGATCATCGAAGCGCGCGGTTCGTCCTCGGCGGCATCGGCGGCCAATGCGGCGATCGACCACGTGCGCGACTGGGTGCTGGGCAGCAACGGCAAGTGGGTCACCATGGGCGTGCCGTCCGATGGTTCCTACGGCATTCCGGAAGGCGTGATCTTCGGTTTCCCGGTCACCACCGAGAACGGTGAGTACACCCTGGTGAAGGATCTGCCGATCGACGACTTCAGCCAGAAGTACATCGACAAGACCCTGGCCGAGCTGGAAGAAGAGCGCAGCGGCGTCGCCCACCTGCTGGGGTGATTTCCCCGCAGCAAGAAAACCGGCAGAGCGGGTCGATGACCCGCTGGCATTCGCGCGTTGCCGGAAACAGGAGCAGCGGGTCATGGACCCGCGCTACTGGCGCCGCCCTACGACCAAGGTAGGGCGGCCCACGCGCCATCACCGCACTATGCTCGAACCCATGACTTTGTCTGGGAGGGCTGTGTCATGAACTACGAAGAGACCTACCGACGCTCGATCGACGAGCCGGAGGCATTCTGGGGCGAGGAAGCCAGCCGCATCTACTGGCACAAGCCGCCGCAGCAGGTGCTGGACTACAGCAACCCGCCATTCCGTCGCTGGTATGTCGGCGGCGAGACCAATCTCTGCTACAACGCGGTGGACCGCCACCTCGCTGATCGCCCCGACCAGCTCGCACTGGTCGCGGTCTCCACCGAAACAAGCACCACCCGGGAAATCACCTATCGGCAGCTGCATCGCGAGGTGAATGACTTCGCCGCCGTGCTGCAGAAGCTGGACGTCAAGCATGGCGACCGCGTGGTGATCTACATGCCGAACATGGCCGAAGCGGTGTTCGCCATGTTGGCCTGCGCACGCATCGGTGCGGTGCATTCGGTGGTGTTCGGTGGGTTCGCCGCGCACAACCTGGCGCTGCGCATCGACGACGCCAGGCCGAAGCTGCTGATCGCTGCCGATGCCGGCATGCGTGGTGGCAAGCTGATTCCTTACAAGGCGATGGTGGATGCGGCGTGCGCCGAAGCTGCCAATCCGCCGCCGCACGTGCTGATCGTATCGCGCGGCCTGGACCCGGCCGAACCGCGCGTGCCCGGGCGCGACGTGGACTACGCCACCCTGCGCGCGGAGGTCGGTGGAGTGGACGTGCCGGTGCAGTGGCTGGAGTCCAGCGAGCCCAGCTATCTGCTGTATACCTCCGGCACCACGGGCAAGCCCAAGGGCGTGCAGCGCGATGTCGGTGGTTATGCCGTGGCGATGGCACAGTCCATGGAAACCGTGTTCGACTGCAGGCCGGGACAGGTGATGTTCTCCACCTCCGATGTCGGCTGGGCCGTCGGCCATTCGTACAACGTGTACGGGCCGTTGATCGGCGGCTGCACTTCGCTGCTTTACGAAGGGCTGCCTACCAACCCCGATCCCGGCATCTGGTGGGCGCTGTGCGAGCAGTACAACGTGCGCACGCTGTTTTCCTCGCCCACCGCCATCCGCGTGCTGAAGAAGCACGATGTCGATTTCATCCGCAGGCACGACCTGCAGGCGCTCAAGTATGTTTTCCTGGCCGGCGAGCCGCTGGACGAGCCGACCGCGCACTGGGCCAACGATGCGCTGGGTAAACCGATCATCGACAACTACTGGCAGACCGAAACCGGCTGGCCGGCGCTGACCCTGCTGCCGGGCCTGGACATGAAGCCGGTGCGCTTCGGCTCGCCCGGTTTCCCGAACCTGGGCTACCGGATGAAGGTGATCGACGAGAATACGGGCGAGGAAGTGGCAGCCGGGCAGAAGGGTGTCCTGGTGATGACCCCGCCACTGCCACCGGGCTGCATGAGCACGGTCTGGAACGACGACGCACGCTTCCTGCAGAGCTACTTCAGCCATTTCAAGGAACTGCTGTACAGCTCGCTGGACTGGGCCATCCGCGATGATGATGGCTACACCTTCATCCTGGGCCGCACCGATGACGTGATCAACGTGGCGGGGCATCGCCTGGGAACCCGCGAGATCGAGGAAGCGATCTCCAGCCATCCGCGCGTGGCCGAAGCGGCGGTGATCGGCGTGAAGGACGAACTGAAGGGTCAGGTGCCGCTGGTATTCGTCACGCTCAAGCAGGGGCTGAACGGCGAAGACCCCGCGCAGGTGGCAGCCGAGATGATGAAGAAAGTCACCGATTCGCTGGGGGCGGTCGCTCGCCCGGCGCATGTGCATGTGGTCAACGCGCTGCCGAAAACCCGCTCTGGAAAACTGCTGCGGCGCTCGCTGCAGGCACTGGCCGAAGCGCGCGATCCGGGCGATCTGTCCACCCTGGACGATCCCGGGGCGCTCGACGAGATCCGCCGCGCGCTGGCGGTCCCCAGGTAGTACGGGGCTCTGCCCCGCAGTGCGGTCTGAAGACCCGCCGGGCAACGCCCGGCAGGTCGGCATGCTGCGTTGCAGCGTTGTCGCGTCCGACTCTGCGCTAAGCTCACCGTGTGGCATTGGGGAATCCACACAGGGGAAACATGCATGGCATTGCTGTACGCCAAGACGGCCGCTGGCCGCCAGGAGATCGAGGACCGTGGCCGTCGCCTGCCGGCCGCATTGCGTTCGATTCTGTTGATGGTCGATGGCCAGCGCGGTGACGACGAGCTGCGCGGGCTGCTTCCGGGCCTGCGCGCGCCGCAGGATGCGCTGGACAACTGGCCGGCATGCAACTGATCGAAGTGGTTGGCGGTACCGCCACGGCCGCCGCGCCGCGCGCGTTCACCGAAGGCCGCGGTCAGGACCCGGAGCTGTACCAGCGACTGTACGAGTGGATGAGTGAATCGGTCCGTCGCCATCTGGGTCTGAAAGGCTATTTCATGCAGCTGAAGGTCGAGCGCTGCACCGACGCGGCCGCGCTGGAGCGCTTGTGGCCGGAGATGGTCGCTGCGATCGGCAAGGCACGCAGCACCGCACTGGCCACGCGCTGGCTGGAGGAAACGCGGCAGCAGGTCGTGACGGACATTGCCGGATGAGACGGCGCCCGCAGATCCCGCTCTGGCGGACGCGTGGATGATGCTGCGCCGCAGGCCACGGGGCGGCGGCTGGGCTAGAGTATGGCGCCCCCTTGCCCAAGGACATGCGCGTGCAGAAGGATGCTTCCCTGGCCAGCGACGGTCGCCAGATGGACCCCGATGAAGGCACGCCCGGCTGGGACGCCATCAACGGCGCGCTGGCACGCCTGTATCCGCGCCAGTCGCCGCGCCATCATGGCAGCGTTCTCTCCTGGACACTGGGAGGCGACAATCCGCTGGATGGCATCAGCGTTTACTGGAGCATGTCGCCCCGGCCGCATTGGCACTACGTGACCTTCGGTTTTTCCGAGTTGTTCGCCAAGCAGAGCGACGATCCGGCGGTCAGTGGTTTCGGATTCGAGTTGACCTTCCGGCTGGCCGCGCCGCCCGACGCCAGCGCCGCCGACACGCCACCGTCGTGGCCGATGAACCTGTTGCAGAACCTGGCCCGCTACGTCTTCGAAACCGGCAACGTGCTGGAACAGGGACACCATCTGGATGCCAACGGTCCCATCGCCGTGCAGCACCGCACCCTGCTCCGGCATCTGGCCTTCATGCGGGATCCGCAGTTGCCGCCGATCGATACGGTAAACGGGCACCTGCAGTTCCTGCAGGTCATCGGCCTGGCCGAAGGCGAGAAGGCCGCGATCATGCGCTGGTCATCCGAGCAGGTGCTGCACATGCTCGCTCCGGCCATGCCGTTGTGGATCACCGACCTGGAGCGCGCGGACCTGCTGGATGATCCGGCGATGGCCGCGCAGGTGGACGCCGGCAGCCGCCTGCAGGGCTCCAGCACGGCGGCGCTGTTTGCCGAAGTGCTGGACTGGTCGCCACCGGCACGCACAGGCGAAGGCCCGGTCGTGCTCGTCCTGGGCGCCGCGCAGGTACCGGCCCTGTTGCAGTTGCTGCCGGTGCGGCTGCCGTTCGGGCACGCCTTGGAACTCACCAGCGGCGAGCGCAGCTGGCTGTTCCTGCCTGACGATGTCGACGAGGTGAGGCTGGACGGCGATACCGCGCAGTGCACGCTGACACCCGGCACGTTGCAGTCATTGCTGTCCACGCTGCTGCCCAGGCGTGGACGTTATCCGCTGGGCGATGGCCAGCGGATGCAGATTGAAGTGCGCCCGACCGGGATGCGCGATGGTGAAGGCAATCCCCTGCGCACCATCGGTTGAGCGCTGCGCCTGGCTGGTTCAGGCCAGCCCTTCGGCCTTCAGCGCGGCCTGCACGCCGGTGTCGGCATCCATGCGCTTGCGGTAGGCCGCCACGTTCTCCAGCCCGGACAGATCCACGTTCGCACCAGCCGCCCAGCGCAGCGTGATGTAGAAGTAGGGATCGGCGAAGCTGCGGAAGCCGGCCAGCCAGGGCTTGTCCACAAGCTGCTGGTCGGCCAGTTCGAACAGCGTGCGCAGGCGCTTGCGTGCTGCGGTCGCCACGGCGTCCTTCTGGCCTTCATCGGCGATGAAGCGGGTCGGCGCGAACAGTGGCACGAAAGCCGGATGCAGGTCGGAATTGACGAACGAGAGCCAGCGGGCGGCTTCAGCACGCTGGCGCGGGCTGCCGTCGCCGGCCAGGCCTGCCTGGGGATACGTATCGGCGATGTAGCCCATGATGGCCGCGTTCTGCGTCAGCGTGAAATCGCCATCGACCAGGGCCGGCACCGAGCCGACCGGATTGATCTTCAGGAATTCAGGCGATTTCAGCGTTTCGCGGTTCATCAGCTCGACCTGGAACGGTTGGCCGGTCCAGTGCAGGGCGATGTGGTCGGCGGTGGAACAGGCGCCGGGCTTGCTGTACAGCTTCATGGAAACTCCGCGTGGGCACGAAGGCACCACTATCGCGGAGCAGCCGTCGCGCGGCAATGCGCGCGGTGGAACAGCCCGTCAGGACTGGCGGGGCTTGAGGCTCTGCACCTTGTAGAACGTGTGGTCGCCGATGGTCGCCACCTGATAGGCGTTGCGCCAGCTCGGGCTGGCCAGCGACAGTGCGGCGAAGTGACTGGCGCCGGGCACGATCTCGCGGCGTTCAGCGACCGGCAGAGCCCAGTTTCGCTCGGCATCGAAGGCGACCGTCATCGCCTCGCGCCAGGCGGCGTCGTTGCCCAGCTGCGTGCCGGGGGCGACGATGGTGGGTGCGAACTGCCGGCGTGCGGTGACCACCTGGCACATCGAATCGCCCCACAGGCCGCTGTCGAGGCGGCGCAGTGCGACTTCGGCGACCGCCTGCTGACCACGCAGCGTCTGGTCGCGGGCTTCCAGATACACGGTGGTGCTCAGGCACAACGAATCGGCGGCCGGCTGCGGCAACAACTGCGACAGCCAGAGAATCCAGGCCAGTTTCATATCACTCCTTGCTCCGTATGGGCCGCAGCAGGCACTCCATCGGCATTGAGGCCGGGAAGGGCTGGCGTACGACTTGGCGTCATGGGGAGGCGACCATCGGGGTCGCCCCGTGGGCGGCCCCTGGAGATGATCGCTGTCGATCAGGGGAGCCGCACCTGCTCACCGAACTGGGTGGTGAGCGGAAAGTTGGCGCAAGGTAAGGGGGCTTTTCCCAATGCATCCTGAATGCGCAGGGTTGACATTCAGGTTCATTGCAACCGTAAAAGTCCGCTGGATTTTCCCTATTCAGGTATTTCCGAGTGCGGCGGCGACGCGGCTGCCCTGGTCGATCGCACGTTTCGCGTCCAGCTCCGCGGCCACATCCGCGCCGCCGATCACCTGCGCATCGAGGCCCTTCGCCGTCAGTTCGTCCAGCAGGCTGCGGTTGGACTGCTGCCCTGCGCAGACCACCACATGGTCCACGTCCAGGCACTGTTCAACGCCTTCGACGCGGATGCGCAGGCCGGTGTCGTCCACCCCCAGGTACTCCACGCCGCCCATCATCGTCACGCCCTTGGCTTTCAGCGTGGCGCGGTGGATCCAGCCGGTGGTCTTGCCCAGCCGCGCACCCGGACGGCCCGGGCTGCGCTGCAGCAGCCACAACCGCCGCGCCGCCGGTTCGGGAGCCGGGGACGACAGGGCTCCGCGTGCATCGAACGCGGGATCCACTCCCCATTCGGACATCCAGCGCTGCACGTCAAGCGAGGGCGAAGGGCCTTCATGGCTGAGGAATTCGCCGACATCGAAGCCGATTCCACCCGCGCCGATGATGGCCGCCCGCGGGCCGACCATGACCTTGCCCTGCAGCACGTCCAGGTAACTCACCACCTTTGGATGGTCGGCACCGGGGAAATCCACCTGGCGCGGGGTGATGCCAGTGGCCAGCACCACATCGTCGAAATCCGACAGCACGTTGGCGTCGGCACGCGTGGCGAGCCGCAGCTGTACACCGGTTTCGGCGATGCGATGACGGAAATAGCGCAGCGTCTCGTGGAATTCTTCCTTGCCGGGAATGCGCTTGGCGACGTTGAACTGGCCGCCGATCTCGTCGCTGGCCTCGAACAGGGTGACCTGGTGGCCCCGCCCGGCAGCCACTGTCGCGCATGCCAGCCCGGCAGGACCCGCGCCGACCACCGCGACCCGGCGGGGCGTGGCGACCGGGCGATACACCAGCTCGGTTTCGTGCGCTGCGCGTGGATTCACCAGGCAACTGGCCAGCTTGTTTTCGAAGACATGGTCCAGGCATGCCTGGTTGCAGGCGATGCAGGTGTTGATTGCTTCGGGACGGCCGGCGCGCGCCTTGTTCGCCCATTGCGGATCGGCCAGCAGCGGACGTGCCAGCGACACCATGTCCGCGCCGCCACCGGCGAGGATGCGCTCGGCCACTTCGGGCATGTTGATGCGGTTGGTCGCGACCAGCGGCACGCGCACATGCGGTTTCAGCTTGGCGGTGACGCCGGCGAAGGCCGCACGCGGCACCGAGGTGGCGATGGTGGGCACGCGCGCTTCGTGCCAGCCGATGCCGGAATTGATGATCGTCGCACCGGCCGCTTCGATGGCCTGCGCCTGCATGATGATCTCGTCCCAGTTGCTGCCATCGGTGACCAGGTCCACCAGCGACAAGCGGTAGATGATGATGAAGTCCGGTCCGCAGGCTTCGCGGATGCGGCGCACGATCTCCACGGCGAAGCGCATGCGCTGGTGCGCGTCGCCACCCCACGCGTCGTTGCGCTGGTTGGTGCGCGGGGCGATGAACTCGTTGATCAGATAGCCCTCCGACCCCATTACCTCCACGCCGTCATAGCCGGCCTCGCGCGCCAGCCGCGCACTGCGCGCGTAATCGGCGATGTGGCCTTCCACGCTGCGCGCGCTCATGGCGCGTGGCGTGAACGGGTTGATCGGTGCCTTCAGCCTGGACGGTGCTACCGACAGAGGATGGTAGGCATAGCGTCCTGCATGCAGCAGCTGCAGGCAGATCTTCGCATCGTGCTGGTGCGCCGCGGCGGTGAGCTGCCGATGGGGGCGTACTTCCCACGGCCATGACAGCTTGCCGCCAAAAGGTTTCAGCCAGCCGACCACGTTTGGTGCGAAGCCGCCGGTGACAATCAGGCCCACGCCACCTTCGGCGCGCTCGGCGAAATACGCGGCAAGGCGCGGAAAGTCGCGCGCGCGATCCTCCAGGCCGGTATGCATCGATCCCATCAGGACCCGGTTGCGCAGCCGGGTGAAGCCCAGATCGAGCGGGGCGAACAGGTGCGGATAGGCGTTTTCGCTGGCTGGCGACATCGTGGATACGCTTGCGTACGGAAGCGGGCAGGGTGCCGCGAAACGACGCGCGGAGCAAGGGCAGCTACCTGGCAGCCGCGTTCATCCGATCAGCCGGGCGGGCGAGGCGTTACCGTAGTGGGCAGGGCGGGGCCGCCACCGGCGCTGTGCCGAATCCGAACCAGCGCAATGTCACGCCGCACAGTGGGCCGATGAAAAGCGCGAACGCCACCGTGCCCAGCCCCACGTCGCCGCCGAGCAGCCAGCCGATGAGCAGCGCGCTGCCCTCTATCAGCGTGCGCACCTGCCAGATCGGCCGTCCGCTTGCTGCGTGCAGTCCGGTCATCAGGCCATCGCGCGGGCCGGCGCCCAGGCGCGCACCGATATACAGGCCGGTGGCGATGGCCACCAGCAGCAGCCCGCTTGCAAACAGGCAGACCTGCAGCCAGGGCAGCATCATGGCCGGCAGCAACCACAGGCCGAACTGCGCCGATGGCCCGATGAGCAGCACGTTGAGTACGGTGCCCACGCCCGGCCGTTGCCGGAGCGGCCACCACAACAGCAACACGATGGCGCCGACCACGTTGGTGGCCAGCCCGAACGACAGAGGTGTGTGCGCGGCGATGCCCTGCGAAAGGACATCCCACGGCGCCACGCCGATGCCGGCACGGATCATCAGCGCAATGCCCAGGCCATAGAGGAACAGGCCGGCAACCAGTTGGACGAGACGGAAAGCGAGAGAGGGCGGCATCACACAGGGGGATCGGAAAGGGACGCGATGCCACGTTAAGCGGTTTCAGAAGCAGACAACACTCCTCCTGCTTCGCGCAGGGAACGGCAGGGCGCGAATCTCCGCTGGCCCGCGCCTGGCGCGATGCTCGCGTCCGTCGCGTGCTGCGGCATGCCGTGTCGGAAACGGATCCCACCTGTGCGATGGTGCGGATTCATGGCGCGTTCAAGGCAGCGGAACGCTGCGTATCCATAAAGTTCCTCGCGACGCTATCTCCCTCTTAAATCCACGGTGCGGCACGTGTTGAATATTGCGCGCGGGTTTGCCTGAAGCACAGGAAAACCCTTGCCCCGCCTGCCTGTTGCGGTTTTTCATGATCCTGTATAGGGTGCAACCGCCGGATCCGGTGGAGGCTTGGTCCCCATTTTCACATGTTATGGGACTGTTAACATGGCCTTCACTCCCCTGAGCATAATGTTCGCGGCGGTGGCGTGCTGAATCGGCTGTCGTAGTGCTGGCCCATGCCTCTACCGGTTTCATACCCCCGATATAGGAGCTGTATTCGATGAACAAGAAGATTCTCACCGCCGCGCTGCTGGGCGGCCTGGCTTTCGCCCAGGCTGCTTCCGCGCAGGAATTTGATGACCGCTGGTACCTGACCGGTTCGGCTGGCTTCAACTTCCAGGACAGCGACCGCCTGACCAACGATGCTCCGTTCGTGACCCTGGGCCTGGGCAAGTTCATCAGCCCGAACTGGTCGCTCGACGGTGAGCTGAACTATCAGAACCCGAACTTCGACGCCAACCAGGACCTGAACTGGTCGCAGTACGGCGCTTCGCTGGACCTGCGTCGCCACTTCATCCAGGAAGGCCGTGGCTGGAACCCGTACCTGCTGTTCGGTCTGGGCTACCAGAAGTCGGAAGAAGAGTACGCAGCGGTTGACCTGAATGGTCCGCGCGAGCGCAAGGACGGCAACTTCGCCGCCAAGGTCGGTGCCGGTCTGCAGACCACCTTCGACAAGCGCGTTGCCGTGCGTGCCGAAGTGGCCTACCGCGCTGACTTCGACGACCAGAGCTACCACGCTGCTGGCGAAGACTGGTTCGGCGACGTGCTGGCTTCGGTCGGCGTCGTGATCCCGCTGGGCCCGGCCCCGGTGGCCGCTGCTCCGGCTCCGGCTCCGGTTGCCCCGAGCTGCGCCGATCTGGACGACGACGGTGACGGCGTCAACAACTGCGACGACCGCTGCCCGGATTCGCAGCCGGGTCAGACCATCGGTCCGGACGGTTGCCCGGTGCCGGTTTCGATCGACCTGAAGGGCGTGAACTTCGACTTCGACAAGTCGAACCTGCGTCCGGACGCCGTGGCCATCCTGGGCGAAGCTTCCGAGATCCTGAAGCGTTACCCGGATCTGCGCGTTGAAGTCGCCGGTCACACCGACTCCAAGGGTACCGACGCTTACAACCAGAAGCTGTCCGAGCGCCGCGCCACCGCGGTGTACAACTACCTGACCCAGAACGGCGTGGACGCTTCGCGTCTGGTCGGCCCGATCGGCTACGGCGAGAGCCGTCCGATTGCCCCGAACACCAATTCGGATGGTTCGGACAATCCGGAAGGTCGCGCCAAGAACCGTCGTACCGAGCTGAACGTCCAGAACTAAGTTCCGGCGTTTCATCGGCAGGACACAGCAGGACCCGGCTTCGGCCGGGTCTTGTTGTTTCCGGAATCCGCTGACGCCTGTGGTGACACCGGTGCGCTGCTGCAGGCAATAACCGCTGCCTCGTGATGGGTAATGACCATGCCCTGGTGGGTGACGACCATGCCGTGGTGGGTGACGACCGTTGGTCGTCACGCTTCTCCGCCGTTCGTCAGAAAATCACAAAAAAACCAAAGAGTTGCCGTATTCATTGAATGTAGGATCTTGAAAGGCGTTGTGTCGCTGTTAAACTCGCGGCAACCCCTTTCGTGGATGACCCTCATGCTGCGCACTGCATCGGCTGCCGTCCTGGCGCTGGCTCTGGTTCCTGTCGCCCACGCCGCCGTGGATTGCTCGGTCGGCGCCGCTGCCGCACCGCTGCCGCTTCCGGCCACGGCCATCGCGCCGGTGGCCAGCGAACTGTTCACCCGCAGCTCGCAGCTCGGCATGCCGGCCGGCGTGCTGACCAGCAACTACGAACAATCGCAGTCGCTGGACAGCGTGCTGCAGCGCCTGCGCATCGAAGGCTGCCAGAACGTGGCCAGCGTCATTCCCGGTGCGCCGGCGGTGAAGCCGAACGATCCGGCCGCCTACAAGCCGCAGACCGAGTTCGACAACACGCCGTGGCGGTTCGACATGAGCCAGAACGGCAAGCGCATGACCGCCGAGGAATTCGACGCGTGGATGAAGGCGCGTGGCGTACGCGTGGTCAAGGCACGTCCGGCACCGGCTGCGGCCGTCGCACCGGCCGTGGAGGCATCTGCCGAGACCACGCCGGTCGACAAGAAGTAAGCCGGCGGGGAGCAGGATATGCGGCCAAGGCGCCCCCCTGCGACCCCCGTTGCGCGTGCCCCCGTACGCGGGCGCGTGATGTCAGCGGGCACGGGCGTCCGTCATGGCCTGGCGCGTGTGCTGTCCAAGGCCGGCCTGTGTTCGCGTACCGAAGCCGCGCGCTGGATCGCCGCCGGCCGGGTAAGCGTGGATGGGCTCACCGTGCACGATCCCGAATTTCCCATCCAGGCCGGACGCCAGCAGGTCCAGGTGGATGGTCGCGCGCTGGATGCGGCGCCGCGCATCTACCTGATGCTCAACAAGCCCCGCGGGCTGGTCACCACGGCGCAGGACGAGCAGGGTCGCGACACGGTCTATCGCTGTCTGGACGATGCCGGGCTGCCGTGGCTGGCCCCGGTCGGTCGGCTGGACAAGGCCAGTGAAGGCCTGCTGCTTTTCAGCAACGATCCGCAATGGGCCGCGCGGCTTACCGACCCCGCTACCGGGCCGGACAAGATCTACCACGTGCAGGTGGATGGCCTTCCCGATGCGCAGGTCCTGGCAGCGCTATGCGTGGGCATTGAGGATGACGGCGAATTCCTGGCCGCGCGCAGCGTGCGGCTGCTGCGAAGTGGCGAGAAGACCGCATGGCTGGAAGTGGTGCTGGAAGAAGGTCGCAACCGCCATATCCGCCGCCTGCTGGCGGCATTCGATCTGCAGGTGATGCGCCTGGTCCGGGTGGCGATCGGCGGGCTGCTGCTCGGTGATCTCGGCAAGGGTCAGTGGCGCCTGCTGCACGATGATGACCGGCGGCAACTGGAGGCCGCCGCTGTTCCGGGCTGAGACCCGAGGCCGGCGCGGTGCGTCGGCCCCGCTCCGGACGCAGGGGGCGTCCGGTTTTTGCACACCCTGCAACAGGAGTTCCCTCATGAAGCACCCGGTTCCCTTCCGCGCACTGCGCACCGCTGCACTGCTGCTGCCCGCGTCTGCCCTGCTGGCCGCATGCAGCCACCAGAAGGAGATGGCCGCGGCGCCACCCCCGCCGGTCCTGGATATCGTGGAAGTGAAAGTGCCGGAGCTGGATGGCCGCGGCAGTTATCGCTTCATGATGAGCGATGGCGATACGAAGATGACCGCCGATGAGTTCGATGCCTGGATGAAGGCCAATGGCATCCGCGTGGCCAAGGGCAACGGACAGACACAGGTCAAATGACGCACGTAGAGCCGGGCAGAGCGGCAGGTGACGGGTAGAGCCGACCCATGGTCGGCTGCATTTCGCGGCAACAGCAGCCGAAGACGGGCAGGCTCTACCAGGACACCAGCGGAAGCCGACCTTGGGTCGGCTCTACCGCATGCCTCGGGTCAGGCCTTGATGACACCCAGTTCCACACCGATGCGGGTGAACGCATCGATGGCGCGGTCCAGGTGCTCGCGGGTATGCGCGGCGCTGATCTGGGTGCGGATGCGCGCTTGGCCCTTGGGCACCACCGGGAAGAAGAATCCGATTGCGTAGATGCCTTCTTCCAGCAGGCGCTCGGCGAATTTCTGTGCCAGCGGAGCGTCGTACAACATCACCGGGCTGATGGGATGCACGCCCGGCTTCACGTCGAAGCCGGCGGCGGTCATCTTCTCGCGGAAGTATGTGGTGTTGTCGGCCAGGGTGCGGCGCAGGTCATCGGCGGCGGCCAGCATTTCGAACGCCTTGATGCCGGCGGCGACCACGTGCGGTGGCAGGGAGTTGGAGAACAGGTACGGACGCGAACGCTGGCGCAGCAGTTCGATCACTTCGGCGCTGGCGCAGGTGAAGCCACCCAGTGCGCCGCCCATGGCCTTGCCCAGGGTGCCGGTGATGATGTCGATCTTTTCCAGCACGCCCTTGACCTCGGCCGAGCCACGGCCGGTGGCGCCCAGGAAGCCGGTGGCATGGCATTCGTCGATGTGCACCAGCGCGTTGTACTTCTTCGCCAGCGCGGTGATCTCGTCCACCGGAGCGATGAAGCCGTCCATGGAGAACACGCCGTCGGTGGTGATCAGCTTGGTCCTGCATCCGGCAGCATCGGCGGCCTGCAGCTGCGCTTCCAGGTCGGCCATGTCGCAGTTGGCGTAACGGAAGCGCCTGGCCTTGCACAGGCGCACGCCATCGATGATCGAGGCATGGTTGAGGCTGTCGGAGATGATCGCGTCCTGCTCGCCGAGCAACGGTTCGAACAGGCCGCCATTGGCGTCGAAGCAGGCCGCGTACAGGATGGTGTCCTGCTTGCCGAAGAACCCGGCGATCTGTGCTTCGAGCTGCTTGTGCAGGTCCTGGGTGCCGCAGATGAAGCGCACCGAAGCCATGCCGAAGCCATGGCTGTCCAGCGCATCCTTGGCGGCCTGGATCAGGTCCGGGTGATCGGCCAGCCCCAGGTAATTGTTGGCGCAGAAGTTCAGCACGGTGCGCCCGTCGTCCAGGGTGATCTCGGCCGACTGCGGGCTGGTGATGATGCGTTCGGATTTGAACAGGCCCTGGGCGCGGATGGCATCCAGCTCGTCGGCGTAATGGCGGGTCAGGGCGGTCGGGGCTTCTGTCATGGCGGAGCACGGCTCAACACGGAAAACAGCGATTCTACCTGCCGCCGGGAGGCGGCATGGAGCAGCCGCCGCGCACAGGCATGTTGCGTTGCAATATCAAACGGGTTAAAAAACCGTGAACCGCGCGTTCCCCGCAGTTCCGTGTCAGCCCCGCCTTCCCCCGCCATCGCCCCGGAGACGCCCCATGAAGCACGCCTGCCGTTGCATCGCCGCTGCTGCCGTCCTGTCGCTTGCCTCGTTCGCCGCCAACGCTCAGGACGCCGGCTCGCCATACAGCTGGAACATCACCGGGGTGTCCGATTACGTCTTCCGCGGCGTATCGCAGACGGAAGAAGATCCGACCCTCCAGGCCGGTTTCACCTACACCAGCCCGGTCGGCCTGTATGCCGGCGTGTGGGGATCGGGCGTGGATTTCGGACCGGGTGATCCGAGCACCGAGGTGGATTTCCTGATCGGCTATGGCGTGGATGTAAGCGACAACGTCAATTTCGACGTGCTGCTCAACCGCTATACCTACCCGGGCGCCAGCGAGCTCAACTACAACGAACTGATCACCACCACCACGTTCGCCGAGCAGTACAAGCTCACCGTGGCGTACAGCAACGACGTGTGGAACAGCAGCACCGATGGCTGGTACTTCGGCGTGGGCGGCGAATGGGGACTTCCGCAGGAATTCTCCCTGTCCGCGAACGTGGGGCGCAGCACCTTCGAAGACGGCATCGCGAAGGATTACACCGATTTCAATATTGGTGTCAGCCGCCAGTTCGGGGTGTTCAACCTCGGCCTGGGCTATTACGGCACCGATGGCAACGGCCGCGACAACTCCGGCAAGCTGGCCGACAACCGCGTGGTGTTCACCGTCGCCGTCGGGAAGTAACGCTGCCGGCGTTATCGGTAGTGC
>JAEZCF010000095.1 GCA_023430045.1 Pseudomonadota bacterium | reverse complement strand
GTTCGATACCGAACGCCAGCAGGACGGCGTCACCCTGCACTATCAGGATGGTAGCGACGCTGTGCCTGCGGCAGTACGGAACCGCATCATCGAGACGTTCTTCAAGGCCTACCTGCCCGAGCGCAGGGACTTCCATCCGGCTGCACCTGCCCGGGTGAACATCGTGATCGATCCGGCGTACGACGGCATCGCCTACGTGGGCGAAAAGGCGAAGGCCGCCACGATCACCATCAACCCCGCATGGCTGGCGAAACATCCAGGCGATACCGACCTGGTGACCCATGAAGCGATGCACATCGTGCAGGGCTATCCGGAATATGCCAACGAGCGCGTACCGGGCTGGCTGGTGGAAGGCATCGCCGACTACGCGCGCGACCGCTACGGCGTGGACAATGCCTCAGCAGGATGGGCGCTGCCGACGTCGATCAAGGACGGGCAGAACTTCGATACCGGCTACCGGGTCACCGGCGCGTTCCTGAAGTGGAGCGAGGCTGCCCACCCCGGCCTGGTGACCACGCTGGATACCGCGCTGCGCAGCGGCCGCTACACGCCGCAACTGTGGCAGCAGCACACCGGCCACGCGCTGCCCGCACTGTGGGCAGCGTATGCGAAGGCGCATCCGCCAGAGTGACGTAGACGGCGATAGCGGCAGATACGAAGACGCCGGGCAATGCCCGGCGTCTTGTTGTTACACATGACCGCTCGCGTGTTCCCGACGCGCCGCGATCCAACCGCTGGAGAGCCCCCTTGATGTTCAAGGGGAAATGCGTGGGCAGTTTGAGACTGGAAAGAAGGCTTACGCCTTCTTTTCAGCCTCAAGCTGCTTGCGGATCTGCGCATCCACGGCCGCGATCGCGGTCATGTTGAGGATCCGCCGCGAGGTCGCGCTGGTGGTCAGGATGTGCGCCGGCTTGTTCACGCCCATCAGGATCGGGCCGATCGCCACGCCGTCCGTGAACACGCGCACCAGGTTGTAGGCGATGTTCGCGGCCTCCAGGTTCGGCAGCACGAACAGGTTGGCGCGCCCTTCCAGCGTCGATCCCGGCAGCAGCTTCTGGCGCAGCGCTTCATCCCACGCCGTGTCGCCCTGCATCTCGCCATCCACGTTCAGGCGCGGGTTGCGCTTGAGCAGCATGTCGCGCACCTGACGCATCTTCACCGCGTCCTTCGAATCGTGGCTGCCGAAATTGGAATGCGACAGCAACGCAACCTTCGGCTCGATGCCGAACAGCTTCATGCGGTAGGCGGCCTGCAGCGTGGCCTCGGTCAGCTGCTCGGCGGTCGGGTCTTCCTGCACGTGGGTATCCACGAAGAAGAACACGCCCTGCTGGTTGATGACGCCGGTCATCGCCGAGGTGGAGGTCACCTTCGATTCCAGCGGCAGCACGCTGCGCACGTACCCCAGCTTCTTGTGGAAGCGGCCGACCACGCCGGTAAGCAGCGCATCGGCTTCGCCACGGGCAACCATCACCGCCGCGATCAGCGTGGGACGCGAGCGCATCAGGTTCTTCGCCGCCGCCACGGTGACGCCGCGGCGACCGGTCAGGGCGTGGTAGTACTGCCAGTATTCGTTGAAGCGCGGATCATCGTTGATGTTGGTGACTTCGATGTTCTCGCCGACTTTCAGGCGCAGGCCAAGGCGTTCGATGCGCGCTTCGATGACGTCCGGACGACCGATCAGGATCGGGTGCGCCAGGCCTTCATCGACCACGTTCTGCACGGCCTGCAGCACCACTTCCTCTTCGCCTTCGGCATACACCACGCGCTGCTTGTCGGTGCGCGCGCGGTCGTAGACCGGCTTCATCATCAGGCTGGTGCGGTAGACGAACTGCGCCAGCTTCTCACGGTAGGCCGCCATGTCGGCGATCGGCCGGCTGGCCACCCCCGAATCCATCGCGGCCTGCGCCACCGCCGCGGACAGCTCCACGAGCAGGCGGCGGTCGAACGGGCGCGGAATCAGGTATTCGCGGCCGAAGCTCGGGGTATCGCCACCGTAGGCCGAACCCATGTCGGTGGCCGCGCGGCGTGCCAGTGCGGCGATCGCACGCACGCAGGCGATCTTCATTTCTTCGTTGATCGCGGTCGCCCCCACATCCAGCGCACCGCGGAACAGGTACGGGAAGCAGAGCACGTTGTTGACCTGGTTCGGGTAATCCGAACGGCCCGTGCCGATGATCGCGTCCGGCCGTGCAGCGCGTGCATCTTCCGGCATGATTTCCGGGGTCGGATTGGCCAGCGCGAAGATCACCGGATCCGGCGCCATCGTCTTCACCATGTCGGCGGTGAGGATGCCAGGTGCCGACAGACCCAGGAAGATGTCCGCGCCGTCGACGATCTCCGCCAGCGTGCGCTTGTCGGTGTCGCGCGCATAGCGCTGCTTTTCCGGGTCCAGGTCGGTGCGGCCGGTGTGGATCACACCCTCGCGGTCGAAGGCCAGGATGTTTTCCGGCTTCAGGCCCAGCTGCACCAGCATGTTCACGCAGGAAATGCCCGCCGCGCCCATGCCGGTGGTGGCCAGACGCACGTCTTCGATCTTCTTGCCGGTGATGGCCATGGCGTTGAGCACGGCCGCACCGACGATGATCGCGGTGCCGTGCTGGTCATCGTGGAACACCGGGATCTTCATGCGCTCGCGCAGCTTGCGTTCGACGATGAAGCATTCCGGCGCCTTGATGTCTTCCAGGTTGATGCCGCCGAAGGTCGGCTCAAGCGAGGCGATGATGTCCACCAGCTTGTCCGGATCCAGTTCGTCCACTTCGATGTCGAACACATCGATGCCGGCGAATTTCTGGAACAGCACGCCCTTGCCTTCCATCACCGGCTTGCCGGCCAGCGGGCCGATGTTGCCCAGGCCCAGCACGGCAGTGCCGTTGGAGATCACCGCGACCAGATTGCCACGCGCGGTCAGCTCGCTGGCCTGCTGCGGGTCGGCCTTGATGGCTTCACAGGCATAGGCCACGCCCGGCGAATAGGCCAACGACAGATCGCGCTGGGTCAGCATCGGCTTGGTCGCGGTCACCTTGATCTTGCCCGGCGGCGACATGCGGTGGTAATCGAGGGCGGCCTGTTTGAAATCTTCGTTGGACATCGAGTGGGACACATGAATGGGCGAAGGGGACAGGGGATCATACCCCCGTTGGGCGACCCGGACCTGTCGCGGGCCTGTCGCAGCCATGCTGCAGGCGCACAATTCGTTGGCGCATGGAGCAGCGAGGCGGTACCGGCGCGGCCATCATCGTTGCAGACCGGAGTACCGGGCGTTACAGATGGAAGTCCCGGCCGTTACGGACGGTAGTGCCGGCCGTTACGGACGGTAGTGCCGGCCATTACAGACGGTAGTGCCGGCCGCTGGCCGGCAGGTGCTGGATCCTGCACAGCCGGGCAGAGCCCGGCTGTGCGCGAGAAAACCGCGACGCGACGATCAGATCTTGGTCGCCACCGGCAGCGCAGCGTCCACCGTCGGCGGCAGTTCGCTTTCGCGGCCATCCAGCGCAAGCGCCAGCCGGTCGCGATCCAGCGCGTTTTCCCAGCGCGACACCACCACGGTGGCCACCGCATTGCCGATGAAGTTGGTCAGCGAACGGCATTCGCTCATGAAGCGATCCACGCCCAGGATCAGCGCCATGCCGGCCACCGGCACCTCCGGTACCACGGCCAGCGTAGCCGCCAGAGTGATGAAGCCCGCGCCGGTCACGCCGGCGGCGCCCTTGGAACTGAGCATGGCCACCAGCAGCAGCGCGATCTGATGCCCCAGGCTCAGCTCGGTGTTGGTCGCCTGGGCGATGAACAGCGCCGCGAGGGTCATGTAGATGTTGGTGCCATCCAGGTTGAACGAGTATCCCGTGGGCACCACCAGCCCGACCACCGACTTGCTGCAGCCGGCGCGCTCCATCTTCTCCATCAGCGAAGGCAGCGCCGATTCGGACGAGGACGTGCCCAGCACCAGCAGCAGTTCGGCCTTCAGGTAACGGGCCAGCTTGAACACCGAAAAGCCACACAGCCGGCACACCACGCCCAGGATCACCGCCACGAACAGGAACGATGTCAGGTAGAACGAGCCGACCAGCCAGGCCAGGTTGACCAGCGAGCCGACGCCATACTTGCCGATCGTGAACGCGATGGCACCAAACGCACCGATCGGCGCGGCCTTCATCAGGATATGCACCAGCCGGAATACCGGAGCGGTCAGCGCCTCCAGGAAGGTCAGCACCGGCCGGCCCTTTTCGCCCACCAGCGCAAGCGCGATGCCGAACAGCACGGCCACGAACAGCACCTGCAGGATGTTGCCTTCCACGAACGCGCTGACCAGCGTGGCCGGGATGATGTCCATCGCGAAGCCGACCAGGGTCAGCTCGTGGGACTTCTGCACGTAGGTGTTGACCGCCGTCTGGTCCAGATCGGCCGGATTGATGTTCATGCCGGCGCCGGGCTGCACCACGTGCGCCACGATCATGCCGACGATCAGCGCCAGCGTGGAGAAGAACAGGAAATACGCCATGGACTTGGCGAACACCCGGCCAACCGTGCGCAGCTGGCTCATGCCGGCGATGCCGGTGACGATGGTCAGGAAGATGACCGGCGCGATGATCATCTTCACCAGCTTGATGAACGCGTCACCCAGTGGCTTCAGCGATTCGGCGAAGGCTGGCTCGTAATGGCCCAGGATGGCACCGAGGACGATGGCGACCACCACCTGGAAATACAGCTGGCGGTAGAACGGCAGCGGTCTGGCCGGCACCGGGGAAGCGGTGGGAACGTGCATGGCGGGCTCCGGAAGGGGCGGATTGCGGGGACGACGCGAACGGCACGTACAGCGCACGACGCGGCATCGGATGGCGCCCTTTGTACGCGCCCTTGTCGCCGCAGCAGATAACCTATTGGTACTAAGCCGCTGGTTCAGATACCCCGCTTCACGTCCGCAGCCCTAGACTTGCGTACCGTACAGCCGGGCAGAGCCCGCCTCTACGTTCACCCATTGTTGTTTGCAGACCACGAGATACGCCCCCATGCGCATGACCCCCACCCTGCTTGCCCTGTCCCTGGCCAGCAGCCCCTTGCTGGCCTCGGCCACCGACTTCGACAACTGGCCGACCAAGGTGACCTTCTCCGATGGCACCGAACTGGCAGCCACCGCCAACATCGCCTACGACTGGAACAATTTCTCCGGTGACATCGACAACGATGACGCGGTGCGACGCAAGGAATTCGGTGCCACGTTGAAGAAGAAGGGCGTGTATGACGCGATGGTCTACTACGATTTCCAGGCCGACACCTGGCTGGACGTCTTTCTGCGCCTGGAAAGCAAGGCGTTGTTCGGCAGGGACATCGGCAAGTTCCGCTTCGGCTACATGAAGACGCCAGTTGGCCTGGATGCACTGACCAGCTCGCGCGCGGGCAGCTTCCTGGAAACCGCTCTGCCGGTGCAGGCGTTCTACGCCGGTCGCCGTACCGGCGCGGAGTGGACACTGGAACAGCCGGCCTACCTGCTGCAGGCCGGTGTATACGGCGGCAAGGACCTGCAGGGCGACAACCCCGGCACCATGCAGGCGGTACGCGCGGTGTGGACGCCGGTGAAGGCCGAAGCGAACGTGCTGCACCTGGGCCTGGCGCTGTCGCAGGAAAACCCGCGTGGCTGGCGTGATGGCCGTGACGTGCACCATGAAGCCACCGCACGCCTGCGTGCCCGCCCCGAAGCCGGCCTGACCGACCTGCGGCTGGTCGATTCCGGTGCGCTCACCACGGCCGACCGGATTGACCGTGCAGGTCTGGAAGGCATCTGGATCCGCGGCCCGTTCTCGCTGCAGGGTGAAGCGCTGCAGGCCACCATCAGCCGTGAAGGCAAGCCGGATTACACCGGCGAAGGCCAGTACGCGATGGCCAGCTGGGTGCTGACCGGCGAGTCCCGTCCCTACAGCGGTGGTGGCGTGGCCAACATCAAGCCGGCGCGCGACTATGGTGCGGTGGAACTGCTGGCCCGCTACAGCCGCCTGGACCTGGACGATGCCGATGTTGCCGGCGGCCGCCAGCATGACTGGACCTTGGGTGCGAACTGGTACCTGACCAGCCACTTCAAGTTCCAGGCCAACTACGTGAAGGCCGATGCCACGCGTGGCGGCGTTCGCAGCAGGCCGGAGATCTTCGAAGTCCGCGCTCAGATGCATTTCTGATGCCGGGTGACGGCCGCCGGTCGTCCTGCTTCCGGGCGGGTCATGTGCCCTCCCGGGGGTAGACTGGTTCGATGTATCGGCTGGGCCGCTACCGCAAGCTGCTGGGCACCCTGCTGATGATGGTCGGCGGCACTGTGCTGTGCGCGGTGTCGGCCGGCCATTTCGCCGGCCAGCGCGCGCTCGCCGGGGAAAGTGCGCAGGTGCAGCGGCAGCTGCAGTTGTACGCGCAGGGCCTGCAGCAGCGCATCGACCGTTTCGGCACGCTGCCACAGGTGATGGCGCTGGATCCCGACCTGGTATCCGCACTGCGCTCGCGACCGGATGCCGCCAGCCGCCAACGACTCAACCTGAAGCTCTCGCGGGCCAACCAGGTCACCCGCGCGTCCACGCTGACCCTGGTCGCGCGCGATGGCGTGGCGGTCGCGGCAAGCAACTGGGACGAGCCGTCCAGCAACGTCGGCGAGGACTACAGCTACCGCCCGTATTACCTGCAGGGCATGGCCCAGGGACAGGGGCGCTTCTACGGCATCGGCATGACCACCGGCGTGCCCGGTTATTTCCTGTCCCATGCCATCGATGATGTCGACGGCACGCGGCTGGGCGTGGTGGTGATCAAGATCGAGCTGTCCGCGCTGGAGCAGGAATGGCTGGCCAGCCCGGATGTGGTGCTGGCCAGTGACAACCACGACGTGGTGTTCCTCGCCAGCCAGGACAACTGGCGTTACCGCCTGCTGCGCGAGCTCGGCGGTACGGAGCGTGGCGAAATGCTGGCCAGCCGTCAGTATGCCGACCGTTCGCTGCAGCCCCTGCGCGCCCGCACCGAACGCGTGCTGGACGACGGTGGCCGCATCGTGCGTATGAGCGACCCGGTACTGCCGCGCGCCGTGCTCTGGCAGAGCATCGAACTGCCCGAAGAAGACTGGCACCTGCACCTGCTGCATGACGCAGGGGCTGCCGGCGCGGTGGCCCGCAGCGCGGCCATCGGTGGCGGCGCTGCATGGCTGGCGCTGGGCTTTCTGGGATTGTTCGTGCAGCAGCGCCGGCGCCTGGCCGCGCACCGCCAGCGCAGCCGTCGCGAGCTGGAGACCCTGCTCAAGCAGCACGCCCAGGAACTTCGAAGCGCGCAGGACGGACTGCTGCAGGCCGCCCAGGATGCCGACAGCGGACTCAGCCGCAGCCTCGAACACCTTCCGCAGGGCGTGGTCATCATCGACGGGCAGCAACGGCTGGTCGCCTGGAATTCGCGCTACCTGGAACTGTTCCGCTTCCCGCCCGGGCTGGTCCAGGTCGGCCGGCCCATCGAGGAGATATTCCGCTTCAACGCGCGCCGCGGGCTGCTTGGCCCGGGACCCATCGATGACGCCATCCAGCGCCGTCTCAACCATCTTCGCAGCGGCCGCCCACACATGCGGGAGAGCGAGAAGGATGACGGCACGGTGCTGGAAATCCGCGGCAATCCCCTGCCCGATGGCGGTTTCGTCACCAGCTACGCCGACATCACCAGCTACAAGAACGCGGCGCGCGAGCTGCGCTCGCTGGCCGATGCGCTGGAACACCGCGTGGCCGAACGCACCCAGGACCTGGACGAAGCCCGTCGCGAAGCCGAGCAGGCCAACCGCTACAAGACGCGTTTCGTGGCCTCGGCCGTGCATGACCTGCTGCAGCCGCTCAACGCGGCGCGCATGTTCGTTTCGGTACTGCGCGGCACGCTGGCCGGCTCCGAACAGCAGCAGACCGCGGACCATATCGAAGCGGCGCTGTCGGCGCAGGACGCCATTCTTGGCAGCCTGCTGGACATCTCGCGACTGGAATCGGGCAGCCTGCAGACACGGATACGCTCGTTCGCGCTCAATCCGCTGCTGGAAACACTCGCCCGCGAATTCGGCATCGCCGCGGAAGGACGCGGCCTGCAGCTGCGCTGGGTAGCCAGTTCGGCCGTGGTGGTCAGCGATGAAGCACTGCTGCGCCGTATCCTGCAGAACTTCCTCTCCAATGCCCTGCGCTATACCCGTCGCGGTCGCGTGCTGCTGGGCTGCCGTCATGAGGGTGCGCGGTTGTGGATCCAGGTACACGACCAGGGCCCGGGCATTCCGGAAAGCCTGCACAAGGAGATCTTCGAGGAGTTCCGCCGCCTGCACGACGGCCAGGAGCGCGGCACCGGGCTGGGGCTGGCCATCGTCGAGCGCATCGGCCGGCTGCTCGGCCATCCTGTCCGCCTGCGTTCCACGCTGGGACGCGGCAGTGTGTTCGAGGTCGCGGTGCCGATAGGCACTGCGCGGGACGTGGTGGCGGTGGCCGAACCGCCCACGCATGTGATCGAAACCGCCAGCGACGGGCCGCTGCGTGGCCGTCGCATATGGGCGATCGACGATGATCCGCACGTCGTCGCCGCAACGCGTGCGCTGCTGGAACGCTGGGCCTGCGATGTCCGCCTCGCGGATGGTCCGCAGGCCGCGCTGGAAGCCGCGCTCCGTGAGAGCGCGCCCGAACTGGTGCTGCTGGACGTACGCATGGGCGATTTCGACGGTCCGTCGCTTTACGAGCGGTTGTGCGTGCTGTGGCAGGCCCGCCCGCCGGTGATCCTGGTTACCGCGGAACGCGATGGCGCATTGAAGGCCCGCGCCGCGGACATGGGCTGGGGATTCCTGTCCAAGCCGGTGCGCCCACCGGCGTTGCGCGCGCTGATGACCCAGCTGCTGCTGCGCCATCAGGGGCCGCCGCCTCGCTGAGGCTGCCTGTCCGGCGACCTGCGCCGACGCCAGCACACGACTGTGACCCTTGCCTGACGATGTGCCACATGGCTCCGGACTCTGCCCGGCTGATCACGCATCTCGTAGTGCCGGGCTCTGCCCGGCTGATCATGCATCTCGTAGTGCCGGGCTCTGCCCGGCAGCATCGACAGCAGCGGGGCAGAGCCCCGCTCTACGCGCCTTCGACAATGTCAGAGTTCCGCGCCAACATCGCCTTCCGGTTCCAGCGCCTTCACCAGCACGGCCGCCTGGGTGCGGCTGTGGCATTCGAGCTTCTTCAGGATGGCGGTCACGTGTACCTTCACCGTGTTTTCGGCCAGGCCGAGCGTGTGGGCGATCTGCTTGTTGAGCAGCCCGTCGGCAAGGCACAGCAACACACGGAACTGCTGCGGCGTCAGCTGCGCCAGCCGGCTCGCCAGCAGTG
Organism: Pseudomonadota bacterium; assembly: GCA_023430045.1. Taxonomy (GTDB): domain Bacteria; phylum Pseudomonadota; class Gammaproteobacteria; order Xanthomonadales; family Xanthomonadaceae; genus Stenotrophomonas. The sequence continues at coordinate 16,317 of JAEZCF010000095.1, read as the reverse complement.
CATCGGCTTCGGAACGTTCGGCGGCCATCGCCGGAAACCACAGCCCACCATCCAGCACCGCAGATACCGCTTCGCCAATGGTCTCCGGCGGCACGGATTTCGGGATGAAGCCGGCCGCGCCGAACTGCTGCGCGCGGCGGATCACCCGAGGATGGTCGTTGGACGACAGGATCACCACCGGGATGTCCGGGTGCGCGCCGCGTACGTGCAGCAGCACGGAAAACCCATGTGCACCCGGCATGGTCAGGTCCAGCAGCACCAGGTCCGGTTCGGGCTCCTGCTCCAGCGCCTGTTCCAGCGCCTCGGCGCTGGCGACCTCGCGCACCTGCACCTGCGGCACGCTCTGCCGCAACGAATGCACCACGGCCGCGCGCAGCAGAGGATGATCGTCGGCAACCAGCAGGTTCAGTTCGCTCATGGCCGCATTGTAGAACCGATCCATGATCGGCTGGCGCATACCGATGCGCGGCCGTGTTTCCGGACGTACAGCGGCACTACCGCGACGCAGGGCCAGCGTCAGCGGTGCCCGCGGTGTCGGCCTGCATGCTGCTGTTCCAGGCATCCAGGAACTGGCGACGCTTCAGTGCATCCAGGTACACCAGCAGGCCCGGCCCCAGCTGGATCGCTCTGAGATTGCGTGCCGGGCCACCGTCAGCGCCGCGATCGCCGGCGCGCACGATGGGCATCAGCCGCGCCTCGCGGGAAAGCACCTGCTGGCCGCGTGGCGACAACAGGTAGTCCAGGAATCGCCGGGCCTCGTCGCTGTTGCGGGCCGTGCGCGGAATCACCGCGGTGCGCAGCATCACCAGCGTGTAATCTTCCGGCTCCACGATGCCCAGCGGCTCGCCCTTGTCGATGCGTGCCTGCGCATAGGAACCCAGTACGTTGTAGACCAGTGCCAGGCGGCCACTGCTGACCTTGTCCAGCAGCACTCCGGTACGCTCTTCGAGCATGACCTGGTTGTCGCCCAGCGCCCCCAGCAGGGCACCGGCGATGCTGCCCCGCTGCGCGTCCTGGGTCGCCAGCAGGTAACCCACGCTGCTGCGGTTGATGTCATAAGTGCCGACCCGGCCGCGCAGCGGCGCATCGTCGGCACGCAGCAGATCCAGCAGCTGCCGGCGCGTGCGCGGCACCCGAGTGGCCGGCAGCGCACGCGTGTTGTAGACCATGACCACGGGCTCGTAACTGATCCCGAATGCTTCGTTCCTCCATCGTGCCCAGACAGGCAGTGCATCGGCCTGCGGCGAACGGTCGGGCAGCGCATGGCCGTCGTTGACCAGTTTCGTCTGCAGGTCCATGCCACTGGATATCAGCAGGTCCGGCGTCGCCGGTGTGTTGCGGTCGCGCAGGTAACGGGCATGCAGGTCCTGGGTGATGATGTCTTCGTAGACGATCTCCGTACCGGGGTACAGGCGCTGGTAATCGGCGATGACTTCAGCGAAGACCTCGATATCGGTGCTTCCGTGGATGCGCAGCTGTGCCACCGTCGCTGCCCTGGCCGGAAAACGTTCGACATCGCCGGGGGTGGCGCAGGCGGGGGCGGGGGCCAGCAACATCAACAGCGTGTACGTCAGGCGTTTCATGACGGATTCCTGGGCAGTCGGATGGTGGCGACCAGGCCGCCGTCGCGACGATTGGACAGATCGATATGGCCACCGTGGCCATCGACCACGCGCTTGACGATGGCCAGCCCCAGTCCGGCGCCGCCAGCGGGTGCGTCTTCGCCACGCGCGAAACGCTCGAACACGCGGCCGGCGTCGGCGGCGGCGATGCCCGGCCCACGGTCGGCGATGGTCAGCACCGCGTGGGTGTCATCGACCGTCAAGGCCACCTGCAGCGGGCCCGCGTCGCTGTATTTCACCGCATTGTCCACCAGGTTCTTGATCGCCTCACGCAGCAGCAATGCATCGCCATGCACCCAGGTCGCGCCGGTCGTCATCGCCAGCTGCACGCGTGGCACCGGCTCGGCCTGCGGCAGTGCCTCATGCAGGGCCTGATGCACGGTTTCGGCCAGGTCCACCGGCGTGTAATGCTGGAGGTTGGCACGGTGGATGACACTTGCATCGCTCAGCAACTGGTTGAGCAGCCGGCTCATGTGACTGGCATTGCGCTCGATGGCCTGCAGGCTGCGCCGCATGTCGTCCGGATCATCGTCATCCAGCGCCAGCTGTGCCTGCGCACGCAGCGCGGCCAATGGCGTGCGCATCTGGTGCGCGGCCTCGGCCATGAACGCACGCAGGGTTTCGTTGCTGCTGGACAGGCGGCCCATGAACCGGTTCAACGCGGCCACCATCTGGTCCATCTCGCGCGGTACGTCAGCATCCAGCGGACGCAGGTCGGAAGGTTCGCGGCGTGACAGCTCGCGCTCCACCCGTACCAGCGGCCGGAACGCACGGTGTACGCCGACGCCCACCAGCGCGAGCGAAAGCAGCGACAGCACACCGATCGCCAGCAGCGCGCGATTGACCATTTCCTGCATCAACGCTTCACGCGCACGCCGGGTCTGGCCGACCTGCACCTGCACCTCGCCCTGTGCCGACGGTGTGGACAGGTTGCGCGCCACCACCACGAAGCGCACGGTTTCGCCGCTGTAAGGCGCATCGAAAAGCACGGGCGCACCCTGCCCGGCCATGCGGTTCGATGGCCTGGCCGGCAGGTCACCGTAACCGGTGATGAGCTGGCTCCGACTGTCCGCCACGCGGTAGAACACGCGATCCTCGGGTGCCATCGCCAGCAGGTCGAGCGCGGCATAGGGAAGATCCACCTGCCACTGGCCGTCCACCAGCGCCACCGAATCGGCGATGGACATCGCAGAGGACACCAGCAGGTGGTCGTAGGACCGGTTCGCTGCGCGCTCGCCGTACTCCCGCGCGGCGAACAGCAGGGCCACCGCGAATACGGCCAGCAGCACGCCGAGATACAGCGTCAGCGTACGCCGCAGCGATGCCGGATGCCGCCGCTCAGTCCTCGCCATCCGGCCCTGCCCCGCCTGCGTCGGCCGCTTCCAGCAGATAGCCCACGCCGCGCACGGTGATGATGCGCACTGGCGCACCGGCCAGCTTGCGGCGCAGGCGGCCAACATACAGCTCGATCGCGTTCGGCCCGGCTTCGTCGTCGAAACCGAACAGGCCGTTGCCGATCTCATCCTTGCCGACCACCTGCCCCATGCGACCGACCAGGATCTCCAGCAGGCGGAATTCGCGGTTCGGCAGCTCGATGGGCTCACCATCCAGGCTGACGCGATGAGCGGCATTGTCGAACAGGAATCCACCGATCTGCAGCACGTCGCTGGCCTGCCCGCGTGCACGACGCAGCAGCACCCGGCAACGCGCTTCAAACTCGCGGAAATCGAAGGGCTTGCCGAGGTAGTCATCGGCGCCAACGTCCAGCGCCTGCACGCGGTCTTCGATGCCGTCGCGCGCGGTGAGCATCAGTACCGGCGTGCTGTCACCTCGTTCGCGCAGGCCGGACAGCACCCGCAGGCCATCCAGTTTCGGCAGGCCGATATCCAGCACCACCAGGTCGAAACTCTGGTAGCGCAGCACGCTGGCGGCGGCCAGTCCATCGGCCTGCCAGTCCACGGCATGGCCGCTGCGGCGCATGCGGCGGATGATGGCATCGGCCAGGTCCGGGTTGTCTTCTACCAGCAGAAGGCGCATGCGGTTCGCAGGTGCGGGGGAGCGCTGATGCTAGCGCGCGCGGCGATGTGGGTCGAACCGAACAGCTGCAGGGCAGGCCCAGGGCTGCCCCGGTACTACCGCCTGCGGCGATACATTTTCGCTGCAGCGCACAAACCGCTGACAGGCGGATGACAGCTTGCCGCGACCAGACTGCCGCCACGCGCCGGTTTCAGGTGCGCTTGCCTGCTGTGTACCTGGGAGGGTCCGTGGATCGAACTGTTGTCGGATGGCGCGCTGCCATCGCCTGTGCCGCGTTGTCGGCCGCTCTGCCGGTCATGGCCGCCGATGGGGAAGACCGTCCGGTCACCGCGGTCGTGGGCGGGCGTCTCCATCTGGATTTCGCCCGCTTCGACAACGACGGCCGAGGCACGCCGAACAGGAACGATACCGAGATACGCCGCGCCTGGCTTGACGTATCCGGCCGGTTTTTCGCCGTGGACTACAAGATGGAAGCCGATTTTTCCGGCGACCGTGTCGAGGCCAAGGACGTATTCGTGAGCCGCGTCTTCGGCGATGCCGGCAGGCTTACCGTGGGTCAGTTCAAGCAGTACTTTTCCCTGGACGACCGTACCGGCTCCAACTACGGCAGTTTCCTGGAGCGTGGCAATGCCGGCACCACGCTGGCGCCGCTGTACCGGTTGGGTGCCTCGTGGCAGGCCAATCCGGGCGACTTCACCTGGGCGGCCAGCATCTACAGCCTGGAAAGCATTGATGCCTGGCAGGTCAAGGGTCGCGCTGCGGGTGGACGTATCACCTGGGCTCCTTCGCCGGCAGCCGGCGACGTGCTGCACCTGGGCGTTTCGCTGGCCCGCGAGCTGTACGACAACCCGGGTGCCGGTGGCGCACCGGGCCTGCGCATCCGCCCGCGCCCGGCCGGGCATCTTTCCGACGAAAGCCGCCTGACCCTGGTCGACTTCTCCGATGGCCGCGATACCGATGTCGACAAGTGGTCGCTGGAATACGCGCAGGTGCGCGGCCCGCTGTCGTGGCAGGGCGAACTCAGTGGCGCCACCTTCGACGACGGCGCGCAGCGCGGCAACGTGCTGGCCGGCTACGGCATGCTCAGCTGGTTCGTCACCGGCGAATCGCGCGCCTACGACTCCAGGACCGGCCGCTTCGCGCGGGTCAAGGACATCCGGCACGCGGCCGGTGCCTTCGAACTGGCGTTGCGCTACGACCAGATGCGCGGCGACCAGCACCGGACCGGCCTGGCCGACCTGCGCGACGGCAGCACGGCGGCGTGGACGCTGGGAGGCAACTGGTACCTGCGCGACAACCTGCGCTTCATGCTCAACCTGATCGAAAGCCGCAACCGCGACCGCCTGGCGCACGTCACCGTCGACCGCACCCGCGCCGTCACCGGCCGCCTGCAGTTCGACTTCTGAATTCCGCTTCCTTCCCGCCCTTTCCGCAAGGAGTCCGCAGATGATGCTGAGCATCCTCGGCTTTGGCATGGTCATTACGTTCATGTACCTGATCATGAGCAAACGACTGTCGCCGCTGGTCGCCCTGATCACCGTACCGATCCTGTTCGCCCTGCTGGGTGGTTTCGGTGCCGGCATCGACGAAATGATGCTCGACGGCATCAAGAAGATCGCGCCGACCGGCGTGATGTTGATGTTCGCCATCCTCTACTTCGGCGTGATGATCGATGCCGGCCTGTTCGATCCGCTGGTGCGCGTGATCCTGCGTGTGGTCAAGGGTGATCCGTTGAAGATCGTGATGGGCACGGCGGTGCTGGCGATGCTGATCTCGCTCGACGGTGATGGCTCGACCACCTACATGATCACCGTGTCGGCGATGCTGCCGCTGTACCGGCGGCTGGGCATGAACGCGCTGAACATGACCTGCGTGACCATCCTCGCCGGTGGCGTCATGAACCTCACGCCATGGGGTGGGCCGACCGCGCGCGCGGCAACGGCGCTGCACGTGGACCCGGCCGATGTGTTCGTACCGCTGATCCCATCGATGGTCATCGCCTGCGCCGGCATCATCGCGCTGGCCTGGTACCTGGGCATGAAGGAGCGCCGCCGGCTGGGCGTGGTGACCCTGCCGCAGGGCGGTTCCTGGATGGATTCCAGCGTATCCGATGACGGAGACGCGCTGCCAACCGTCGAAGATGCCGAAGACACCCGGCGTCCCCGCCTGCTGTGGGTGAACTTCGTGCTGACCCTGGCCCTGATGGCCGCGCTGGTGATGGGCGTGCTGCCGATGCCGGTGCTGTTCATGGTCGGCTTCGCCATCGCACTGGTGATCAACTATCCGAACCTGGCCGAACAGCGTCGCCGCGTGGTCAACCATGCCGGCAACGTGCTGTCGGTGGTGTCGCTGATCTTCGCCGCCGGCATCTTCACCGGCATCCTCAACAACACGGGCATGGTCGAAGCGATGTCGCGCAGCTTCCTCGCTGTCATTCCCGAGGCATGGGGCCCGTACCTGGCGGTGATCACCGCGCTGGCGTCGATGCCCTTCACGTTCTTCATGTCCAACGACGCCTTCTATTTCGGCGTGCTGCCGATCCTGTCCGAAGCCGCCGGCAACTACGGCATCACGCCGGTGGAAATGGCCCGCGCCTCGCTGGCGGGGCAACCGGTGCACCTGCTCAGCCCGCTCGTGCCATCGACCTACCTGCTGGTGGGACTGGCCAAAGTCGAATTCGCCGACCACCAGAAATTCACCCTGAAATGGGCGGTGCTGATCTCGCTGCTGCTGCTGTTCGGCGGCCTGCTGTTCGCGTTGTATCCGCTGGCCGCCTGATGCGGTCCGGCCCCGTTACCTGGAGATTCCAATGACGCTTCGCATCGCCTACGTCACCAGCGGCATGGGCAGTATCGGCACGGCCATCTGCCAGACGCTCGCCCGCTCCGGCCATACCGTGGTCGCCGGTTGCGCGCCGGACTCGCCACGCAAGGCCGGCTGGCTGCGCGAGCAGCGCGAGCTCGGCTTCGATTTCATCGCATCGGAAGGCAATGCCACCAACTGGGCGTCGACCACCGCCGCGTTCGCCAGGGTACGCGCCGAAGTGGGCGAGGTGGACGTGCTGGTCAACAACTCCGGCGGCAGCCGCGATGTGCTGTTCCGGCAGATGACGCCGGAAGATTGGAAGGCCGTGATCACGTCCAATCTCGATTCGCTGTTCAACCTTACCCGCCAGGTGGTGGAGAGCATGGCCACGCGCGGTTGGGGACGCATCATCAACATCGGTTCGGTCAGCGCCCACAAGGGACAGATCGGCCAGGTGAACTACGCGACCGCCAAGGCCGCGATGCACGGTTTCAGCCGTGCGCTCGCCGCCGAAGTCGCAGCGCGCGGAGTCACGGTGAACACCATTTCCCCCGGCTACATCGCCAGCCAGTCGATCAGCAGCTTTCCGCCGGATGTACTGGACCGGCTGGCGGCATCGGTTCCGATCCGCCGCCTGGGCAGGCCGGAGGAAGTGGCCGCCCTGTGCGGATGGCTGGCGTCCGATGATGCGGCGTACGCCACTGGTGCGGACTATCCGGTCAATGGTGGGCTGTACATGGGGTGATGCGGGTGTCATGGCGTGACGACCAACGGTCGTCACCCACCGGCGTATGCCGTCGCCCCACCGACTTCGTGCCATCACCCACCGGCGTCGTGTCATTACCGCCGGCTTCGTGCCGCCGCCCGACGGCCGCATTATTCCGGCTTCAACTGGTCCATGCGGATGCGGTTGGCGAACAGCGAAAATGCCAGCATGCCGGCCAGGCCGTTGGCGCGACTGACCCAGTGTGGCAGCCAGCGGGGTGGCTGCAGGATGCCCGCCTCGAACAACGGTGCGAAAACCACCGCATCGGTGAGGGTCATCTTGCCGGCGAACAACCAGCGGCAGACCTGCAGGCGATCACGTGCCAGCATGTCACGGAAGAACGTATGCACCGACACCAGTCCGCGCAGGTAGACGGTGTCCTTGGTGAAAGCCATGCCGCCGCCGGGTGGCACGCCGCGGAACACACGCTGCGCCGATGCGAAACTCTCCTCCGGCGTCTGCCCGGCATCGCAGAAATAGCGGAACACTTCGATGAAATCGGCGCCTTCGCGCGCCATCGCGATGGCCTCGGTTCGCAGGCTGATGCGCTTCAATCGTTCGATGTCGATGCTGCCGGTAATCTGCTCGGCGAAGGTCGCAAGGCCTTCCTGTGCCGCCGTCACCCGGGGCGATGCCAGCGCCAGGCTCGGCAGCACCTGCTGTTCCCTGCCGTTGAGAGCGGTCAGCGAGTGCACCAGTGCCTCATGGTGGAACAGCTGCGCACGATCGTACGCACTGAACCGCGCGCTGGTGCGCAGGCGGATACGCGCCGGGCCGGCTGCCGCCTTGGATACCAGGTCCGGGTCGAGCTGGACCTGGATGATGCGCGATTCGAAGAATGCGTCCAGGTCGTTCTGCAGCTGCAGCTGCAATGCGATGGACGACACCGGCACCTGTTCCTCCGGAGCCAGCAGCTCGTGGTCCAGCTCGGCGGCGATCTGGATGAAGTGCCGCGCTGCGTCTCGGGTGCTGGGACCATTGCCGGGCAGCGGCTGCTCGGGCGAGCCGAACAACGCCACCGAACAGCTGTCCACCGCCCGCGTACCGAGACCTTCCAGCAACTGTGCCGCGACATCCCAGCTGTGCGCCGACTGTTGCACATACTGTCCCAGCGGATGCTGCAGGTCGCACTCGGCGATGATGGCCGCCAGCGCCCGACGTTCCGCGTTGAAATCCAGCCGGGGATAATCCACCTGCGGCAGTTGCGGCTGGCCGCGCGCCACGCTGGCCAGGAACGGCGGCTGCACTGCCGCCGGCCAACTGGTCAGCGCCAGCAGCCGGATCCCACCTACGGCCTCGACCAGCCGAGCATCCAGCGCGGCGTGGTGGGCCACCTCACGATCCAGTGTCGCCGACGGGTCCATGGAGCCACTATAAAGCAGCCAACCCCGCCTATCGGCGGCGGCGTGGCTTCCTGGCGGCGCTGCGGCGTTCCTGCGCGGTTTCCGCCTGGCGCACCGCCAGCTTGGCTGCCGCTGCCGCAACCTCTTCCTTCAGCTTGAAGTAATTGAGCACGCGGCTTTCCTCGATTTCGCCCGCTTCGATGGCCGCACGCACCGCGCAGCCCGGCTCCTGCTGGTGCAGGCAGTCGCGGAAGCGGCACTGTGCCGCCAGCGCTTCGATGTCCGAAAAGCCCCCCTCGGCCAGCGTCTCCTCGCCGGTCGGCTTCAGTTCGCGCATGCCCGGCGTGTCGATCAGACAGGCCCCGGCCGGCAGTGGCATCAGCGCGCGATGGGTGGTGGTATGCCGGCCACGCGAATCGTTGGCGCGCACCGCATTGGTCCTCATCCGCTGCTCGCCGAGCAGGGTGTTGGTCAGGGTGGACTTGCCGGCGCCGGACGAGCCCACCAGCACCACCGTGCGGCCTGCCTGCAGCCACGGCAGCAGGCTGGCCACGCTGTCCGGATCCAGGCCGTTCACCGCACGCAGCGCGATGCCCTGCACTTCCAGCTCCTCAAGCACCGCCAGCGCATCTTGGGTGTAGTCGGTCTGGTCGGCCTTGGTCAGCACCACCACCGGCTCGGCACCGCCACCGCCGACCAGCAGCAGGTAACGTTCGATGCGCCGCGGATTGAAATCAGCATCCAGCCCGCAGACGATGAACACCGTATCGACATTGGCCGCGATCACCTGCTGGTGATAGTGCTCGCCGGCCGCGCCGCGCTTGATGGACGTACGCCGTGGCAGCAGCGCCACGATGCGTACCCCGTCCAGCAGTACCCAGTCGCCGACCGCCGGACGTTCATGGCTGGGAAAACGCGGGCGCTGCCACTCCGGCAGCGATTCGGCCTTGATGGACGCGTCCGGGCCATCGGCCACCACGTAATGGGTACGGTGCTGTTCGATCACCCGTGCCGGCCGCGCCTGCGGATGGACGACCATCGCCGCGTGCCAGTCTGCCTGGTCATCCGGCGCGGGCGGTCCTGGCCAGGGCCAGCCAATGGTCTGCAGGGCGGTGTAATCGGGGGTTTCGGTCATCGTCCGCATTCTACCGGGATGCAGCGGCGCGGACGCGGCGGCAGGCTTGCCATGCACTGCAGCAATTCCGCTACCATGGCCTTTCCATGCCCATCGACGGCCCGCCTGACATGTCCACCCCCATCTCCAAGCCCCTGGCCATCCGCGAGCGCCTGTCCGAAGTGCGCTACGAGATCCGCGGAGAGCTGGCGCGGCGAGCGCGGGAACTGGAAGCGCAGGGCCGCACACTGATCAAGCTGAACATCGGAAATCCCGGCAATTTCGGCTTCCGCGCGCCCGAACACCTGCAGCACGCGATCGCCGACGACATGGGCCGCACCGATCCCTACACCCACCAGCAGGGCCTGCCGGTCGCACGCGAAGCCATCGCTGCGGCCTACGCGCGGCGTGGCGCGCCCGATGCGCACCCCGACCGGGTCTTCGTTGGCAATGGCGTCAGCGAACTGATCGACCTGTCGCTGCGCGCGCTGCTCAACCCCGGCGATGAAGTGCTGGTGCCTTCCCCGGATTATCCGCTGTGGTCCGCGTCCACCATCCTCAACGATGGCCGCCCGGTGTACTACCGCTGCGCCCCCGAGAACGAATTCCAGCCGGACCCGGTGGAGATCGAGGCGCTGGTGTCCTCGCGTACCCGCGCCATCGTCCTGATCAACCCGAACAACCCAAGCGGCGCCAGCTATCCTCGCGAACTGCTGGAACGCATCGTGGCCATCGCCCGCAAGCACAACCTGCTGCTGATGGTCGATGAGATCTACGACCAGATCCTGTACGACGACGCGGTGTTCCAGCCCGTCGCGCCCCTGGCCGGCGATACGCCCTGCATCACCTTCAGTGGCCTCAGCAAGGTGCACCGCGCCTGTGGCTGGCGGGTGGGCTGGGCGATGCTGTCCGGTGCCGCCGGCCTGCTGGACGAATTCCGCGCGGCGATGGACCTGCTCAGCGCCCTGCGGCTGTGCGCCAACGTGCCCGGCCAGTACGCCATCGATGCAGCGGTGAACGGCCCGGATACCATCACCCCGCTGTGCCTGCCGGGCGGACGCCTGCATGAAACCCGCCGTGCCGTCATCGAGGCCTGCGCGGCCAGCGAACACCTTTCGCTGGTCGCGCCGGCCGGTGCGCTGTATGCCTTCCCGGCCGTGGTCGGTGATGCCGCCAAGGCCTTCGACGACCATCAGTTCGCGCTGGACCTGATGAACCAGGAAGGCGTACTGGTGGTACCGGGTTCCAGCTTCAACGTTCCCTATCGCCACCATTTCCGCGTCACCCTGCTGCCGGAGGCAACGGTGATGCGCGAAGTATTCAGCCGCATCGACCGCGCACTCGCGCGCCGGGCCGAGGCCAACCGCAAGGTCGTGCCGCTCAAGCCCCGGCGTTCGGTGGCCTGAGCACGATGGCGCTGCGCTATCTCGCGCTGGGCGATTCCTACACCATCGGCGAAGGCGTGGCGGCCGAGGGTCGCTGGCCGCACCAGTTGGCCGCGGCGCTGCGCACGCGCGGCATTCCGCTGGATGATCCCCATACCATCGCCACCACGGGCTGGACCACCGATGAGCTGGATGCGGGCATCGACGCCGATACCCGACACGGATCCTTCGATTTCGTCAGCCTGCTGATCGGTGTCAACGACCAGTATCGCGGACGTCCGCTCGACGACTACCGGCCGCGCTTCGAGGCCCTGCTGCAGCGTGCGCTCGGTTTCGCTGGCGGGCGGGCACAAAGCGTGCTGGTGCTGTCGATCCCGGACTGGGGCGTCACGCCATTCGCCCAGGACCGCGACCGCGCGCTCATCGCCAGCGAGCTGGATGCCTACAACGCCGCCGCAGCGCGTATCTGCGCCAACCAGGGCGTGGCATTCGTCGACATCACCGGACTCTCCCGCGACCACGGCCACGATCCTGCCATGCTGGCCGAAGACGGCCTGCATCCTTCCGCAGCCATGTACCGGCTGTGGGCCGAGCGGTCCATGCCGCTGGCCGAACGCCTGCTCGCAGCGCCGCGCTGAAGCCGGTGGACGGCGCGCCCGCCAGCGGCCAACCGCTCCCCGCCGTGCCGCTGGCCCCGGCACAGGCACGCCGGATCGCAACCGCGTTCCTGCCATCCCGCCCGTGGGGCAACCGCAGCACCTATTACTACGCACGCGACAAGCTGGGCAGCGACCCGCTGTATGACGGCGTGCTGCGATCACTGCCCGCGACGACGCTGCCGCTGCTCGATCTTGGCTGCGGGCTGGGACTGCTGGGCCATGTGATGCGCCAGCGCGGCTGCATGAAACCCTATGCCGGCGTGGATGTGGACGCCGGCAAGATCGCCACCGCCACGCGCGCCGCACGGCAGGCCGGACTGCAGCAGGTGCGGTTCGACCATGCCGACCTGCAGTGTGCGTTGCCGCCGCATGCCGGCGACGTGGCGCTGCTGGATGTCCTGCAGTATCTCGACGCATCGGCGCAGTCCACGCTGCTGCAGGCCGCTGCCGAACGCGTCGCGCCCGGCGGCACGCTGGTCCTGCGTACGCCGCTGGCGCTCGGCGATCGCCGCGACCACGCGACCCGGATGGCCGATCGACTGGCATGGTTGTCGGGATGGATGGGCACACGCCCGCGCCATTATCCCGGGCGCTCGGTGCTGCAGTCGGTGCTGGCACGGTCCGGCCTGCACCTGCAGACCGTGCAGCCCCTGCATGGCCGCACGCCGTTCAACAGCTGGCTGCTGGTGGCCGTGCGTCCGCCACGCTGAGCGGATCGTCCAGCGACTGCGGCAGCCGCGCCTGCAGGCCCCGTTCGGCAAGGGCCTCCAGCACGCCTTCGATGATCGCGGGGTTCTGCCCATGCGCGGCGCCCTCGTGCAGCAGCACGATCGCCCCCGGACGCAGGTCCGGACGCAGGCGTGCCAGCGCCTGCGATGCGGTGCAGTCCACGCCGTCATAGCCGCGCGCACTCCAGCCCACGCGCTGCAGCGCCAGCCGTCGCAGCACCGGTGCCACGAATGGGTTGGTCATGCCCACCACCGAGCGGTACCAGCGCGGCGGCTGCCCGGAAATCGCCTGCAGCACCTGCTGGCACTGTTCGATCTCGGCTGACATCGCCACCGGTCCCAGGCGCCAGAAGCGTGCCTGCGGATGCGTGTGGCTGTGGTTGCCGAGATCATGGCCGCGACGCAGGATTTCCTGGACCAGCGCCGGATGCGCCTGTGCGCGTTCACCCACCACGAAGAAGGTCGCCCGGGCGTCATGCCGGTCCAGCAGATCCAGCACCGCCAGCGTGTCCGGGCCCGGTCCATCGTCGATGGTCAGCCAGACGACATTGCCGCTGGTTTGCGGCAGCCGGCTGCGCACCGGCGCATAGAACCGGCTGTTGGGCAGGAATACCGGCACCAGGAACAGCGCGTGGCTGGCCAGCAGCAATGGCAGGCCCCACCCCCACCCCTTCACGAACCAGACTGCAGCCACCAGCAGCTGCGACACCACCAGCCACGCCAGCCAGTGCCGGAGCCCGCCGGTCACGCGATTCAATGTTTCCGGAGTGGTCATGCCCCATGATGCCATGGCGGGTAGAATCGACGGCTCGCTCTTCCGGACCCGACTCTCATGTCCCTCGATCCCGCCCTGCGTTCGCGCATCGACACCCTCCTCGCCAACGACCGCGTCGTGCTGTTCATGAAGGGCCAGCCCTCCATGCCGCAGTGCGGATTCTCCGCCAAGGCGGTCGGCGCCCTGCAGGACCTGGGCGTGGAATTCGCGCACGTCAACGTGCTGGCCGACCAGGACATCCGTGAAGGCATCAAGCTCTACGGTGACTGGCCGACCATCCCGCAGCTGTACATCGATGGGGAACTGGTCGGCGGCAGCGACATCATCCTGCAGATGGCGTCCAGCGGTGAACTGAGCAGCGTGCTCGGCCTGGCCGCGCCGGACCGCACTCCGCCGTCCATCACCGTCACCCCGGCAGCGGTGGACATGCTGCGTGGCGCGCTGGCCGACGCGCCGGGCGCATCGCTGCAGCTGAGCATCGATGCGCGCTTCCAGCCGAATTTCCAGCTGGCGCCGCACGATGACAGCGCCATCGCCGCCGAATCCAATGGATTGCGTGTGCAGTTCGACCTGGCCAGTGCACGCCGTGCCGATGGCATCACCATCGACTGGGTGGACGACATCCGCGGCAAGGGTCTGGCCATCGACAATCCGAACGCACCGAAGCCGATTGCCGAGCTGTCGGTGCGCGATGCCGACGACCTGGTGCGTGCCGGCAACGTACTGCTGGTGGACGTGCGTCCGCCGGAAGAGCGTGCCATCGCCGCGGTCGGCGTGCCGTTCAAGGTGTTCGACGGCCAAGGCCGCGCCGAGCTGGAAGCGTTGCCGAAGGACACGGCGCTGGCGTTCATGTGTCACCACGGTGGCCGCAGTGCGCAGGCCGCCGAACAGTTCCGCGCGCTGGGTTTCAGCAAGGTCTCCAACGTCGCCGGCGGCATCGATGCCTGGTCCGACGAGGTCGACAACGGCGTGCCGAAGTACTGAACGTGGAGCGGGGCTCTGCCCCGCGCCGGATTCATGCGCAGCCGCGTAGAGCGGGGCTCTGCCCCGCTGCGCGGGATGGCATCAGCCGGGCAGAGCCCGGCTCTACGTGATGCATGTCTGGTAGAGCGGGGCTCTGCCCCGCTTTCCGGGAACATGCGCAGCCGGGCGGAGCCCGGGTCTACGCGGTGCGCGCGCGCCATACGTCAGCCGGCGAATCCGCCTTCGGCCAGGTAATCCAGTTCTTCCGGCGTGGGATTGCGCCCCAGCACCGCGTTGCGGTGCGGGAACCGCCCGAAGCGGCGGATGATGTCGCGGTGCAGTTCGGCGAACTGCAGGTATTCCTTGTCGCCCAGCGCATCGAACATCGATACCGAGCGGTCCTGGTCCAGCAGCTCTTCCGAATGTTCGAACGGCAGGTAGATGAACGCCCGCAGCTTCGGCACCAGCTGCAGGTCCAGCCCCTCTTCCACCGCACGCATCGCGTAATGCCGCGCCAGCCCATCGGTGGCATAGGAATGCGCCGTGCCGCGGAAGCAGTTGCGCGGGAACTGGTCCAGAAGGACCATCAGCGCCAGCGCGCCCTCCGCGCTTTCCAGCCACTGTTCCCGCCCGCGCGCGGCAGCGGCATGGTGCTCCTCCAGGAACAGCTCGCGGAAACGCGCATCGAAGGCGTCATCGCGCGTGAACCATTTCGCCGGCCCCGCTTCGGTCCAGAACGCCACCACCTGCGCTGCGGTCTGCATGTCGTCCTCCACGGGTGCTGCAAGGGGATGCTGGCCGATGCCGGTCATTCGTCGAAACGCAGGTGGCGGACCGACTTTCCGTTGCGCCGGATCAGCCGCAGCGCTTCAATGCCGATCTGGATATGGTTGTCCACGAACTGCGAACTGACCTTGGCATCGGACGCTTCGGTCTTTACTCCATCCGGGATCATCGGCTGATCCGAGACCAGCAGCAAGGCCCCGGTGGGGATATGGTTGGCGAAGCCGGCGGCGAACACGGTCGCGGTCTCCATGTCGATGGTCATGCAGCGCATGCTGCGCAGCCGTGCCTTGAACGCTTCGTCGTGCTCCCATACCCGGCGGTTGGTGGTGAAGACCGTGCCGGTCCAGTAGTCGTGGCCCAGATCGCGGATCATGGTGGACACCGCGCGCTGCAGCGCGAACGCTGGCAGCGCCGGTACTTCCGGCGGCAGGTAGTCGCCGGAGGTACCTTCACCGCGGATGGCCGCGATCGGCAGGATCAGGTCGCCCAGCTGGTTCTTGCGCTTCAGCCCTCCGCACTTGCCCAGGAACAGCACCGCCTTCGGCATCACCGCGGTCAGCAGATCCATCATGATCGCGGCATTGGGGCTGCCCATCCCGAAATTGATCATGGTGATGCCGTCGGCGGTGACACTGGCCATCGGCCGGTCGAGGCCGACCACCTCGGCACCGGCCAGCCGCGCGAAGGCATGCAGGTAGCCGCTGAAATTGGTCAGCAGGATGTGCTGGCCGAACTGGTCCAGCGGCACGCCGGTGTAACGCGGCAGCCAGTTGTCGACGATGTCCTGCTTGGTCTTCATCGCAGGAAAGTACTGTGCCCGGCCTGCGCCGTCGAGGGCCGTGGCATCCGCACTGCGCCGGCCATCGCCCGCACCCGGCTGCCACAGGCGTCGGCGGGACCGCTGCCACTTGGCAGGAACCGCGCTCTCCGCTAGCGTCCAGAGCCTGCACCACCATGTTACGGGGACCCCATGCACAACCTGTTGCGCGCCGGCATCGGCCTGGCGCTGCTGTCGCTTGCCGCTGTACCGGCCACCAGTGCCTCGCGTTTCGTCCAGGATCCTTATCCCAGCACGTACCAGCCGCGCGGCAGTACGCCGGTGCTGATCCACAACGCAACCGTGCTGACCGGCACCGGTGAACGGCTGGACGATGCCGACGTGCTGCTGCGCGACGGCAAGGTCGTCCAGGTCGGCCATGCCCTGCAGGCCGGCGACGACGTGCGGCGCGTGGACGCCCGCGGGCGATGGGTGACACCTGGCCTGATCGACGTGCATTCGCACCTGGGCGTCTATCCCAGTCCCGGCGTGGGCGCGCACAGCGACGGCAACGAGA
>JAEZCF010000030.1 GCA_023430045.1 Pseudomonadota bacterium | reverse complement strand
CCCCGCGCCCCCGCCGCCCCCCCCCCCCGCCACTACCGATAGCGACCCCCGACCGATAGCGACCCCCGACCGATAGCGATCCCCGACCGATAGCGATCCCCGCCCCATGGCGATCCCCGCCGATAGTGATGCCCTGCCGCCTGCGCTACACCGGGCGGCCGGCGCAGATGTCACACCGCGCGCGGCGCCATCTTCCACAGCAGCGCGCGGAACGGCGCCAGCAGGAACACGCCGATCGTCAGCTTCACCGCCAGGTCGCCCAGCGCCCAGCTCACCCACGGCAGGCTGGAGCCGGCGAACGCGATGCTCCAGAAAATGGTCGTATCCAGCGTCGCACTGCAGGTCGTCGCCACCATCGGCGCGCGCCACCAGTGCCCGCGGCGCAGCCGGTCGAACACGGTGATGTCCAGCAGCTGTGCGGCGATGAAGGCCAGGCACGAGGCCACCGCGATCCGTGGCGTGGCGATCCAGATCGACAGCAGCACCGCCAGCGCGAAACCGGCCCAGGCCACCCGCCGTGCGGCGGCCGGACCAAAGCGGCGGTTGATCAGATTGCTGACCAGGAACGCGACCGGATAGCTGAAGGCGCCCCAGGTCAGCCAGTCATTGATCGGGTACTGCACCAGCACGTTCGAGCCGAGCACCACCGCGCCCATGGCCAACACCGCCAGCAGCAGCGAGCGCGCGGTCAACGGGGCAAAGGCAATGGCAGGACGCGCGGACATGGCGAGCCGGAAGAGGAGGGGAAGCGACGGATTATCCGGGCTTGGCCGGCCCGGGGCCAGCCCGGGCCGGTTTGCCTACCAGCGTTCGCTCAGGTTGCTGGCGGCAGCGTCGGTGGTCGGCAGGAAGGCCAGGGCCGCGCCGTCGACCGCGGTCACCGTCCAGCCGGCACCGGCCGGCGTCGGCTCGAAGGCCAGCACGTCGCCCACTGCCACGGCAGGCGCGGGCGTGTCGCTGCGGGCCGGCCACTGCAGCAGTGCCAGGTCGTCTGGCGCGTCGGGGTTCTTCAGCGCGACCTGAAAGCTGCCATCGGCCTGGGGCTCGACTCGCTCCACGGTCAGCGGCGGCAGCGGGCCGGCCTTTTCCGCGCGGGCGACGCGCGCCCGGCTGCGTTGGACAGATCCATCGTGCAGCTTGCCGATCCCGGCCGAGGTCAGCCAGATCGGCGCGGTGACGACGACCAGGCTCACTACCGAGGTCACGGCCACGCTGCTGGCGACCGGGTGGCGGTAGACGGAGTACTGCGCCTGGGCCGGCAGGCTGGCGGCGAACAGTGCCACGACCAGTACCGGGGCGATGACGCGCGGGGAGAGCTGTTTCATCTGATCACTCCGTTCACAGAAAGGGGAGAAGGCTACGGGCGCTTACCAGCGCTCGCTGGAGTGCCCGGCGGCCGCGTCCGGCGTCGGCAGGAATGCCAACGCCGCACCGTCGGCGGCCGTCACGGTCCAGCCTGCACCGACCTCGGTCGGCTCGAAATGCAGCATATCGCCCACCTTGAGCGTCGCGGCAGGATTGTCCGCGCGTGCCGGCCAGTCGATCAGCGCGGTCGCATCGGGGGCGTCAGGCCGCTGCAGCGCAACGTGGAAGCCGCCGTCGGGCTGGCGATCGATCTGCTGCACGGCCATCGGCGGCAGCGGTTCGGCCTTGCTTGCATCAGGCTTGGTGCGCTTGGAACCTTCGCGGACGCTCTGCGACCCCTTGGCCACCAGCAACACCGGCGAGGCGGCAATGAACGAGACGGTGTAGACGCTGATCACCGCGCTCACGCCCGAGGCCTGATTGCCGTTGAGATTGCCGGCCGATGCAGGCAGTACGGTAAGCGCAGACACAGCGAGCAGGCGCGCGCAGAGAAGGGATTTCGTCATGACGCAGTTCCTGGAGAGGGAGGGGGATGACGCGCTCATGGTTTCGGTGCCGCAGCGCCGTCCACCGGCACGTGGGCCACGCTGAGTTCCTGCTGCAGCGCGTGACGCTGCGCGAGGAAATCGAACACCGACTCGACGGTCACCACCGAGTAATTGCCCGAAATGCGTTCGCTGGCGGGATGATCGGTTACCGCAGCATTCGGCACGAAGAAGCGCGCGCCCAGCCGCTTGGCCACGCCGATATGCAGCGTGCTGGGGCGATAGTCGCGCTCCTTCAGCCAGGCCTGCGCCTGTGCGCGCTTGATCAGCAATGTCCCGTCGTCCTCATGCGCCAGTGCAGCGGCCAGCACCTCAAGCACCCACTGATTGGAATTCTGGTACTCGTCGCGGAACGGGTAGGCAACCACGCTGTAGCGTGGCTCATGCAGCGCACGCGCTTGGATGGCAGGCGGGGTGAGCATCGCGATCAACGCCTTGCGAACCGCCGGCGTCGGCACCCCGATGCGCAGATCGGTATGGCTGCCACTTTCACCGATGAAGGTACTCAGCCCTTCCCGGAACAGCTCGGACTGCGGTGATTTGCAGTGGTTGAGCAGGTGTACCGCGCGCCAGTTGCCATCGGCCTCACGCAACAGGAAGGCCAGGTGGCTATGGCGCAGACCGTACTTGCTGAGGTCCTGACCACCGCGGGCGATGATCACCACGTCCACGCCGTCCAGCGCGTCGAGTGTTTCCCCGGCGGTCAATGCCACATCGAACATCGCCGCCAACGATTGCGGCGTGGGATGACGCTCCACGCACTGCGGTTCGGCCTGCGCGGTCAGCGCAGCGCCAAGCAGGGCGCCACAAAGAAAAAGCGGGCGCAGGCGTTTGATCTGGGCAGCGAAAGGTACGTCCATGTCACACGGTCTCCGGCGGCACCGGCCGCGGCCGCATCATAGCGTTGTGCAAGGATGTCAGGCCTGAATCCCCAGCCGTGCGCGCACGTCCTCGGCAACCCGCGTGGTCTCACGCAACGGTTCGATGCGGCCTTGCGTCTGCCAGTCCAGCCAGCGCGCCTGCAAGCGGCCACGTTCGCGCAGCGCGTGCTGGAAGTGCGCCAGCCGCCCCTGCGCCTGCTCGGCCAGGGCCACCGCGACCGGCATGCGCGTGGCACACGCTTCAGAGAGCAGGTTCACCGAATCCGGCGAGACCACCACGCGGTTGGCCCAGCCCAGCAGGCCGGCATACGGATTCACGCCGTCGCCGCCGTCGCCCCAGATCACGTTCGGCACATCGGCGAATGCACTGCGCAGCGCACCGACCAGGGCCGGTGGTGTGCGTCGCGAGGTCGTGGCCAGCAGGCTGCCCCCTTCGGCGCGCAGCTGCGAAGCGAGTTGCTGGAACACCTGCACCATGTCCGGCTCGTGCCAGGGCGCGTGCGGGGTCGGCCCGCCGACCAGCAATGCAGTGCGCGGGCCGGGCAATGCGCTGAACGCAGCGAACGCGGCACGGCCGCAGGCCAGCCAGTCATCGTTGACCGGATTGAGGCTGCCGAGCAGGGTGAGCACGTTGCTGCCGCGCAGGCGATCGTGCTCGGGCACCACCAGCAGGTCCCAGTGGCGCGGGCTCAGGCGCGGGTCGAGGATCTGCACCACCTTGGTGCCCCGGCGGCGCAGTTCGCGCAGTGCCCCGGCGGCCTGGCGGCCACAGCCGACGGCCAGCTCAGGGGCCTCGGCGGCCAGTTCGGCAAAGGCCTCGCCGTAGCCGTTGGCCGCGCCCGGCAACCAGCGCGGGGCCAGCCAGCGCCAGGGCGCACGCGGGGTGAGCACCAGCGGACGATGCGCCCCCAGCTTCAATGCCGTGGCCAGGGCCACCGCCTGCCGCACATTGCCGGCATGGCCGTCAGTGATCGTCCAGGGCGGACTCCATCGTTTCACGTATGGCATTAATTCGTTTCAGTCAGGCTGGGTGTTGCAACTGTCGCGACACTCTACACTGCCAGCCTTCGCCGATCGCGCTGTCGCCCTGCCACGGTAGCCGATGCGCGAACGATTCCCTTATTTCCGGAGGCTTCATGTCCCACGTCCTTGACGATGCTGCGCTCGATCAGTTGTTCCGTACCGCCCGCACCCAGAACGCCTTCCTTGATAAGCCGGTCGACGACAGCCAGCTCAAGGCGCTGTACGAGCTGCTCAAGTGGGGCCCGACCGCCGCCAACGGCAGCCCGGCGCGCTTCGTGTTCGTGAAATCCCCCGAAGCCAAGGCCAAGCTCGCCCCGGCGCTGTCGGAGGGCAACCACGACAAGACGCTGGCTGCCCCGGTCACGGTGATCGTCGGCTTCGACGAAGACTTCCACGAGAAGCTGCCCTTCCTGTTCCCGCACACCGATGCCAAGGCATGGTTCGATGGCCCGCGTGAAGGCCGCACCGAAGGCGCCTTCCGCAATGGCAGCCTGCAGGGCGCCTACCTGATCCTGGCCGCCCGCGCGCTGGGTCTGGATGCCGGCCCGATGTCCGGCTTCGACAACGCCAAGGTCGACGAAGCCTTCTTCAAGGGCACCGCGATCAAGTCGAATTTCCTCGTCAACCTGGGGTACGGTGACGCCTCGGGCCTGTTCCCGCGGCTGCCTCGCCTGTCCTTCGACGAAGCGGCCCGCATCGCATAAGCGTTACCGCCGGATCGTGGCCCGTCCGTGCGGATGGGCTGCATGAATTTTTTTCTTTTCCCTTCGATTACGAGAGAGACCTGACATGACCGTGACCCGCAAACTGCTGCTGCCGCTCGCCCTGACCCTGGCCATCGCCGCCTGCTCCAAGCCGGCCGACGAAGCCGCTGCCCCGGCTGCCGATGCGCCGGCCGCCACCGAAACCGCCGCCCCCGCCACGGACGCTACGGCTGCCGCCCCGGCCGCCGATGCGATCCAGATCGCCTCGGGCACCTACAAGCTCGACCCGACCCACACCGACGTGCTGGTCCAGTGGAGCCACTTCGGCTTCTCCCACCCGACCGCGCACTTCGGCGCCGCCGAAGGCACCCTGGTGTATGACGCCGCGGACGTGACCAAGTCCACCGTGGAAGTGAAGCTGCCGCTGACCGGCCTGAACAGCTTCACCGCCAAGTTCGACGAGCACCTCAAGAGCGCCGATTTCTTCGACGCCGCCAAGTTCCCGGCTGCCACCTTCAAGAGCACCAAGGTTGAAGCCAACGGCACCAACAAGCTGACCGTGACCGGCGACCTGACCATCAAGGACATCACCAAGCCGGTGACCCTGGATGTGACCATCAACGGCGGCGGCGAGCACCCGATGGCCAAGGTGCCGGCGGCGGGCTTCGATGCCACCACCACCATCAAGCGCAGCGATTTCGGCGTCGGCGCGTACGCCCCGAACGTCAGCGATGAAGTGAACATCCGCATCACCACCGAGGCCACTGGCGAAAAGCCGGCTGCCTGAGTTTCTCCTCACTCGTCGTGAGAAGGCAGAAAGCCCGCCAATTGGCGGGCTTTCTTTTTGTGCGGCGGCCGATCGATACCCGGTAGTGCCGGCCGCTGGCCGGCAACCAGGAAGCCCGCCGAAGCGCAGCCACGCATGGCGTGGCTCTACCGTTGACGGGACCGGGGTAGATCCCCGCCATGCGTGGATACCAGCGCGATCAAGCCGCCGCCACGAGGGCGATGATCACCCCGCCGCCACCTGCGCGATCACCTTGCCCAGCCACAGCGTGGTGAAATCGGTCGGCGTGCGGCGTGCCGGGGCGGTCAAGCCGCTCTCGCGCAGGAACGCATGGGTCGCCTGGGCGAACGCCTGGCGGGCCAGCAGCGCAGCCTGCTTCACCGAGGCCTGCTGCTTGCGCAGCTGCACGATCTGCAGGCTCGGCTTACCGGGCATCGCGTACTTCTGGTAGCGGCGCAGCTCATCGGCGACCAGGTCGATATCGATGTTCGCCTGCACCAGCGCGGCCTGCGCGCGGGCCAACGGCACCAGGGCGGTGCGCAGCTGGGCGATGTTCCCGCCCACGGAGGGCGCCAGCGCCGCCAGGGCGGCATCCAGCGCGGGATCGGCGCGCTCGGCGCGGTCGATCAGATCGGTCAGTGCCGAAAGAGAAGGAGCTTGCATGAAAGGCACCGGCACAAAAGGCGATTGTCGCATTGGCGGCCGGTGCCCGTCGCGGGCTCAGTCGTCGTGGTGCTCGCTGCCGTGCGCCTTCCAGTAGCCGGTCGAGCGGATCCAGTCCTTGGGCACGCCCAGGTGACCCTCGATGTACTTGCGCATCATCCGGGCCCGGCGCGATTCGGCCGCGATCCAGTAGAAGGTGTCGCCGTCCGGTTCCTCGAAATCGGTCAGCACGTCTTCCAGCAGGGTGCTGGTGGCGGCGTCGAAGCCGTTGCGCTCCAGCCACGAGATGCGGATGCGGTCGTCCTCCGGCAGCTCCTGGCGGTCGCCGGATTCGGGGATCTCGATGTAGACATCGGCATTGGCGCCTTCCGGCAGCGTCTCCAGCCAGCGGCCAATGGCCGGCAGCGCGGTTTCATCGCCGATCAGCACGTAGGTGTCGAAGTCATCGGCAGTCATGTGCGAGCCACGCGGGCCGACCACGGCGATCGCATCGCCCGGCTGCGCGTTGGCCGCCCAGGTCGAGGCCAGGCCATCGCCGTGCATGACGAAGTCCAGCGCCAGCTCGTTGCTCTCCAGGTCCCACCAGCGCGGGGTGTAGTCGCGCGAGGGAGACGGCGTCTGGCCTTCCGGGTAGCGCGGGCCTTCCGGGGTCATCGTCGGGACCACGAACTGGCCCTCGGCGTTGGGGAAGAACAGCTTGACGTGGTCGTCCGGCGAGGGCGAATCGAAGCCTTCCAGCGCTTCGCCACCGACGATCACCCGGCGCATGCACGGGCTGATCTCTTCGGTGCGCAACACCTGCAGCGGGCGGAACTTCACGGTATGACGGAGCAGTCGGTTTTCATGCAGAGCCATGGGAATACCTGGATCAGTGCCGCAGCGCGGCGTTGAGAAAGAAGGACCTGGCGGGCGGAGGCTGGCTGGGTCTGAAAAGAAGAAGGGGGGTCAGCGGCCCTGCGCACGGATCCGCGCGGCGGCCTCGCGCAGCGCCTCGGCCACGGCGGCGGCGTTGTCGTCCTGCCAGCGGCCATGGCACAGGCCCAGCGCGTGCTTGAGCTCGCGCAGCGCATCGCGCACGGACGGCGGCAGGTTGGCCTTGGTGATCGTGCGCGCGCTGTCGCGTACCCGGTGCACCGCTGCATCGACCTCGTCGCGCTGTGCCTCCAGCTCGGCCTGGCCCAGCGCGCTAAGGGCGTAGCGCTTGCGCCCACCGTCCTCGACCGCGCCGACCCAGCCGGCGGCCTCGAACTGCGCCAGCACCGGGTAGATCGAGCCGGCGCTGGGCGTGTAAACCCGCACGAACATGTCGCTGATCAGCTGGATCAGCTCATAGCCGTGGCGCGGCTGGTCGGCGAGCAGCGACAGCACCAGCAGGCGCAGATCACCGCGGCTGAGGGGCCGGGCAGTCAGCGGGCGCGCAGGGCGGTCGAGGTCGCGCAGAGAGGTCATTTCGATATATCGAATGCAGTGGCGGAACGATATATCGAAAACTCCCTTTCGGCCAGCAACTGCGCACGCATGGCAGGGATGCGTTCAGGTCAATCCGGCGTGTGACGGTGCGTGCTCGTGGTGGAACACTGCGCTCCGCCCGGTCCTTCGAGCGCGCCCGATGATTCACGCCGATGCGCGCTCAGCCGGCGTCGCATCGCGCACGAACTGCGCCAATCGCCCGCGCCGCAGCGCCTGCGCTGTCCATCGGTGTCCGGCTGACGCGCCGGTGTCATCGCCGCCGGGCAGGCTGAAATGCAGCGTGGAACCTTCCAGCGCGGCCCGCGCGCTGTCGCCGGCTGTCCTTCCGGACACGCCTGGATGGTTCCATACGCAACCGTAGCGAAGTAAGCAAACCCCTTGGTGCGCTACACTTTGCGGCTAGAAATCTAAAACAGTCGCGCGCGTGCGTGCGGTCATGGGAGCGCAAATGAACTGGTTGAACGAGGTGCTGAACAACGACCCGAATCCTGTGGAAACCCAGGAATGGATCGAGTCGCTGAAGGCCGTTATTGATGTCGAGGGCCCCGAGCGCGCGCATCAGCTGTTGGAAGGCATGGTGGAACTGACC
This sequence comes from Pseudomonadota bacterium, assembly GCA_023430045.1. Lineage (GTDB taxonomy): Bacteria > Pseudomonadota > Gammaproteobacteria > Xanthomonadales > Xanthomonadaceae > Stenotrophomonas. Next base: position 97,699 of record JAEZCF010000030.1, on the reverse strand, counting down.
CGTCGTTCGGGTGCTTACCTGCCGTTCTCTCCCACCACCGAGTACGTGAACACCATCGCGCCGACCCTGGAGGCCAAGAGCCCGGGCAACGCCGAACTGGAATGGCGCATTCGTTCCATCATCCGCTGGAACGCGATGGCGACCGTCGTGCGCGCCAACCGCAAGCCGGGCGACCTGGGCGGCCACATCGCCTCCTTCGCCTCCGGCGCCACGCTGTATGACGTGGGCTTCAACCACTTCTGGCGCGCCCCGAGCGACAACCACCCCGGCGACCTGCTCTTCATCCAGGGCCACAGCGCCCCGGGCATCTATGCGCGTTCCTTCCTGGAAGGCCGCATCGACGAAGCCCAGCTGGACAAGTTCCGCATGGAAGTGGACGGCGGTGGCCTCTCCAGCTACCCGCACCCGTGGCTGATGCCCGATTACTGGCAGACCCCGACCGTCTCGATGGGCCTGGGCCCGCTCGCCGCGATCTACCAGGCGCAGTTCCTGCGTTACCTGGAAAACCGTGGCCTGATCGAGAAGTCCGACCGCAAGGTGTGGTGCTTCATCGGCGACGGCGAGAGCGATGAGCCGGAAACCCTCGGCGCGATCGCACTGGCCGGCCGCGAAGGCCTGGACAACCTGATCTTCGTGGTCAACTGCAACCTGCAGCGCCTGGACGGCCCGGTGCGTGGCAACGGCAAGATCATCCAGGAACTGGAAGGCGTCTTCCGTGGCGGCGGCTGGAATGTCATCAAGCTGCTGTGGGGCGGTTACTGGGATGCCCTGCTGGCCAAGGACACCAACGGCGTCCTGCGCAAGCTGATGATGGAAACCGTCGACGGCGAATACCAGAACTGCAAGGCCTTCGGCGGCGCCTATACCCGCGAACATTTCTTCGGCAAGTACCCGGAAACGGCCGCGATGGTGGCCGGCCTGAGCGACGACGACATCTGGCGCCTGAACCGTGGTGGCCATGATCCGCACAAGGTGTACGCCGCCTACCACCAGGCCGTGAACACCAAGGGCATGCCGACCGTGATCCTGGCCAAGACGGTCAAGGGCTACGGCATGGGCAGCGCTGGCGAGGCACTGAACCCGACCCACCAGACCAAGAAGCTGGATGACGACGCGGTGCGCCACTTCCGCGACCGTTTCAACATTCCGGTGACCGACGAGCAGCTGAAGGACGGCCAGGTGCCGTTCTACCACCCCGGCCCGGATTCGCCGGAAGTGCAGTACCTGCAGGAGCGTCGCAGCGCGCTGGGTGGCTACCTGCCGCAGCGTCGCCGCAAGGCGGAAAAGAGCTTCAACGCGCCGAAGCTGGAAACCTACGAGCGCCTGCTGAAGAGCAGCGGCGAGCGTTCGTATTCCACCACCATGGCCTTCGTGCAGAGCCTGAACATCACCCTGCGCGACAAGGAGCTGGGCCCGCACATCGTGCCGATCGTGGCCGACGAAGCGCGCACCTTCGGCATGGAAGGCCTGTTCCGGCAGATCGGCATCTACGCGCCGTTCGGCCAGAAGTACAAGCCGGTGGATGCCGACCAGCTGATGTTCTACCGCGAGGACCAGAGCGGACAGGTGCTGCAGCAGGGCATCAGCGAGCCGGGTGCGATCGCCTCGTGGATGGCGGCCGGTACCAGCTATTCGGTAAGCAACGTGCCGATGCTGCCGTTCTACATCTACTACTCCATGTTCGGCTTCCAGCGCGTGGGCGACATCGCCTGGCAGGCAGCGGATATGCGTACCCGTGGCTTCCTGCTGGGTGGTACCGCCGGCCGCACCACGCTGAACGGTGAAGGCCTGCAGCACGAAGATGGCCATAGCCATCTGGCCGCTGGTGGCATTCCGAACGTGCGCAGCTATGACCCGACCTTCGGTTACGAAGTAACGGTGATCCTGCAGCACGGCACCAAGGCGATGATGGAAGATCAGATTGATGAGTACTACTACCTCACTCTGATGAACGAAAACTACACCCACCCAGAAATGCCGGAGGGTGCGGCCGAAGGCATCGTGAAGGGCATGTACCTGCTCACCGACGCCGGCAAGCCGAAGAAGAACGAGCTGCGCGTGCAGCTGCTGGGTTCGGGCACCATCCTGCGCGAGGCGATTGCCGCTGCCGAGCTGCTGGACAAGGACTTCGGCGTGACCGCCGATATCTGGAGCTGCCCGAGCTTCAACGAGCTGCGCAAGGAAGGCTTCGATGCCGAACGGCACAACCGTTTCCACCCGGAAGGCGAGCAGCGCAAGCCGTATGTGACGCAGCTGATGGAAGGCCGCCAGGGCCCGGTGATTGCGGCGACCGACTACGTGCGGGCGTATGCGGACCAGATCCGCGCGTTCGTGCCGGCGTCGTACACGGTGCTGGGTACGGATGGTTTCGGCCGTTCGGATACGCGTGCGAACCTGCGCCGGTTCTTCGAAGTTGACCGGTACTACATCGCGCATGCGGCCATTGCGGCGCTGGCGAAGGAAGGCAAGATGACGGGCAAGGATGTGGCCCGGGCGATCAAGCAGTACAAGATTGATGTGGAGAAATCGAATCCTGTTGGGGTTTGATCTGGTCAATTAATTGACGCGAGAAAGGGCGGCCGTTGGCCGCCCTTTTTTGCTTCAGTCATGTACATGGGGAAAATATCTTTCGTTGAGATTCTGATTGTGATCTTATGGTGCTAATTGGAAGGAGGTGGAGACAGTATGCAACTCTTCAGCGTCGATAAAGATCTAGTTGTGGATGCGCTCGTTTCCTTGGGCAAAATTTCCTATGAAGCGGCTCTGGAGACCCTCTATCCCCTTGTGGATAGATTGGACTTCCAGCGATCGGTACAGAATCAAAAGTTCTACCAGAGGCTCCAGCGAGATATCATCAAAGGATGTCTCATGCCGCCGATTACCCTTGCTTTTGTCCTCCCTGAGCAAGAGGAGGTTCCCCACGACTCAAAATCTTTTTTGAAGTACGTTCAAGAGAATATGTCGAGCGGGTTTATATTGGATGGTATTCAGCGGCTTCATGCTCTAAAGCGTGCCCAAGACCAAGATCCAATATTGTTCCCGCTCGGTCAGTCGCTCTTCCTCAATGTAATTCTTTGTCCTTCAGTAGACAATTTGCTTTATAGAATGATCACGCTTAACAATGGTCAGCGACCGATGAGTGCTAGGCATCAGGTGGAAATATTGGCTTCCAATGCCTTCACTTTCAAAGATTCGGGCCTGACGTTTGGCACTGAGAAGGAGGCCGCGAAGGCAAAGAAGAGCGAGAGGAAGAGTCGCCCGGGGCTGTTCAAGAAGGCTGATTTTGAGCTCGCCTACATGGCCTTCCTGAGTGGGTCTGTGGCGGTTGATTCGCAGAAACTAATTCAAGAAAAATTAGACGAGCTGTTGGCTACGAAAATACTGGAGACTGCGCCGACCAAAGGGTCTCTTCAGTTTTATGAGGTGATCGAGCTCATATCTGATTTCATTCGGGTTCCTCTTGTTGATGCTTGGTTCAAGAATAGCAATAACCTCATTGGATTCTGTGCAGGAATTAGACGAAGCTACCCAACCGTCAAGGCTATGGAGATTGATGAGTTCGGTCGATTCACTGAGGCATTTGATGCGGCGCTTGCCAGGTTTCAGGTGTCGAAAATAAAGCTAGGACGCGCTCGAAGAATTGCTGCAAGCTTTATTGTGGAACGCATTGATGCAGTTAGCTATCTGGATTCTTATGACATTGCAGAACGTCTAACCTCGGTCATTGATTGATCGATCCTTATGCTGAAAATCAATGATAAATTTTGGGTTCGCTCTGCGCTTCCCTCCATTCAGCTGGAAGGGACGCCGTTTCTGCAGCAGAAGATAATCGACTTCGGTGGCGCGAGTTCATTTGAGTCTGCGTTGGTAATAATGTTATTGGGAGCTGCAGACCTGTTGGACCAGGATGGTGAGGTTATTGTTGCGTGCAGGGAAAACCTAGGCGTTCTCGGCGCTCCATCGGTTTCGAGGGTCACGAAAGTAAATTTTAGATCCTCCTTGGTAGCTAACGGTATAGATCATAAGCTTTTGGATAAGTACCTCCAGAGATCTCAGGCGCAGCAGTCCTACTATAAAGAGATCCTGTTGGAGTTTTCTCACTACTTCTGGCGGAAATCGCTCGGACAACACACCATTGCGTTCTTGCATCTTTATCGCTTTCTCGAGCGAATCTCCTACGTTTTTCCAATCACCTACGCTTTGAACACAAATGATTTTAGAGATACCTTTGAGTCCTTTAGGGGATTTTTGAATGGCGACAAGTCTGGCGAGTTGAAATTTTTTAAGAATTTCGTTGACGCATCTCTGGATGAAGAGCAGCTCGATTCCGACGTGTTGATTGATCTAAATCAACTTTTGGAGTCGCATGCGCAGGTGGCGTGTCTTTTGATCAGGAGGAACGTAAGTCCTGAAGACATCGTTGGAGAGCCAAGTGTCGTAGGCGTCACGGTGCGTTGCCGCTCGCTAGTGACGCTGTTAATTAACTTGAGAAACAGATTCTTCCACGCTACATCTGGGCATAGTGCCAATATCACAATGGATCAGCTGTATGATCCGGATCAGTTCTTCCTCCCCTTGAATTCTGTCTTGGCGAACTGGTTGGCAATTATTTATTTTAGAACTCTTGCGGCAAAATCAGAGCGATACTCCTAGGTCGCAAAATTCGACCGATGATGGGGAGCCACGTACTTCTACGTGCTGCGCTGATTCTATGAGGTTGGTAACGCCCGCGTTTCGTGGCCCTTAACCTCTGGGCAGCTATTTGAATTCCGGAAAGTTTATGCGGGGAGGGCTGAGTGAGAGCCTCTGTAAAGCCAACCAGCACTCATCTTTCTTTGCCCACTCACTGATCATCTTGCCCTTGGCTGAGGCATGGAGCGCCGAATTTACCTCTTTAGCCCACGTGCGGATCTGATCCTTAAAGCCATCAGAGAGGCCCTGTTGCTCCCAGATTCGCATCAGATCGATCTCAGATCCATGCTGCTGAGCAAGTAGCGCGACCAAGTAGATGGCAACGTTGCCCTGGAATGCAGGCAGCAGCGCGCGGACGAGCGACTGAACCTGTTTGAAGATGATGACTTTAGCGATCATCTGCTTGAACCCAGTTGCATCCGGGACCACAGACTCTCCGCGCTCTTCCCGTTCTTTCACATCGTCCATGAATCGGGCGAAGTTCTTCTGCCCGCCGAGACTGGCTTGATCGGGTCGTCCATCCCACGAGTTCAAGAATTTGGCAAGGTCTGTCTTGACCAAGCGGCGCGCAGGTGGAATGACTACAGACTTGAGAGTCCGATACTTCGCCGGCGTACTGCCCTCGCGCGCCAACTTGGTGTTGTAACTGCCTGAAGCACGCTCATAGAACCATCGGCCGACGCCATCAGGAAGGTAGACGCTGTCAGACAGCTTCTCGAGTTCAACGTGGAACGGTGAGTTGGCAGAAAGATCGGACTGTTTGACAGTGTTCTGGCTGTTCGCGAACCGTGAGATGTCGCTGATAAGGGCTTCCTCCGCAGCGGAGTTTTCCGTCTTGAGGATCACAACCTTGGCCGGCACCTGCACCTTGGACAAGTCAGTGTCCGCGAACTTCTTTTTGGTGAAGTAGATGGATGCAGTGGTCTGACCACCATTGACGATCTGCATGCCCTTGAGCCATGCAATGCCTGGTCCACCATCGCTGGTCTTCCCAAGGCTGACTTCGTCGGCGACCACCACAATGCCATTGTTGTAGGCTACAAACTTTTCTGGCTCTGAGCGCAGCGTGGCCTGGATGCCCTTATTTACCTTTCCGGTCGCGCTCAGGAACGAGCGTACATTTGCCTCAAGGAGCCGGGCGCCGTACTTGTCATACAGATGGCGAAGTACGTCGGCCGGGAAGACGGTCATTGCGTAGTCATAGCTGTCCTCCTCGCCCCGGATATAGACGCACGGGAGTGGGGTACCTGCCACTTCTTCAAAGTTGACTACCAGCTCGTCCCTGGGCTTTCCCTCCGACAGATGGCGGTTGAGCCGCTCGATGTCCATCACCTCAAGTCGTACGGTCCGGCCTCCGACCTCCTGTGACTTGAAATTCTTGGTCTTGACCTGGCCGTCGGTAAGAACGTAGATCCGGATCTCCTCGAAGTCCCGATAGCCACGTTCGATATGCACGGCGAGTTCGTAGGCGTCGTTCGACGGATCAAGGGTCTTCGTCATCTTGCCCTGAGCAGACTGGGACAGGAACCGGAAGCAATACTCCGCGGCTTGTTTCGCCTCAGAGTCCGGAACGGCTTGGACCGCTTCCGAATTCTTGTAGGACGTCACGAACAAGTCGAGGCGCTCTCCGTCTTCAGAGACGGAGTATCCGCTTAGCCTGATGTTTCCAACATGGACGCGCGTATCGACGTGGCAAACCTGTGGCTCATAGGTCATGCCTACTTCTTCCATGTGATGCATCGTAATCTCGGCAAACACCAGCTCCGGATAGGGGTAGGCAGCACCAGAAACAGACATGCGATCTTCTATTTCGTCCTGAACTTCCGCACGAATCTGCGATAGGAAATCCTTCAATTCCATTGATTATTCACTCCTAGACTATTAGAAATATCTGCATAGGTAGATGCTGCAACAGGAAGGGCATCAAGATCCAGAGAATAGCGAGCTTCATGGATTGTTGCAGGCACGTTCGAACGGGTGAGGCGAGGAGAGTCGGTGCCTATGATTCGATATGTGAGCTCGCTGCAACGGAAGCGTCGGGTGTACTCGGCTCGGGTCATGTCCATGTAGCCAGCAGAAACAAGCCGGCTGTTGAACAAGGCGGTTGCACCCGGATCATGGAGTTTGCCGGCAACCTGGTCGATCAAGTCTGGAAGGGTTGCTCCTTCACTCAGCTGAGCCAGACGAACTGCGGCAACAAAGAGTGGCTGATGCAGGCTGTCATCCAATTGGTCAAGATTGGCAATCCTCGCGATGAACCCCGCCGGCGCAATGGTTGTCTTTACCTCGATAGCACCATCGCCGAGCAGGAAGTCGTGGAGGCCGTCATCAGGTCCACCCCAGCTATCGAGCGCGTCGAATTCTGAAATTCCATCGTTCAGAAGATTTTGCAGAACCAGAAGTTCTCCGAATAGCCCAATCTCTTCCTCCGTGGAAAGGACGCCATCGCTGTCGCGCTTCATGAAAGCTTGCCAAGCTCGGATTCTGGAGATCATTGCGCTATGAATTCGCAGGCCATCCTGTGCTGACGTGCTCGCCATCAGGTTCACCAGATCGACCGCCACCTTGGCAAAGAGCTCAAGCGAACCCGACTCCTGGCGCACCAAGGCAAACCAGGAGTGGTCAACAGGGTGGCCATGAAGCTCTGTGCTTATCAGGCTGAATCCCTGACCGCGCGGGAGTTGAAAGGGCTGAGCCGGTAAGCTTCCTCGCACTCCCACCAGCACGCTCTCCTCATTCCGCGAGCCACGACGGCCAGCCATCACGCAGCAGTTGCCGAGGCTGAAAAGCTCGATAACCTTCCAGCCATCCCCTGTGGCTTGGCCGCTCAGTGCACGCCATGCGGAAGTCAGCTCTGTGTCACTGCTGGAGCGGAGCATTCATATCCTCCCACGCGATGTTGTTGACGTAGTCGGAGAAGTCGGAATACTCGCTCTCCCAGCCCACGTTGTTTACCTTGTAGGGGACCTTGATCATTGAACTGCTGCCAGGGAAGCTCACAGCGAACGCAAGGACGGGGGGGGCATTCTTGAGAAACTTGGGACGGGTCCAATTCTTGTCCTCCTTTGCTCCAGCTCGGCCTACGTCAAGAACATACAGAATCAAGAGTCCCTTCTCAGGCTCTCCCTTCAAGCCGGTTGCTCCTTCGCCACGGACATGACGGAGTGCCACACCGGCTGGAGATTCCGGGGCAGTGGCGCCCTTCTTCTGCTTCTTCTTTTCCCAAGTTGAGATGCTGAGCGCTAGAGCCGCTTCCCACTGAGCCGCGCTTACATCAACGGACTCGTCTGTCGGGTCTAGAAGCACGCCAATTGAGTATCTGTTCACTGCATCTGGGTCGGCCATTCTTCTGGCCATACCAACGGTTATTCCAGGAGAAAGCTCGTGGACCTGTCCGGACTGGGTACCCAAAGCCGCAACGCTCCACTGCGTTAGCTCATTCCCTTCTGCCATCTTACGGATGAACTCGGCGAGAACCTTGCTGTTCACCCTGTGGGCTGATGCCAAAGTGCTGTAGCCATCTAGGAAATCAACAACAGAAGCGACTGGAACGTCCTTCCAAAGGTGTCCATTCCATTCCTTGATGCTTCCGCCGAACTGGGCCTTTACAGTTTCCCTCTGGTTCGGTTCACCCATCTCCATCACGAGCCGGCTGGCTGCTGTCAGATTTCGATTAAGGACTGCGGGATCAATCGGGAAGGTGACGGTCTGGACAACCTCGCCGCTATACGAGAGGTGCAGCGTTTTCGCGCTCCGCATCTTGATCTGCGAGGTGACCATCATCTCTGGGTGCGATTGGACCTTCAGTCCAAACTCCCTGGGGGTGGCTCCGGAGTTGGCCATGAGATCGAACTCTTCTCTTAGCTCTGCTGAGGCATCAGAGATGTGCTTGAACCAGCGAATAAGCTCCGGTGAGGTGTAGAGGCGGCAGAGGTCGAGGTAGCCCGGTCGATAGCCGAACCATCGACCCATCTGCATCAGTGTGTCGTACATCTTTGATGCGCGCAGGAAGTAACTGGTGCAGAGCCCCTCCAGCGTAAGTCCGCGCGCAAGCTTGTCGCCACCGATGGCGATCACCTTGAGACCTCGATCCTTGTTCTGCTCGTAATCGAGAGCGTCCTTGGCAGTTCCGTTGATCATTCGAACTTCGATGTCATCGAGTACCCCAGGCAGCGCCGACACGACGTCTTGCCAAGACTCTTCTGCGCCGGGAACGTCACCCAAGCCAAGCTCGCGAACCGTGGCAGAAGCAGGAAGGAAGTCACGATTCCAGAGGTCCTGCAGGCTGGATAGAGTTTCGGCGTGTTCGATCCCGCGCCCAATCGCTTGCCGTGCATGCTTGATGTAATCGTCAATGTCAGCTCTTACCGACTTCTGGACATTGTTGAATCGTGTAACGTGCACAAGCATCGAGCAATGCTTCTTTCCCTGGCCACGGAGCTTCCTGATCGTGCACGCCAAGATGAAGGAGTCGACTGCCTCCCTCAGACTTGGGGGTAGTGCATGTTCCTTGCTCCATACAGGGACATGGTGGATCTTATGGCCAACAGGCATCCATCCCGTTGACTTGCCCTCTGACTGATAGTCATCCACAGGTCGGATAAGGGGAAGCTGCCCTTTACGACCCTCAGGGGAAGCCCGCCCGAACATTGTTGTAGGACCAACGTAATTGTCGGGTGCAGCCAGGTTCTGGATAAAGGCAGAGGGGAACAAGTCCGGGCCTTCGTTCCGAGTCTCGCCGCGTTCATGAATGAAGATGTTTGCAAACGGCGTGGCGGTGTAGCCCACGTAGGCTGAGCGAGAGAAGGAATTGAGAATGCGGCGGATCAGTTTGTTGATCGTTGTTGGATCATGCTCTTCATCTGCATTCCCTTCTTCGTCCACCACCATTTCACCGGTGTCAACCGAGGCATTGTCTGCTTCGTCATCAATGATGAGCAACGGAAATTTGGTGGCCCTCTTGGCTACAACGGGGAGGTCCTTCTTGTTCGTTGAACTGGATTCCGTTCCCTGAATGGGGGCATCCGCAACGTGTGCTTGAATCCACTTGAGAAGTCTGACGAGCACAGACTTGTTCTTCTTTACAACAAACAGCCAAGGTCGCTGTTCGGGGCTGATGGAAAGCTGGGTTGCCGCTCGCCCGCCGAAATCCCCGTTGTCAGCTCGAGTTGTGGCACAGTTGGGCTTGATGGAGATGTCACTGTCGATCAAACCGACGCCCACGCGCTTGAGTACTTCATGCGCAGAACTGGTCTCATACCCTAGGAAGCCCTCCTCCAGACGAATCTGGGTCTGGGATCGCAGGTTGTTGTGCAGGCCGGCGAGGACGATGATTATCTTGTACTGGGCGTCGGCCGCCTTGCATACCAGGCCGGTGTAGCTCGCCGTCTTGCCTGACTGCACGTGACCGACAACCAGTCCCCGGCGGCTCCACTGACCAGAACGCAGCGGATCCTCAAGCATGCCAAGGATCTTGTCAGTCGATTTGTCCAACTTGTCTGCGATGTCCCAAGACAAATCCTTCTCGAGCATCTCCCGGTACCGCTGCCAGTAGCGCCAATCCTCCTTTCTCGAGGAGTCGAGCCAAGGCTCATGGCCGCTGTCATCGGAGAGACTAACGTCATCACCGATCCACACGCTGAAGCGCCGGATAAGCTCATCGGTAACTGCATTACGATCAAGATCGACTGCCCACTTTGGATTCAGCATCAGTACCAGGCTGATCTTCTCGTCGATCAACATGGGAGTGATGGGTCCTGAATCCTTCTCGCCAGCAAGAAGTTCCTGGACGATCTTGATAACACTGCTTTCGCTTGAGTCAGTCATGGTTCTCTCTTCAGTCCTTGGAGATGTTGTCCGGCAAGTTCTTGACCAGATCTGGATGGAGGTCGAAAGGCTCTGTCCTTAGAAGTTGACGCTTCGCCATGCTCGGCGACATGCCCTTCTTTTCCACCAGGCTCCGGTAGATCGCATTGAGAACTTCATGAACCGTGTCGTCTGGTTCTCCTGTGAATCCCCCCTTTGCATGCTCTCCGCTTTCCGCGGCCTCAAGCCAGATTCTCTGCACGGGAATTGTCTCTTCGAGGATGCGCAGCATAATTTCGACCTTGGCGCCGAATTCGGCGTGGTCCAGCAGTTCTTTCACCGCCACATGCGCACGGTCGACACGGTACCGCCGCCCTGCTGCTGTCTCCCTCGACTGCCACACGGGTAAAACCTCGTCGCGGCGACCCAGCGATGAATTCGAGTGCGCGCGATGCAGGAATACCTTGCGCGCTCTGTCGCGGGCGTCCTCGGCCAATCGGTAAAGCTGTTCCCGTAACGCAGCCGGAGGATGGGCTGATGACTTGCGGATATCGATCTTCCATTGCGCATCGAGATCATTGGGCAGGTCCAGCCGGATGCGCGCAAGCCTGTGAGCCTCGTCCTTGGACCAGGAGCGCCCACGACCAAGGCCTAGCCAGCTGCCTGCAACAAGAAGTCGCCGGCCACGATAGATGTAGAAGCCCTGTTGACTTGACCAGCCCTCGATTCCACCCGCTTCGGCGTAGGCCTTGTCGTCCAGGCGGTCCTTGTGGGGGAGAACAAAAGCCTGGCTTGTGATTCTCAGGCCACCTTCTCCAACGCTTGACTCGGGTGACCTCCAAGTTGCCGGGTTCGCTGAGAGGAAAGGATCCCAAGGAGAAATGGCTTTTCCGTTGATGCGAAGATCAATGCCAGGGCCACTACCGTCCAGATATCGGTGGAAGATCATTGCGAGGTGACGTTCCACGTCGTCAATGAGGTCAAGAAAATGTCTACCTGTGAAGCCATCGGTGACGATGCGATCAAGTTGTTCCCACAGAACCACGGTCCCTGACACCTGAGCAATATTTTGGACGAGCCGTGCTTCGGAGGACGATTCTGGTCCATCAAGAAGGTTCCACTCGCCGTTCGGATCTGAAGCCAGTGCATCAAGATCCCAGCGTAGGCAGCTCGATCGGCCATCCTTGGTGCTCAGAACCGTCAGTCTTCTGGCTTGGGAGAAAGATGCCGTTTTCAATCCCAAGCCAAAGCGGCCCAAGTCCGATGCGTCCCGGGTTTCCAACGGATTGCGGCCTCCGAGGCGCATCGCGCTGAAGAGTTCGGCATCGTTCATCCCTCTGCCGTCGTCTGCGATGGAAATCCAGCTGTCAGCGCCTGACCAATTGAAACCGATCTCTACTTCGCCCGCGCCAGCGGAAATACTGTTGTCCACCAGATCTGCCAATGCCGTCGCCGTCGTGTAGCCCAGGCCGCGCAGGGCCTCAACCATGGCGTCAGCCCTGGGTGGCGCATTTCTGCCTTGTGGCCTCTCGCTAAGATTCCACTGCATCGCCACTCTCCGGCTTACCATTGACCAGTTCATTGAGGCGTCGGGCTGGATGCCGCATTAGTCTTAGGGCTTTGGACTCAATCTGACGTATCCGTTCTCGCGTTACGCCAAAGATCTGGCCGACTTCCTCCAGTGTCTTGTCATTGCCGTCGATCAAGCCGAACCGATGTCGGATAACTTCGGCCTCTCTTGAGCCGAGAGTCCTGAGACAATCAGCGATTGCACGCTTCCGGAGATGATAATCTGTGAATTCTTCCGGCGAATTAGAGCTGTCCGGAGTAGTGAGGATCAGGTCTGATGTCTCATCCTGCTGATCCCAGGAGAGCACGTCGTGCGCCACATTAAGTACTTTCGCTACATCCCCAGCGGATAGATCGCAGACGTTGGCGATATCCTGAGCGCGCAGGTGATCGAATGAGTCCTCGCCGAGGGCCCTTGCCGCCTTGGAAACCTTGTCGACCTTTTCCATGACATGGATCGGCAGCCTTATCACGCGCGCCTTGTCACCGATTGCCCGTCGAACGGACTGCTTCAGCCACCACATTGCGTAGGTCGAAAACTTGTTGCCCCTTCCGTAATCGAATCTGTCGATAGCCTTCAGCAGTCCCATAAGGGACTCCTGAATTCGGTCCATGCGGGGCAGCGTGCTCCATGCGTGGTTGTCTGCCACATGCACTGCGAGTCGAATATTGGCGTGGAACATTTCGAGCTCAAGGCGTGACAGACGCTGAATTGCTCTACGCAGTGATGCGCTTGTGCTCCCTGCTGCCTCGAACTCCTTGTCAAAGCGCTTAACGGCCGATGAGGTCAGCTCCAAGGATGATATGGCTGCCAAGGCGTCTCGCGCCAAGCTCTGATTGTCTGGGTTTGTATGAAAATCCAGGCAACTTGAGCGTGCGCTGTCCAGCATGTCACTCAGGCTTGATCCAGTGACGGACCAAGCGGGTGAGCCATCACCTTCGGATTCATCGGAGGCCTCAACAGGTTCGCCGGGCCGATCTTCATCCTCACTGTTTATATGGCTGATCTGGCCCAATGAGACACGTCCTCGATGAAAGTCTGTCGCGAGGCCTGCTATGGACGCGACTGCGTGGGGACTTTCAGCGATAGCGCGATATGCATCCCTGAGAGACAGGTCCAGGAGAAGCCCGATGCGTTCCTCCCCTGTACGGTCCAGCAGAACAGACGATTGCGCAGTCTTTGCGAAGTGGAAGTAGGGATCGTTTGTCCTGGACGACAGGTCCTGCATGAACTCCTCCAGTTCACCAATACCGCTATCCGATGTTGGTCCGCTTTCCTGGTGTAAATGCAGAGGCGGTAACCATTCATCATTCTCTTCTGGCACAGCATCAATCTGGCCCATGAGGACCGTGAGCTGGCGAAATGTATCGCCGTTCTCATCGCCTTCAATCTCACGGGAGATGACTTCGAGGTCCTGAGGGTTGAAGTTGCCCTCCGCCCGGGCACGGCGGATCAGCGCTTCGAAGAGGTCATGGGTTGAGCTGTGATTGAGCTCCCGGATCAGTGAGATCTCGGCGTGACTTGGGAGCAGTCTCGCCAAGTCATTCCAGTCCTCATCCTTGTCCACAATCACGTGCCTGGAAATCACCTCCTGCACGATCTGTATTGTCGACCTAAGCGAGGGATCCTCCAACGGTGCTTCGGTCGCTACTTCTTCTTCCCAAGCCGCAAAGAAATCTGATGCGAATTCTTCACCTTCAGAAGAGGATTTCTGTGTAGCGTCGGTAGCTCGCGGTTGAGCAGAATCCGCGAATCCGCCATCGCGCCCGTTGCTCCGCAGCCCGTCCAGCGTGGCTACTGAATCGTCAGCCTTCTGGAGTGCCAGACGCTCAATCTCGAGAGCGTGCTCCGAAATCAGGCGGCAGAGATCCAGATGCCCTTTGGAGGCGGCGAGCATGTGCAGTGTCCGCCCCTGTTGGTCACGCGCCTCTACGTCACCCCCGAGTTGGAGGTAGCGCAACACATGCTCCTCATCGCCGCGAAGCGCGGCGAGTCGAAGGAGCGGCTTCAGCGATGAATGCCGCTGATGCCCGGTGTTGGCTTCACTGCCATCCCGGATATCTGTAGAGCCCAGGGACTCCATTTCCCCTTGATTCATTGGTTCCCCCTGTTGAACCCGTGGCCTAGTTGAGTATCGACCACACGACTCTGGCGATCTGTCTGGCAATCAAAGGCGGAACTGCGTTTCCGACCTGTACAAACTGTTGCGTCCTATTGCCGAGGAATACGTAGTCGTCCGGGAACGACTGCAGCCGGGCAGCCTCTCTGACTGTGAGACTTCGGCACTGACGAGGATCCCAATGGATGAACGCATGACCGTCCCTCGAAAGGTGGCTGGTCACCGTGTTTGATGGCTTGCCCCTGAGTTGAACACGGAAGCGATCCGAGAATGAGCCACTCTCCCAGTTCAAGTGGTCAGGGGCGAGCTTCTTCGGGAAATCACGGCTGGTCGGCGACCTGTAGTGCTCGCGGGCAAACGTCGCGCAAAAAAGGTAGCGTCCGAGGTCGGACTTCATGTGGCCCCGCGTCTCATGGTTGAGTACGGAACGCTGCGAGTCGCTCCTGAGCTGCTTGACGTAGGGGTTGCTGTCCTTGGTGTACTTGATCGAGCCGCGCGGAAGTCCGCCGGAAGGGATAATTGAGCTGAGCTTAGCGATCAGCTCCGGATGGGAGTTGCCCAGAATTCGGACCACGCGATCCCGTTCCAACTCCATGGCCCTTCGCCATTCGTCGGGATCGTCCTGTTTGCGACTCAGTCCGCTTCTCAGCCGGGGGAGTCCCTCGAGGGCTTTTTTGACACTGACCGGCTCTGCGACGTTGAGGCCGGGCAGGTCCTGAATGCCATCGGGAACGAGGTCTTCCCTGACGCCCATGATGATGACCCTGTGTCTCGCCTGAGGAATTCCGTGGTTCTCACATTTGATGATGAATGCAGAAGGATCTTCTACGACAAGTTCCTTGGTCCGCTTCTGATTCTCCTCGACGTGAATAGGGAGAAGAACATAGCGATACCCGTTCTTTCCCTCCTTCTTTTCCCTCTTCAGGGCTGCAGCAGGGTCTGAGAGATCGCGCATGATTGCAGCGAACATCTCCTTGTTGCCAACTTTCGAAGTAAGGATCCCCTTGACGTTCTCCATGATGAAGACAGCAGGGGAAAACTCGTCGAGAAGCCCGAGGTACTGCTTGTAGAGGAAATGCTTCTTGTCCCCTCTTGAGGAGAACCCCTCCACGTGCCGCTGGCGAGCCCGACCCACGATCGAGTACGCCTGACACGGGGGGCCTCCGATGAGGATCATCTTTTCGTACTGTTCCTTGACCTCGTTGATCCTTGAGTAGAGGGCCTGATTGTCCTTCTCTTCTCCAAGGGTGAGGTTGAGTGCCTCTCGCTCAGCGTCGGCCCACAGGTCGCTCCATCGACCGTTTCCGAAATGTACGGCGGGAGGAAGCGCCTCGCCCTTCGCAATTTCATCCAGATAGTCGTAGTAATCTCGTGGAACCTCGCCTTCCCGGCGGATGAGCAGGCGATAGAAGGCTCTGAGAAGGAGAGTCGAATGCGCAGACTTCTCCATTTCAGCGGATACCGCGAGTTCGAAGGGATACTTCGCACCTTCTTCGGGCTTGAAGCTGCTGAACCCCTCGCCGAGGCCTCCGGGGCCGGCGAAGATGTCAATTACACCGATAGGCTTACGTACTGCGGTCAAGACGGAGTCTCTGCAAGATGGTTGATGTGATGAGCTCGGCTGTTCGGTCAGCACTGATGTCGAGGATCAGGGGCAAGAACACCAAGCCGGAGATAATTGTCCGAACGCAGCTTTGGGCGCGCGGCTTCCGCTTTCGCCTTCACACGAAAGGTCTGGCAGGTAAGCCTGACCTTGTGCTCCCCAAATGGAAGGCGGTGGTGTTCGTACACGGCTGCTTCTGGCACCGCCATGAAGGTTGCCCTCTCTTCAGGCTGCCGAAGACAAGAACAGAGTTCTGGGACGGAAAACTCTCTGCCAATCGGCAGCGGGATCTGGCTGCCGTCAGGGATCTTCTGAGTCTGGGCTGGCGGGTAGCGGTGGTATGGGAGTGCGCAATCCGGCTTGATCCGGCGGCCACGATAGATCAGCTCGCCGAATGGATTTCCAGTCACCGGGAGAAAATCGAGATCCAGGCCAGCGACGGCATCGTAATTGGAGGAGGCTTGGATAGCGGGCCATCGTGAAGAGTCCATCTGCGCGCGATCATTCCCTTGTTCATTTTCGCGTTTAGAGAGGGTAGTCACTCCTGCCTCAAAGTGCCCACCCGAACCTGTCTGCGACAGGGTTCAGCGCTCTAATCTGCATGATTGAGCCGCGCCCCCCGACGCCTGACGGAATCATACCAGGGAAGGGGCTCCTGTCGCTGATCCTTTAGTCTCGGCGCGCCGTCCCGGCGCTTCGGCCCAACGCAGGCTTGGGCCATATCGGGCTATGGCGGGAGGTCCCAATAGACCAGAACTTTGGACCTCCCGCCACTTCGCTTGGATACTTATCCGCATGATCCTTACGGGCGGGCGGTTCACCGTGTCAGAGGAGAATCTCAGTAAATGGGACGGGCGCGGAATTGTCTGCTTCAGTCAGTGCTCCCTCCGGCCAAGGCCAGTGCACGGCTTAACGCCGGACTTTGTGCCGCCACCGCAATCCCACAACATAACCCGCGCATAGATCATATCCATCGTAATTCCAGCTTTCCCTTCCACAAAGGAAAGCCGACCACTGCAACGCGCTCTCCACTCGCACCCACCAGCTGTCCACGCTTCACCAACACGCCATCCGGCAAGCACATAAGAGTTCCTCGCGGCCTGGTCCACCGCATAGCGCGTGAGCCCCGGCCACGGGGGCATCACCACGAGCTGTGCCAGTCCCCGTGACGCCGAGGATCGAGGTAGTCGCCAATGCACACCTGGTCCAAGTCGTGCAGCTCGATCGACACCTGCCCGGTAGCCATCCTCGGCTATGCGCGCAGGATGATCGCCTGATCGCCGGGTGGTGCGGTCTCTAACGAAAGTCAGCGCCTGCTGACCATCACCGCGCCATCGTCGAAGGGGCCGATCTGGCTGTAGTCCAGATTGACCGAGAACATTAAGCGGTGCGCGGGCCCACCTTGGCTTTCACCGGCTGCGTGGTGTAAACGCGGCCGCCCACCGAGAGCCCAGGCCAGCAATGCTCTTGATCAGGGCGAGGGCGCGGCCCTCACCCATGCTTCTGAGCAGCGTCCAGCCCACTCTGCAGCCTGGCTTGTGACGCCCCGGCCTGTTGTGACGGATGGTCCCAATGCAGTGGGCTCTGCAACACCGTGACATACAGCAGCGAGAACACGCCAATCACTGCAGCTGCACCGATGACTGTCCTGCGAACCGTAGACCACTCGGGCGCGCAGTTGCAGATTCCTCTAAGACGCGGGACTGATAGGTCGGTGTGGCTGCTGGAAGGGGCTGGATTGTCGGCGTGAAGCACAGGCGCGGGCGGGGACCGCACGTGTGTGGGCAGAAGCGGCTGTTGGTGTACGGGGACGATTGTTGGCATGTGCGGGTCTCCGGGAGCGATGCGTTAAGTCATCCCGAAGCATCCGACCGAGTGAGCCTGGTTGCATTGATTCAAGTCATGCAACTGCACCGGCTGCATCACGTCGGCACCACATACAACGTTGAAGCTGGCTGGAGGCGCGCACGCTTCAGCCTGTCGACAAGGGGCCGAAAAAACCATGTCATTGGTGCCTAGATCCGACGTGACACCGAAGATTACCGCGCGCTACTCGTCCACCAATCCACCCGATCAAGGTCTTAATCCAGCGCAAAAGCGAACGCAGCCTCCTCGGGGGAAAGGTCCGCGTAGGGCGCCAGCATGATCTCGTCGGCGCCGATATCGGTAAGTGTGACGCCGAAGTACCTGTGGAGTGTCCTGTCGAAACACGAGCGCCATCGGTCGGGGTTTTGGGGTGCCGTGTGCATTGAAATCCTCCGCCTCAGTGCTCTGCGTAACCGCTTCATCATCGCCGTCCATCAGTGCGCGCCGTCCAGCGCGCTGAGCGTGGTATCCGCCAGGCCCCGCCCGGCGGCGAGCAACCCCTCCACCAGGTGCGGTGCGAGCATCGTTTCGCCGTGCTCATCGGGCACGTCCATGTGGGCGGCCTGCAGGATTTCCAGAATGGCGCTCAGGCTCTGCAGGGTGCGACGGAACACGATTGAATCCTTCCGCCAGCGCGCAATCACCTGTTCGCGCAAGTCAGCCGCATCGCAGCCTTCGTCAGGACGCACCAGCGTGAGCCGCGCGGGAGATGGTGGCGGCGCTTCGCGCTGTTGCTGCTGCAGCAGGAGTTCAAGCTTCTGCAGGAATGGGGCGGGCAGGTCGCGGACGTCTTCGCCGATCAATGCGTACAGGCGCTTGCCGCCCAGGGTGTCGTGCTGCATCGATGAACCTCGCATGGCGTAAGGCCACCTGCGCCAGGGCGCGAGGTGGCGGGCGGTGCGGGTTGGCATACCGGTAGAGGCAATCAAAAAAACCGGCGGATCGAGGAGATCCCCACGCACCGCCCGCCATTGAACTGACAGGACAGTGCATTCTCCGCCGTGCCCAAGGGGGCAAAACAGAGCTTAAGGATTACCTCTAGACAGGATGCCAATCCCGGCCGGTGATCTTCGTCACCTGGCCCGATCATCCTGCACAGCCCAAAGTACCTGTGTACATGAGGAAATCTGCGGACCATCACAGGAACTGACGCACAACGCGCGCGTCGCATACGTCGCAACCCGCCGCCAAGAGGCAAGGTAGCAAACGCAAAAAAGCACCAGGGCGGCGATACGCACACAAGCCACAGACGACAGTACTTTCACTCCGCGCCAGTGCCCGATGCGTCCGCCGCGTCCCTCTCAGGGCGTCACGCCATGCTGGAAGAACGCCACCAGACTTTCCGGGCTGTCGTCGCCGGACATGATGCGGGTGAGCTCCTCTGCGCTCTTCGCTTCGGCAGCGCTTCGCGGGAACAGGTCGCGTTCGTAGGCAGACAGCGCAGCCTCGATGTCTCCCGCATGACGTGCGATCGCTTCAGCCAGTTCGGCACCATCCCACATGGCAAGGTTGGCGCCTTCGCCGGATGGCGGCATCAGATGCGCGGCGTCGCCCAGCAGCGTCACGCCGGGGGTACGCGTCCAGCAGTGATCCTCGGGCAGGGAATGAATGGGCCGCAGCACGGGTGTCGTCTGTGCATCGGTGATGAGTGCGGTCAACGCAGGCGCCCATCCGGCGAAGGCACCGGCAACCTCGGCACGCAGCACAGCAGGTTCGGCGGTCGCCATGGCATCCAGCCATGCGGCGGGCCTGTGCAGGTGGACATAGGTGTGCAGCACGCCGCCCGGCTCGCGGTGCGCCAGGATGCCTTTTCCGGGGGTCACCGCGAACATCGCACCGGTGCCCACCGCCTCCGCGCTTGCAGGGTGCGCGGCATCGCAGTCGTGCAGATACGTTTCAACGAACGTCAGGCCCGTGTACACCGGCGTGGCGGCGGACAGCAGCGGACGCACCTTCGACCACGCACCGTCCGCGCCCACCAGCAGACCGGTGTCCACATGGGTGCCGTCGATGAAATGCAGACGGTGCCGGCCATTGCCCAGTGCGTCCACCGCGGCCAGCTTATGCCCCCAGCGCACGGTGCCCGGCGGCAGCGATTCCAGCAGGATGCGCCGCAGCTCGCCGCGCCGCACTTCCGGCCGGCCACCGCGCCCATCGTCGCCCTCTTCGAACAGTACGCGGCCATCGGCTGCCAGCACCCTAGTGGCCTGCCCGCCGGGATGGATGATGGACTGGAAGGCGTTGAACAGGCCGGCGGCACGCAGCGCACGCTGGCCGTTGTGTTCGTGGATATCCAGCATGCCGCCCTGCGAACGTGCTGCCGCCGACGCTTCGGCTTCGTAGACGGTTGCCGCAATGCCGTGCGTGTGCAGCACGCGCGCCAGGGTAAGGCCGCCCAATCCGGCGCCAATGATGGCGATATCTGCGTGCATGGTGTCCTTCAGCCGTTAATGGAATGATGTTCCATAGTATTGGAACGGCATTCCATTCATGTCAAGATGGCCGGATGGAAAAGAAGGACAGGCGTCAGAAAGGTGAAAACCCGCTCTCCCGCGAGCGCATCGTCCGCGAAGCGATCGCGCTGCTGGATGCGGGCGGGGAAGGCGGGCTGACGTTCCGGGCGCTGTCCGAGCGGCTGGCGACCGGCGCGGGTGCCATCTACTGGCACATCGCCGACAAGAGCGATCTGCTCACCGCTGCCTGCGATGCGGTCATCGCCGACGCGCTGGCCACCGCAGTAGCCGCTGCACCACCGGAGCAGACAGTGCGGGCAGTCGCGGCTGCGCTGTTCGACACGCTGGATGTGCATCCCTGGGCCGGCACTGCACTGGCGCGGGCGCCGGGACAGCTACCCGCTGTACGGATACTGGAAGCGCTGGGCCAGCCCTTGATGAAGCTGGGCGTGGCGGACACGGCGCGTTGGTCCACCGCGTCTGCACTGCTGGGGTATGTGCTGGGCGTGGGTGCCCAGAACGCGGCCAATGCCGAGCTCGCGCAGCGACAGGGCCTGGACCGCACGCGCGTGCTGAACGATGTGGCAGAGACCTGGGCAGCACTGGATGCGCAGGTGTATCCGTTCACCCGCAGCGTGGCAGCACACTTCGCCGACCACGATGACCGCGAGGATTTCCTGGCCGGTGTGGATCTGCTGCTGGACGGTATACGCGCCCGTGTTGGCAGGTAGCAGGCCGGAACCGTTAGGCGCCGATGCCAACGTGATTCAGCGATAACAGGCTGCTTTTGGGCATGGGGCGCTCAAGAGCAACATGGTCGGCAATGGTGCTGGCGCTCGTGTCCTTCAATCCATGGGCAGTGATCGGATCGATTGCCATGCGCGTGATGCCATCTGCAGGTGCTCGACCATGGCGCGCTGCAGACAGCCAACCGCCGCCCGCGTGCACCGACCAGCGCTAAGGGGTCTCAGTCATCCCGTCGGTGAGTTGGCCCGCCGGCTGCGGCAGCGCAGGCGGCTGGATGCGTTCACTGGCCAAGGCATGGCGGATCTGCCGTTGCTCTTCGTCAAACGCCTTGCTTCGCTCACCAACGCCCTTGACGTAGTCCTCCATCTGACCAAATTGCTGCATGCTGGCGTCGGGGAGAAGGTCGATGGCGGTAATGTGGCGGAGGCCGTCGCGAAACGCAGTCGATTCCAGCTGGGCCACGCAGACTTCCACTTTCAGCGTCACGAACTTGAGCGCACGGTCAGACAGCCGGGCGTCGGAATCCTTATGGGTGCCCAGCGTCCTGCCCTGACTTTCAAAGTTACCCACGTAACGCATGTAGTACAGCGTGGAAGTGAAATCGACGCGGTTCCAGAGCTCGTGAGCAGATGCCATCGCGAACTGCGAAGCGGAAATGAAACCCAGCGCGATCAGGCCCATCATGGCGTGCCCGCTGCTGCGCGTGTAGACGAAAGCGAAGACCAATCCACTCAGGCCCAGCAATGACCCAAACAGACCAAGACCCAGTAATGGGCGTTGCACAGGCGAGTTCCAAGCGCTTTCAAAGGCAGCCCGCAACGTGCTGGCGGTCTGGTCGGCGCGTGCCACGGGCTCGGTTTCGCACAACAGCAGGCCCTCGTGCTTGCTGTGGGTCACGGAGTGGCTCTTGATGTAGTCCTTGCGTGGATACGGCAGCCGGCTGTACCAGTGCTCGATCAGGCCATCGGTCAGGTCGTGCAGTTCCATGTCTTCGCGCGGCACGCAACGTGCCCCGGACGAGGCGTACTGCTGCGTCTGCGCAATCAGGGCGACGGTGAACAGCGCACTGGCAATCAGGGCGCCGCCCAGCACCGCCAGCGTGGGCAGCGCCACGGTTGCGGTGGCGAACGGTGGCGCCGGAACCTGCAGCGGTGACAGGGTGATGGCCAGGGGGCCGGCGATGGACAGAAGCACCAGGCCCACGACCGCCCGCCACCGGGGCGGGGGCAGCGCTGCACTGGCCGCCGATTCCATCACTCCCCGGCGGATGGCGGCGAGCGTGGTCAAGGGCTTGAGCACGATGATGGCCAGGATGAAATAGAAGGCGGCCATCCACGCGAAAGCAACCGGCTGCGCGAACACCCACGCGAGTCCGAAGCTGCCCATCAGCGCGGCGAGGTAGACCACGCGCTGCAGCTGCATCTCGGCGTGGCGCCGGAGTGTGGCGGGCGCGTGGCTGAGATGGGGCACCAGGCCATACAGCACGCTGAGCAGCGGATCGGAAGGGCGTTCATGATTGACCACACCCTTGTTGATGACATTGAAGAGGTGGGTGTTGCGGTCGCTCGTGCCGAGTGGTACCGCGATCTCACCGGCGTCACCCTGATTCAGGGTGAAGCGGAAATAGCGCATTGCCAGGCTGATGTGTACGCCGCCGAGCAACAGCATCAGCATGCCGGTGCTGAGTCGGCCGAGCGCGCCCACCCCCATGCTGCGCACGGTGTCAGCATTGGTGATGCCGAGCAGCAGCACACCGCCCATCACGATGGATGCCACACCCAGCGCAAGGTGCAGGGTATTGGGCAACCGCATGGGATTGATTACCACCGAGCTCGCCGCCGCCTTGGCGTATTCCTTGTTCATCACCGATCCTTGTCAAATGGTTCCTGGCAAGGCCCTATCGGCGAGGAGACGGATTTCTTGAGTGGACGCCAGTCGAGGGTGTTTGCAGATCCGTCGGCATCCCGGGCCGGGTAGTGTCGAGCTACACTCCGCAGCGCCTGCTGTTACCAGCGATCATGGATCGGCTGTACCCTGTATCCAGTGCCAGGATCCATGAACGGCAGACAAGGGAATTCATCATGTACAAGGGAATGCTGGCCATTGCGCTGACAGGATTTGCCATGGTCAATGGATCTGCCGCCTCGCATGACGTAAATGCGATCGAATGCGCGGCCTGCGTCGAGGATGCGCAGTTCCTGGCACAGGCCGTGGAACTGGCCACGCAGACTGTCAAGGGCGGGTCTTTCCACGTATACAACCTGGGCGCCAACCGGGTGCAGACCTGGTGGATCCCACCCCGTAGCGAGCACGGAAACGGCGTTGCCGGCGCGCTGGAGTGGCCTGCGGCCAGGAAGGTGGAGAGCCGGATCGCTGTTGCCGAACTGGACAGGGCGCAGAAATTCTACCGCGCAGCCAACAACAGCCTCCGCCCGATGTACACCGTGCCCGTGAGCGCGCTCCATCTGCCTGTAGCGACGGACCGGACCGCAGATGATGTAGTACACGACTACAATCTGAACGCGCAGATCGGCTCCCGTCTTGCCGACGAAAGCATCATCAACCGCGTCGTGGATCCATTGATCACCCGCGCGCTGGTCGACCTGACGGACGTGCGTTCCAACGTGCTGGGGCTGCAGGACCACGCGCGTCTGGTTTTCCGCTTGGTCATGGACGACGGCTCATCCATTGACTACGAACTGGATGCACGCCATACCGTAGCGACTGCACTGCTGCACACGGTCCGCACTGCCGCCGGCACGCAGATCTCGGCGTCCAGTCCATCACGAGAATGAAGCGGAAGGCTGCATGGAGGTGACGCCCCGATAATGCGGCACTACGCGCCGCTACACGCCGTGCGTCGCCGCAGGTGTAACACCGTGGAAACGCGCTGATACCACACTGCATGGCTTCCTTGTCGTGCGTGGAGCGTTTCGTGCAGAGCCGTGTGTTGTGTCGTGCCATTGTGGTGGCCGTTTCTTCATGCGCGGGTGCTTCCGCGTTCGCCGCCGCACCCACTGCGGCGCCTGCGCCGGCGACACAGCTGGATACGATGCTGGTCACCGGAACGCGAGCGTCCAACCGCACCCAGTTCGACACGCTGGCGCCGGTGGATGTCTTCAGCAAGCAGGAAATCCAGTCGGTGGAGTCCAGCGACCTCACCGACGTGCTGGCGCAGCTGGTGCCGTCCTTCGTGGTGCAGCGCATGCCGATGGCCGATGGCCAGGTATTCGTGCGTCCGGCGACGCTGCGTGGGCTGTCGCCGGACCAGACGCTGGTGCTGGTCAACGGTCGCCGCTTCCACCGCAGCGCCTTGCTGGGCAGCCGCGGTGCGCAGGCGGCGGACCTGGCGCAGATTCCGGCCACGGCGGTGAAACGCATCGAGGTGCTGCGCGATGGCGCGTCCGCACAGTACGGTTCCGATGCCATCGCCGGCGTCATCAACATCATCCTGGAAGACGAGCCCGGCAGCGAGCTGGCGGTCGGCTATTCGCAGTACGCGCAGGGCGATGGTGCCTCGCGTGATTTCAGTGCGCGCACCGGCTTTCAGCTGGGCGAGTACGGCAGCCTGGTGCTGTTTGCGGAAAGCTCCAATTCCGATCTCACCTCGCGGACACGCCAGCGTGCCGATGCCATTGCGTTCCAGGTGGCGCATCCCGAGCTGGATGTGCCGGATCCGGTGCAGCGCTGGGGCCAGCCGGAGCTGGAGAGCCGGCGGCTGGGCTTCAACCTGAAATCCTTCGTGGACGAGGCAACGGCGCTGTATGCCTTCGGCCTGTACGGGCACAGTGAAGGCGTCAGTGATTTCAACTGGCGCAATCCGGACACCACCACCGGTGCGTACCGCACCACACCGCTGTTTCCTGGCTGGAACCTGCGCGACATCTATCCCACCGGCTTCAGCCCGCGCTATGCAAACGAGCAGGACGACGTACAGATGGTGGCGGGCGTGCGCGGTGAGTTCAGCAGCGATTTCCGCTGGGACGTCAGCGCCTCCTATGGCCGCAATGAAATCGACTACACGCTGGGCAACAGCATCAACGCTTCGCTGGGACCGGACAGCCCGACGCGCTTCTACCTGGGGCGCCTTTCCCAGACGGAGAGGAACGTCAACGCGGATTTCAACTACGCATGGAACGTTGGCGCGCTGGAGGCGCCGGTCAACGTGGCGTTCGGTGCCGAGTACCGCCAGGAAACCTATGCCGTGAAGGCGGGCGACCCGGCATCGTATGCGGTGGGGCCGGGCGCTGCGGCCGGCCTGGAAGCCAATGCCAACGGTGCGCCCGGGTTCTCCGATCGTCAGGCGGGCAGCTGGTCGCAACAGAGCAAGGCCGCCTATCTGGACGTGGAAATGCCGCTGGCCGCGCGCTGGAGCCTGGGTGCCGCCGCGCGCTACGAGCATTTCTCGTCCTTCGGGCGGACCTTGGACGGCAAGCTGTCCGCCCGCTTCGAGATAACGCCGGACGTGGCGCTGCGCGGCACGCTTGCCTCCGGCTTCCGTGCACCCACGCCCGGTCAGCTGCATACCACCAGCACGGTGCAGGGGCTGGACACGCGCACCCTGCAGATCTTCACCAGTGGCCGCCTGTCGCCGACCGACCCGCTGGCGCAGCAGCTTGGGGCGAAACCGCTGACACCGGAGCAGTCCCGTACTGCGTCGCTGGGCCTGACCTGGCGCAACGATGCCGGTCTGTCCGGTTCGGTGGATGTGTACGACATCAAGCTGACCGACCGCTTCAGCCAGTCCGCCAGCTTCGCGGTGCCGGCCGGCACGCCCAATCCGATGGGCTTCACCACGGTCAATTACTACACCAATGATTTCGACACGACGACGCGCGGCGTGGACGTGGTGGGCAATTACCAGCGTGCGCTTGGCGAGGGCCAGCTGGGACTGACACTGGCCTGGAACTACAACCGGACCCAGGTGGACCAGGGCGGCACCAGCGTGGCGACCAACGAGACCCAGCGAGTGCTGTTCGAAGAGCGGCTGCCGGAGCACAAGGGCAGTGTCACCAGTACCTATGATGTGGGCAGCTGGTCGCTGATGGCGCGGGCGCGGTATTACGGCGCGTGGACCGATTCCAGTGGCAATGCCGCTGGCGACATCTACCAGCGCTTCGGCGAGATGGCGTTCCTGGACGTCGCCGTGGGCTATGCATTCAATGCGCAGCACAGCCTGCGCGTGGGCGCGGACAACGTGTTTGACACCTATCCGGACGAGGCGACCTTCCAGGCCAGCCGCGGGCTGGTGTATTCGCGCAACGCGCCGTACGACACCGATGGCGCGACGCTGTACGCCGAATACCGGCTGCGCTTCTGATGCCGGGCGCGATGCAGGAGGGGCGGCGCCGGTTGCTGCTGGCCGGTGCGCTGCTGCCGGCCAGCGTGCTGGCCGCCGGAACGGAGGCGACGGTGCCGGTGCTGTCGTCGCCACCGGTACCGCCGCAGACCCTGGCACGCGATGAGGCCTGGTGGGGACAGGTCGCGCGGCAGTTCGACATCACCGGCGAAGTCAATCATCTGGAAAACGGCTTCTGGGGCGCGATGGGACTCAGCACCCTGCAGGCCTATCAGCAGCACACGCGCGAGGTGAACCGGGGCAACGCCTGGTATGGACGCGAGGCCTTTCCGCGGGCTTACCGAGAGGTGCTGGCCCGTACAGCGACATTGCTGGGCGTGGGCGAGGACGAGATCGTGTTCACGCGTGGCGCCACCGAAGCGCTGCTGGCATTGATCGGCGGATACAACGGCCTGCGCGCCGGCGATCAGGTGCTGTACGCCGATACCGACTACGACAGCATGATCAGTGCCATGCAGTGGCTGCGGCAGCGCCGTGGTGCCGTGGTGGAGCAGATAGCACTGCCCGCCGACCCGAGCCACGACCAGCTGCTGCAGGCCTATGCGGATGCATTCGCGCGCATGCCACGGCTGAAGCTGGTGCTGCTCACCCAGGTCAGCCACCGCAATGGCCTGCTGCTGCCGGTAGCGGAGATCAGCCAGATGGCGCGTGCGCGCGGCATTGATGTGATCGTGGATGCCGCGCATGGCTTCGGTCAGCTGGACTACCAGATACCGGATCTGCACGCGGACTTCGTGGGCATCAACCTGCACAAGTGGATCGGCGCGCCGGTGGGCGTGGGCGCGGTATATATCCGTCGCGGCCGCGTGGCAGCCATCGATCCCTACATGGGCAGCAGCGACGATGGCCGGATAGGCAGCCGCGTGCATACCGGTACCGCCAACTTCGCCGCGTACCTGGCGCTGCCCGCGGCCATTGAACTGCACCAGCGCATCGGCGTGGCCAACAAGCGTGCGCGGCTCCTGTACCTGCGCGACCGCTGGACAAACGCCGCACGTGCCATGCCGCATATCGAGGTGTTGGCTTCGGCGGACGCGCGGCTGTCCAGTGCGCTGGCCTCGTTCCGGTTGCGCGGCCAGGCTGGAAAGCCGGAAAACCAGCGCCTGCAGAAGCAACTGCAGGAGCGCTTCGGCATCTTCACCACCGCACGCGATGGGCTGGCATCGGGCAGCTGCGTACGGGTGACGCCGGCGGTGTTCACCCGGGTGGGCCAGGTGAACGCGTTGATCGATGCGCTGGCGCGGCTGGAAATCGGCTGATGCTGTCCTGCATTGGCCCCCCGGCGTTCCATCGATGGCCCTCCTTCACGGCTCCACGCCGTGGTGGAAAAACGCGACCAGACGCTGTGGGCTGACCTCGCCGTACGCGCCGCAGAACACAGGCCCCGGCGCCCCCGGAGTGATCCAGTGCGCCTGACATGCGTGATATTGCATGTTTGTGCATGGTTATGCATGATTGATGTCCTTGCAGCCGCCAACGCGTCCCCATGTGCCAGGAAGAAAATCGCTTTCCCGCTGAGCGGGTCGAGGTCATTCTGGAGGTGCTGCGCGAGCGCGGGCGCGTGGTGGCGGGCGCGTTGGCGGCACAGTTCGGTGTATCCGAAGACTCCATCCGCCGTGATCTGCGCGACCTCGCCGCCCGGGGACTGTGCCGGCGTGTGTATGGCGGCGCGGTGCTGCCCACCCCGCACGTGCCGCCGTTCGCGGAACGGGCGCGCAAGGAGGACGCCGGCGGCGCAGCGCTGGCGGGCCTTGCCTGCACACGGCTGCAGCCGGGCAATGTGGTGTTGCTGGATGCGGGCACCACCAATCTTGCCGTCGCCCGTGCACTGCCGGAGGGAATGGGGCTGCGCGTGATCACCAATGCGCCGGCGATCGCTCTGGCCGCAGCCGCGCGCGATGGTGTCACCGTGCATATGCTCGGCGGCACGCTGTCACCGGACGCCGGCGGCACCCTGGGCGCCGAGACGTTGCAGCAGATGCAGGCGCTGCGCGCCGACGTCTGCCTGCCGGGGGCCTGCGCGGTGGATACGGCGACCGGCGCGTGGGCGGTGGATGCGGAAGAGGCCGCACTGAAGCGCGCGATGATCGCCTGCAGCGGCCGTGTTTTCCTGCTGGCAGGCAACGCCAAGCTGGGTGCGCAGGGCACCTTCCAGATCGCCACGCTGGCGGACATCGATGATGTGTTCCTGGAGGCGTTGGCGCCGGACCTCCATGCCGCGGCATTCGCTGATGCCGGTATCGCCGTGCATCGCGCGCTGCCCTGACCGACCTTGTTGTCCTGCTCTCTGAGTCCTCCGAGATGAATACCATTGCCAACGGCAACGCCCGCGCACAGCAGCATGCCACCCGTGCAGCCTTCTTCATTCCTGGCTTTGCCACGGCGTTGTGGGCGGTGCTGGTGCCCTTTGCCAAGGCGCGCACCGGCGCGGATGACGGCACGCTGGGCCTGATCCTGCTCTGCCTTGGCGCGGGCTCGCTGCTGGCCATGCCGGCCGCCGGCCTGCTGGCTGCACGCTTCGGTTGCCGCAGGGTGATGATTGCCACCACCGTGCTGATCTGCGCCAGCCTGCCATTCCTGGCCGTAGCCTCCACCGCATGGCTTCTGGCGATGGTGCTGTTCGTGTTCGGTGCGGGGGTAGGGGCGATGGACTGCACGATGAACATGCAGGCGGTGGTGGTGGAACGCGAAGCGAAACGCAGCATGATGTCCGGCTTCCACGCCTTCTACAGCATCGGTGGGTTTGTCGGCGCGGCGGCGATGACGGCGCTGCTTTCCGTGCGGTTGACGCCGTTCGTGGCGGCCGTCGTCGGTGTGGCGATGATGGTCTGTCTCGCGTTGTTGTCGGTGGCTCACTGGCGCAGCAACCGGGTGACACACGACGGGCCCCTGCTGGCGTGGCCGCGTGGCGTGGTGTTGTTCATCGGTATCCTGGCGTTCGTGGTGTTCCTTGCCGAAGGGGCCATGCTGGACTGGAGCGCGGTGTATCTCAGCGATGTCCGTGCGGTGCCGGCCGAATCAGCCGGCCTGGGTTACGCGGTGTTCGCCTTCACCATGACGGTGGCGCGCCTGCTGGGTGACCGGGTGATCGAGCGACTGGGCCGCATCCGCTCCATCGTGGCGGGTGCGTTGCTGGCCGCTGCGGGTTTCGTCGCCTTGACGGTGCTGGTGCCCTGGCAGCTTTCGCTGTTGGGTTATGTCCTGCTGGGCCTTGGCTGCGCCAACATCGTGCCGGCGTTGTTTTCGCTGGCGGGAAACCAGACGCGCATGCCGGAAACCATCGCCATCACTGCTGTCACCACGTTGGGTTATGCCGGCGTACTGGCGGGTCCTGCGTTGATTGGTTTTGCCGCCCATGCTGTCGGGCTGACCGGCGCGTTTCTTGGCGTGGCCGTGCTGCTGGTGGGTGTTGCGGCTTCCATGCGGTGGTTGAAGGGCTGAGTAGCGGCACGCCAGCACCGCTGCCACGTGCCTGTTACCATGGCCACGACCCAGCCAGCCCGCCTCCGTTTGTGTGGCCGGCCGCTCCAGTGTCCCGACACTGCACACGCGGCCGTGCGAGCCAAGGATTCACTCCCCTGACTCACACAAGGATGCATTCGTGAACCTCATTTCCTTTATTACGCAGCCGGGCAGAGCCCGACGTTACGTGGCTGCGATGCTTGCCATCGGCTTTGCTCTGGGCGTGCCGACGGCACTTGCGGCCTCAGCCGTGCAACGCAACGCGGTGGCCAAAGGGCTGTACGAACTGGCCTGGAGCGCCAGGCAGGATGCGGTGTTCGTGGCGTCGTCCGGTGGCTTCGGTGATGACGCCGGTCCGGCGCAGGTGCTGAAGCTGGATCCGAAAACGCTGGCCGTGAAGGCGACCATTCCGCTGGAGCGAAAGGGTTTCGGCGTCGTGCTGGACGATGCCAATGACCGCCTGTATGTCGGCAACACCGTGGATACCTCGGTAACCGTGGTCGATACCGCGCAGGGCAAGGCGATCGGCATCGTGCAGTTGATGGAGAAGAAGGTCGGCAAGGATGGCAAGGCCGGGTATACGCACGATCTGCGCGAACTGGTAGTGGATGGCGCCAGCCACCGCCTGTACGTGACCGGCCATTCCGGCGAGGGCAGTGTACTGTTCGTGGTGGACACGCAGTCGTTGAAGGTGCTGGACACCATTCCCGGCCTGGGCAATGCCAAGGCACCGGGCCTGGCCCTGGATACGGCCAACAAGCGCGTGTACACCAGCAACCTGCTGGGCGAAGTGGTGGTGGTGGATACGGCCGCCGGCAAGGTGGCCGAGCGTTACAAGGTCAGCGCCGAGCAGCCGATGAACATCGTGCTGGATCCTGCGGGTCCGCGTCTGTTCGTCACCGACCAGGGCTCGGAGATGATTCGGAAGTACTAGGGAAGCAGCATCGAAGGTTTCACATCGAAGCATCCGGGCAAGCGCGTGCTGGTGCTGGACCGCACCAGCGGCAAGGAACTGGCGAGCATTCCGGCTGAAGCGGGCACGCTGGGCATCCTGCTGGACGCATCGCGCAAGCGTCTGTACGTGACCAATCGAGAGGCGGGTACGGTGACCGGCTATGACAGCGACAGTTACCAGCCGGTGGGCACGTGGTCGGTGCCGACGCACCCGAACAGCCTGGCGCTGGATGCGCAGAACAATGTGCTGTACGTGACCATCAAGAATGGCGAGAAGGATGCTAAGGACGCGCCGGAAAGCGTCGCGCGCATCCAATTGTAATCATTCCTCCAAGGGTAGAGCCGGCCGGTGGTTGGCTGGGTTGACGGCAGCCGAGCATGGCTCGGCTCTACCAAAAATGGCGCGTAGCCGAGCAGAGCTCGGCTCTACGGGACGGCGCCAGCCGAGCATGGCTCGGCTCTACCGTCATCCGGGTTAATGGGCGGCGGCGACCTGCCTGGGTTTGTATTCGCAGCGCGGGTAACTGGAGCAGGAATGGAACGCGCCATACCTGCCGTTACGCTTCACGATCACGCCGGTATCGCACGCGGGGCAACGCTGTTCGCGGATCGGTCGTCCGTCCACGGTGGTGACGGCCACCGCACCGTCGCTTTCCAATTCGTCCAGAAATGCCGAGCGTTTTCCCGTTACCGTGAACATCACCACCGAACGGCGTGCACGCGTCAGGGCGACGTAGAACAGGCGGCGCTCCTCGCCCAGCGGATAGGTGTCGCCGCTGGGCATCGCCAGTGACAGCACGGGATCGTCCGCGCGCGTATTGGGGAAGCGGCGGTCCAGCATGCCCGGCAGGATCACGTAATCGGCTTCCATGCCCTTGCTGCGATGAACGGTCAGGAACGTCACGTCCATCGTGGCGCCGAAGCGTGCCTGCCAGTTGCCGGGAACGGCGGTGCGATCAGCGTTGTAGCGGCCCAGAACGAAGACGCTCAGCTTGCCCGTGCGGCCAGCCGGAAGGGCACCGGTGAGACGCTGCTCATGCAGTTGCTGCAGGTACTGGCCGATGGCATCGGCCACCTGCTCGCGCGATGCCACCTGGAATGCCTGCAGCACGGGACCCTGGCTCTGCGTGGCCGAGCGCACCTGCTTGCGGATCTGTGCCGGGTTGCGGCTGATGAAACGGCTGGAGGCATCGCAGAGTGCCTGCGGACAGCGGAAGGTCTGCTCCAGCCGCAGCACGGTGCCCGAACCGAACCACTCGCGAAAGCCGGTCATCACCGATACGTCGGCACCGGCGAAGCGGTTGATGGACTGCCAGTCATCGCCAACCGCAAACAGGTGGCTGCCAAGCGCCTGCGCCAGTGCGCGGCACAGGCGTGCGCGGGCCCGCGACGCGTCCTGGAATTCGTCGGCCATCACCAGCGTGTAGGGCGAATTGTAGCGCCCCTGCTCCAGGTGCTCGGCGGCCTGGTTGAGCATGTCCTCGAAATCGATGGAGCGCTCGGCATGCAGGGCATCATCCCAGCCCTGAAGGACCGGCGCGGCGATTTCCAGGAAGCGCCGGTGCCGCTCCTTGAACTGGTCATCGGGCATGTCCCGCAGCCGCGCGGCCATGTCATCCAGGGTCAGGCAGTTGCTCTTGGCATGGCTGATGAAGCTGCGCATCAGGCCGATCAGCTCGTTGTCCGGCATCGGTTTCTGTCCGTCATCAGGCAGGTCCCGGTCCGGGTTGGGGTCCAGCACCACGCCGGCTGCGGCCAACGCATCGCTCAGGTGATCGAACGCGTAACCGCTGCGCAGCTGGTGCGAGGTGGTTTCCACCAAACGAGTGCCACGCCGGCGGTGCTCTTCGCGCTTCCATTGCAGGCTTTCCGCATAACGTTCGAAGTGCACCGGCGGATTGCCCTGCGCATCCAGCGCCAGGTGCTCGTGGTACAGGTCGGCATCGGGATAGTGGAAGTCCGGTCGGTACTGGCGAAATTCGTCGGTGGCGGTATCGAATGCATAGGCGCGTTCGTAGTCGTAGGCCACGCCGTTGTAGAACAACCAGTCGGCAATGACGCACTCCTCCATGCTTCGCACCCGCTCACCGCGTAGCGTGCGCACATAGCCGGTGCCATCCGTGTTCCAGCCATCCGCGTTCATCGCGCCGCCCATGGCGGGAAGGTCGCGGCCGAAGACCAGGCGGAACATGTCCCAACGGGTGCGGAACGCGTGCGAGCGGTCCTTGAGCTGATCGACGATGTCGGCCAGTTTGTGGAAGCCCAGCGTGGTATCCACGGCCCAGTCGGGCACATCCGGCTTGCGGCCGGTGGCCTTGCCGATGATGGACAGGCCCAGTGCGTGGAAGGTGCGCGCTTCGACCGTGTCGGTCGCCATCCCCGCACGGGCGAATGCCTGGTTGGCCCGTTCCTGCAGCTCTCTGGCGGCGTCCTTGTTGAAGGCCAGCATGACGATCTGCTGCGGTTCGGCATAGCCGCGATGGACGGCATAGGCGGCCTTGGCGACCAGGGTGGAGGTCTTGCCGGAACCTGCCGCAGCGACCAGCTGCACGCGGTTGTCGAAACAGATGACCGCATGGGCCTGTTCATCGGTGAGTGGCCGGCTTTCCATGCGGTCCAGCAGCGGATGCGCGGCGCTGCGTTCGATGGACAGGATCCGCTCGTTGACGGCTTCGCAGGCGGATACCCAGTCCTGCTGCCACAGTTCCAGTTCAATCACGGCCGACTCGCGGGCATCGTCATCCGCATGCAGCGAAGAATCCTGGAACAGTTCGCGCAACGCGCTTTCGTCCAGCGGCAGGGCGGGGCGGTCGCGCAGCAGCGCCTGCTGGTCATCATGGCCGATCCAACGGCGTTGCGCGGCGCGCTCGGCCAGCAGGGATTCGGCCTGGCCGTTCCACTCACGCATCGCCTCCAGCAGGCGCAGGAACGTCGGGGCGCGTTCGCGCTGCTCCTGCGCGGCCCGGATAGCCTGCAACGCGGTCGCGAGCGTCCTGGCGTCCCGCCGCGAGACCGCATCGAGGACAACGGCTGGCGCGCCATCACGCTCCAGCGTTGCCTGGGACCACAGCAGACCGCTGCGGATCCGCAGATCCGCGTCCCCGCCGAGCGTATGACGGTGCACCAGGCCGTTCACCGCCAGCACCAGCTGCTCGCCCTGCAGATGCAGATGCCACGGTGCCGAGCGGGTCAACAGCCTGCCCAGGCGGGAAGGTTTCCAGTGCTGCGTCATAGGTAACTACGTCCTGCCGGACCATGGGGGAAACCCGCGCGAAAGCGTGAGCAAGGCCCTGAGCGGAGCAGGAATGATAGGCGAAGCGAATACCTGAAGTGTGCGGTTGGCAAGGCCCTGCCGTGAACGCGACCTGCTGCGGCAATACCGCAGACGTGGACGCCATGTCATGGCGCACAGCGGTTTTTTCACGGCGGCGATAGCCGGGCGACCGTAGCGTGGTCATTCTCCCCTTTCCACTGGAGTTTCCATGACTGCTTCCCGCGTCCGCCTGCATGTTGAAGATTCCGGCGGTTCCGGCCGTCCTGTCATCCTGATCCACGGCTGGCCGTTGTCGGCTGAATCCTGGAAGGTGCAGGTGCCGGTACTGCGTGACGCCGGGTATCGGGTGATCAGTTATGACCGTCGTGGTTTTGGTCGCTCCGAGAAGCCGGTCGGCGGCTATGACTACGACACGCTGGCCGCTGATCTGGCCGGCATCATCGAAGAAAAGGACTTGAAGGATGTGTCGCTGGTGGGGTTCTCCATGGGCGGTGGCGAGGTGGCGCGCTATATCGCCAACCACGGCCAGGACCGCCTGCACAGCGTGGTGTTCGCCGCAGCAGTGCCGCCGTATCTGCTGAAGAGCGATGACAATCCGCAGGGCCCGCTGACCCAGGACGCCGCCGATGGCATGGCGGCCGACCTGGGCAAGGACCGCGAGAAATTCTTCGACGGCTTCACGAAGGATTTCTTCAGCGCGAAGGGCCAGTTGAAGGTGACCGAGGCGCAGCGCCAGGAGGCCGTCGCGCTGGCACACCAGTCCGACCAGACCGCTGCGTTGGGGTGCATGAAGGCGTTCGCCACGACCGATTTCCGCGACGATCTGAAGAAGGTGACCGTGCCCACGCTGGTCATCCACGGCGACAGCGACGGTACGGTGCCGTTCGAAGGCTCCGGCGAACGCACGCACGAGGCGATTGCCGGCAGCGAACTGGTGCTGCTTTCCGATGCGCCGCATGGGTGCAACGTGAGCCATGCCGATGCTTTCAACCTGGCGCTGTTGAACTTCCTGAAGAAGTAACCCATTCACGTAGAGCGGGGCTGTGCCCCGCTACGCTGGCGTGGTGCAGCCGGGCAGAGCCCGGCTCTACGCCCATCGCGCGGCCATGGTTCAGCCGGGTGGTAGAGCGGGGCTCTGCCCCGCTGCGCTGGCGTGGTGCAGCCGGGCAGAGCCCGGCTCTACGTGCATCGCGCGGCCATGATTCAGCCGGGTGGTAGAGCGGGGCTCTGCCCCGCTGTGCTGGCATGGTGCAGCCGGGCAGAGCTCGGCACTACGCCGATCGCGCGGATATGGTTCAGCCGGGTGGTAGAGCGGGGCTCTGCCCCGCTGCGCTGGCATGGTTCAGCCGGGCAGAGCCCGGCTACCGCTTCGTGGCAAGCACACCGTCCAGTGCCAGCTCGGCCTTGAATCCGGCCTTTTCAAGACGCTTGATGACCTCGCGGGGTACATCGCGGCCGCTGGTGAGCTTGTTGGGGGCGCCGGTGTAATGGAACAGCCGGCCACCCTTGCGGATCACCCGCGACAGCTGGTCGTAGAACACCTGTGAATACAGTTCGCCGGCGATGCCGAAGCGCGGCGGATCGTGCAGGATGGCATCCACGCTGCTGGCGGGCAGGGTTTCGATTTCCTTCGACACGTCGCCCTGCGTCAGCTGCAGTCGGCCGCCGGCGCTGGCGGCTGCAGGGTCCGGTGACCATGGATTGAGTGTGCGCAGCCACAGTACATCCGGGTTCTTTTCGAACGATCGGATCTGGCCAACGCCAGCTTCCAGGCAGCACGCAGCGAAATAGCCGAGGCCGCCACAGGTATCCAGCAGGCTCTTTCCCGCAGGCGCCACCAGTTCCACCTTGCGCCGCGCGTCATCGAACGGAGAAACCTTCGCCGTTGGCAGCATCTTGATGCCGTCGATTTCAAACGTCGGCGCACCCCATTCCGTGGGCACCAGCTTGATCAGTGCCGAGCCGAACCGGGAAATCGGCGCGAATTCTTCGCCATCCCAGTAATACAGCGTGCGGTCCTTCAGCTTGCCGGGCCAGGGGTAAGCGTGATCGCGGAACCGGAAACCGGCGGCTGACACGATGACATCGTCATCGCTGCGCGCCAGGTCCAGCGAGCCATGCCAGCGGTCTGCACCGCCTTCGAACGTGCGATACAGGTCCGCAGCGGTTTCGCGGGTAAGCAGGGGGCCGGTGTAATGGGACACGGCATCAGCCAGGCGGGGGGCGGGACATGATACCCGAGGCGCTCATCTTTACCTGGCGACCCATCCGGTGAGGGACAGGTCGCCGAAAAGGATCAGCAATGCCGCTGGTGTCGCCGGCGGGCGTTCCACACATGCGTGGCGGCCAGCAGCAGGCTGCCGGCGACCGTGAGCGGCGTTTCACTGTCATGGCTGGGCCATTCCAGTGCACCGGCCAGCAGCAGCGCCAGTCCCAGTGTGGCGACCATCCATGCGGCCGCCGGCAGCGACTGCTGGCGGTGCGCACGCCATAGCGCGAAGCCGGTCAACGGCGCAGCGATGGCGACGAACAGCAGATGTACCCATTCGGCTTCGGCCCACGCACCGAACAGGGGAAGCGCCGCCGCCAGCAACGGCAGGGCCAGGCAATGCACCAGGCACAGGCTGGACAGGGCGACGGCGCTGGCATCGAGCAGGGCGGCGTGATTGGATTTCATGAGAGAGTCCGCTGGAATTAATGTTATATAGTAACATTATGGCGCGGCGGGTGATGTGCGTTCATGGCTGTTCACCAGCGGGACGCTTCATGTCATCCGTGCACGTGCAGCCGCCAGCCTGTTCCGTCTACCTGCAGCGTGTGCGTGGTCATGGGACCTCCAGCAGATGCCATCGACTGCCCCCTGCGCACAGGGGCGGGAAGAGTCAGGCCGTCAGACGGACGGCGGCATCAGTACTGTTCTGATCGATTCTTCGCCGGGCGCCGATGGCATGAAGTTCAGTGGCGGCGGTCGTTCTGCATGTCCGCACGGGCAGCGCCATACAGTTCGCGACGGCGACGGTGGTAGGCGATGAAGTCATCGCGGCGCAGTGCCCTGGAAAACAGCCAGCCCTGCCCGAATTCGACCTGCCGCCCATGCAGGTAGGCCAGTTGGGCTTCGGTTTCCACGCCTTCGGCCACCACCAGCAGCCCCAATGTCTTGGCCATGTCGATGATGTGGCCGGTGACCGGGCTGGTGGCGCTGTCGGTGCCGATCGCCTCGATGAACAGCTTGTCGATCTTCAGCGCGTCCAGCGGAAGCTGCTGCAGGTACTGAAGGTTGGAGTAGCCCACGCCGAAATCATCGATGGCCACCGCGTGTCCGGCATGACGCGCGGCGGAGATCACCGCGCGGGCCCGTTCGATGTCCATGAAGCCGCGTTCGGTGGCTTCCAGCCAGATCTGCTGGTTGGCGATGCCGGTGCCGGCCAGCGTTTCCGCGATGACCTTGAGGGCGCGACCAGTGATCATGTCCTCGGGCGCGACGTTGATGGCGATATGCGCGCTGCGGTCATCCACCAGCAGCTCGCGCATGTCCGCCACCACCCGTTCGATGACCAGGTCGGTGATGGTTTCGACCAGGCCCGACGCCTCGGCGACCGGAATGAACAGGTCCGGGCGCACGTCGGTGCCATCGCGGCGCTGCCAGCGCACCAGTGCTTCGGCGCCCACGCAGATGCCGGTCTCCAGCTCGATGATCGGTTGATAGACCACGTACAGTTCCTTGCGGCGGATGGCCTGCGCCAGTTCCCCACGCAGAGAGAGATGCCGGCGCGACAGCCAGAACGTCATGCCGGCCGCAGCCAGCGCCAGCAGCGCGCTGATCGGCAGGATCAACGACAGTTGGCGCTCGACAACCGTTCGCACTGCGGCGCGGGGTGCGATCACGATGGCCAGCCAGTCCTCGCTGCGGGCACTGGCAAACAGGGTGTAATCGTCCAGGCCGGTGCGCGGCTGGCGCAACAGGGTTTCCAGCAGCGCTGGATCGTCCATGGACTGGCGTGCGATCAGCCGGCCGTCGGGTGTGGCGATGGCCAGGCGCATGTCCTGTGCGGCAATCAGGTCCACGAAATGAACGGGATCCATCAGCGCATCGTAGTCGCCCAGGCGCAGTGACAGCATGCGCCGTCCGTAGGCCGCGCGTGGCTGCACATCCAGTTGCAGGGCCGCACCATCTGCCGTGGTGTGGTGCGGCATCGACCAGCGCACAGGTACGTCCGGCCGGCCCCAGGAGCTGCACAGCAGTTGGCCGTCATGGAAATAGCCGATCTGGTCCACCGAAGGCGTGGTGATCACCTTGGACTGCATCAGGCGGATGTGATCGGCGCTGCACGGTGCAGCGTGGCCCTGTTGCAGCGACTGAAGGACGGCCAGCGCCTGGCTGTAGGAGCGTTCAGCCCGCCCGAGCGCGCGTTCGGCGGTCTGCTGCACTTCCTGCCGTGCGACCTGGGTAGCCTGCCGCCAGCTCACCCAGGTCATCAACGCCATGGACAGGATGGCGGTCAGCACGGTCACGCCGATCATGATGAGCAGGATGCGGGTTCGGTTCATCGGAAGCCCGTGGCAGGAGACGTGGCGTTCGGTCCGGCCCGCAAGCAGGCCTTCCCTGGCGGCCCCAGCCTAGCGGAACCGACAGGGTCGCGGGGAAGAATGCCATCCAGGCGGTGCTGCAGGCGGCGAGACGGCCTGCAGTGCGCCATGGAAACGGCCCGGATGCGACAACCGCGGCCTTCACCCGGGTTTCGCGGCATCGGGTCGAACATCCGCCCGCCTTCCCTGCGTGCCATGAGTGCCATGTCCGTGCGTTTCATGCTCCTGCTTGTGTTGCTGTGCCTGCCGGCAGGGGCGGTGCAGGCGCGCACGGTTTACCGCTGCGTGCAGGGCAACACCGTCAGCATGGCGACGGCGCCGGAGCCGGGTTCGCGCTGCACACCGAAGGAGATCGATGATGCGGCGGTGCACGCGCCGAACCTGTGGGGGAACATGGGTGTCTTCAGCGGCACCCTGTACGAACGCGAGCAGGACGGTCGGCTGGTGTATTCGACGCGCAACCTGCCGGGCTCACGCGTCTATCTGAAATTCACCGTGGCTACGCCGCCGGGCGAACCCGCGCATGAAGGAATGGGCCGGCTGGGGCCGGCGCAGCTGCAGCCGCATGCGCGGCAGTTCAAGGCCGCGGCGAAGGCCACAGGCGTGGACGATGCGTGGCTGCGCGCGATCGCACATGCGGAAAGTGGTTTCGATGCGGCGGCGGTATCGGCCAAGGGCGCTCAGGGCGTGATGCAGTTGATGCCGGAAACCGCGCGGGAATATGGCGTGGCCGATCCGCTGTCGGCGGCGCAGTCGATCGATGGCGGTGCACGCCACATGCGCGCGCTGCTGCGTCGCTACGGTGGTGACCGCGTGCTGGCGGCGGCCGCCTACAACGCCGGTATCGGCGCGGTGACCCGCTACAAGGGCGTGCCGCCCTATGCCGAAACGCTGGCATACGTGGACAAGGTGATGGCGCTGTACTCCCGCTACCGCGAAGCCATGGGCATCCGCCCCGAAGTCCCCGCGCGCTGACACTGAAAAATGGGGACGGAGGCGGTTAATTCAAATTAACTGCCTCCGTCCCCATTTTTGGGTCTGCGTGGGATGTGCGTATGAGGCGTGCTTCGGCTTCTTACATGCCGGGACGCTTCGCGCGTGCGTGGCTTACACTCGCTTTCCTGTCGATGTCCTGCTGGAGAGCGCAATGAAGCGAGTGGTGTTGAGCGTGCTGGCCCTGTCGGTGTCCGGCGCACTGATGGCGGCGACGCCGAAGTTCGATGGGGCGCGGATTTCCGCCGATGTGAAGGAGCTGGCATCCGATGCTTACGAAGGCCGGTCACCCGCGACCGCCGGCGAGCAGAAGACTCTGGCTTTCCTGAGCCGGCAGTTCGAGGCCGCCGGGCTGCAGCCGGGTGGCGATCTGCAGGACGGCAAGCGCCTGTGGACCCAGGCGGTCCCGCTGCGCAAGGGCGATATCGTCGGCACGCCGCAGTTGACGCTGCACCAGGGCGCGAAGGCGCTGCCGCTGGAGCAGGGCAGGCAGATCGCGGTGCGCGCTGCGATGAATGGCGCAGAGCGCGTGGACATCGACAAGGCGCCGCTGGTGTTCCTCGGCTATGGGGTGAAGGCGCCTGAGAAGAACTGGGACGACTTCAAGGGCGTGGACCTGGACGGCAAGATCGCGGTGGTGCTGATCAACGATCCGGATTTCGAGGCCGGCCAGGGTGATTTCGATGGCAAGGGCATGACCTACTACGGTCGCTGGACCTACAAGTACGAGGAAGGTGCGCGCCAGGGTGCGCTGGGCGTGCTGATCGTGCATGAGACCGCACCGGCATCCTATGGCTGGGCGACGGTGGCCGGCTCCAACACCAACACCATGTTCGATGTGGTGCGCGACAACCCGGCCGACAGCCATCCGCTGCTGGAAGGCTGGATCCAGCGCGATCTTGCGGTGGACCTGTTCAAGTCGGCAGGACTGGATTTCGACACGCTGAAGAAGCAGGCCCAGCAACGCGATTTCAAGCCGGTACCGTTGACGGGCGCGAGCCTGGACGCGGCATATGCGGTGAAGAGCGAAGTGATTACTTCGCACAACGTGGCCGCGCGCCTGGAAGGCAGCAGCCACCCGGACGAGACGGTGGTGTACAGCGCGCACTGGGACCATATCGGCGTGGGTGAGCCGGATGCCAGCGGCGATCGCATCTTCAACGGCGCGCTGGACAATGCCAGCGGCACGGCGTCGCTGGTGGAACTGGCGCGTGGATTCGCCAAGGCGCCGCGTCCGCAGCGTTCCGTGCTGTTCCTGGCGGTGACTGCCGAAGAGAAGGGCCTGCTGGGCTCGGAGTATTACGCCACCCATCCGCTGTATCCGCTGGAAAAGACCGTCGCGGTGATCAACATGGACGGCATGGCGCCGTTCGGCCCATCGCGCGATTTCGGCATCTACGGTGCGGCGCGCTTCGAGCTGCTGGACCAGTTGAAGGACGTGGCCAGCCGTTGGGACATCCGCTATACGCCGGACCCGAAGCCCGAAGCGGGCCTGTTCTTCCGCTCGGACCACTTCCCGTTTGCCAAGCGTGGCGTACCGGCGCTGTCCTGGTCGGCCGGCCAGGATTGGGTGGATGGGGGTGTCGCCGCGGGCAGGAAGGCATCGGATGACTACACCGCCAAGCGTTATCACCAGCAGGGTGATGAGTGGCAGCCGGACTGGAAGTTTGCCGGCGCGGCACGCGACCTGGAGGTGCTGTACACCCTGGGCAGCCAGCTGGCCAATTCGCGCGCGTGGCCGAACTGGAGCGCGGAAGAGGCCTTCCGCGCGGTACGCGACGCCAGCGCTGGGCAGCGCCGCTGACAACGGCCCGGCTGGAGCCGACCCTGGGTCGGCTGCAGCACATCGGGATGGCGCCGGCCCAGGCCGGCCCGCGCGGGTCGCATGGCCCGGTTTGAGCCGACCATGGGTCGGCTCTACCGGTGCCTTGCCGGCGGTTTCATCGCCGATATCAGGGCGTTCGTCGCGCCGGGGTTGCCGGTACCGCGCTGGGCTCTATGCTCGAACTGTCCCTTAGTGAAGACGTCAGCATGTACGCCAGTGTCTCCCTGATTTTCCGGCATCTCCTTGCATGGACCGCGGCGCTGATCGTGGCTGGCATGGTATGGAGTGGCATCTTCAGCGGCATGCGTGACGGCCCGGGCTGGGTCTTCGGCCTGCTGGCCATGTTCCTGATGTTGTCCGCGCTGGGCAGCGCGATCACACATCTGCGCCGGGTGTGGCTGGTGGCCGGGCGGCTGGACGCCAGCACCCTGTCCAGCCGCCAGCGTCGCCAGATCGAACTGCCCATGGATGCCGCGCCGGCGTTCGCGTTGCTGGAGATGGCGATCGCCGAGATGCCGCGCGTGGAAGATATCGAAAGCGCTCCCGGCAGCCTGCAGGTGCGCGCCTACGTGCGTCGCGTGGACCCATGGAATGGTCGCCAGCCTTCGCGCTGGAACCTGCCTGCGCGGCTGGCGATCAAGCGCAACAGCGTGCAGGCAACGGTGACGCCGGGGCAGGGCACCAGCACGGTGACGCTGCTGTTCGAGCCCGACGCCGGCTGGTGGGCGGACTTGCTGGCACTGGACGAGGGCAGCAACTTCGAGAATGCCGAGGCCGTGACCCGCTCGATGACACGCCGCGTGGCCGAACAGCGCCGGGACGAACAGGCGGCTGCCGAACAGACACAGGTGGAAAAGGAGCTTTCCGTGGCACGCCTGAACCTGCTGCACGCGCAGGTGGAACCGCATTTTCTGTACAACACGCTGGCCAATGCGCAGGTGCTGACGCGTACCGATCCGGTACGTGCCGAGCAGATGCTGGGACACCTGATCCAGTACCTGCGCAGCTCGCTGCCCAGCGCGGACGAATCGGTTTCCACGCTGGGCGTGGAGCTGGAGCGCACGCGCGCCTATCTTGAGATCCTGCGCATCCGCATGGGCGCGCGGCTGGGCGTGGAGGTGCAGGTGCCCGAGGCGCTGCATGCGGTGTGCCTGCCGGCAATGGCGCTGCAGACGCTGGTGGAGAACGCCATCAAGCACGGCCTGGAGCCGAAGCCCGGCGGCGGCACCATCTGGATCATCGCCCGTGGCTTCGACGACCATGTCACCGTGACGGTGGCCGACGACGGGCTGGGGTTCGGGCAGGGTACCAGCGGTACCGGCATCGGCCTGAAGAACCTGCGCGAACGCCTGCGATTGACCTGTGGCGAACACGCTGGTGTAGCGATCGTGGCCAATTTCCCCACCGGGGTCGCTGCCACGCTGACCCTGCCCCTGCCCGCGAAGGAGGTGGCCGGTCATGCGGCTTGATGCGTTGATCGCTGAAGATGAGGAGCTGCTGCGCGCGTCGCTGGTGCAGCAGTTGGGACGGCTGTGGCCGGAGCTGCGCATCGTGGCCGAATGCGAGGACGGCGCCAGCGCGCTGGAACAGCTGGCCGACAAGCAGCCGGACGTTGCGTTCCTGGACATCCGCATGCCCGGCATCACTGGCATCCAGGTGGCGCGCGCACTGGCAGAACTGAGCCCGCGCACGCAGGTGGTGTTCGTTACCGCGTACGACCAGTACGCCATCGATGCCTTCGAACAAGGGGCAATGGACTATCTGCTGAAGCCGGTGAGCGACGAGCGCCTGCTGGCCACGCGCGAAAGGATCCTGGCGCGCATGCCGGCCGCGCGCAATGACGATGCGGTGCTGGAGAAGCTGCTGCAGCGCCTGGACCGTGGCGAGGGGCGCATGCAATCGCCGCCGCTGGCCTGGATCACCGCCAGCAACGGCCGTGACACGGTGCTGATCATGCTGGAGGACGTGGTGTATTTCCGGGCCGACAACAAGTACACCACGGTGGTGACGGCCGCCGGCGAGAGCCTGCTGCGCACGCCGCTGCGCGAACTGCTTGCCGCCCTGGACCCGCAGCAGTTCCGCCAGGTGCACCGTTCCACCATCGTCAACATGAAGGCCGTGGCGGCGGTAAGCCGCGATGACACCGGCCGCGGCCTGCTGCGCCTGCGTGAACGCCCGGAAACGCTCACCGTCAGCCAACCCTTCATGACGCTCTTCCGCGGCATGTAAAGAAGGGGGACGGAGGACGTTGAATTTTCCGGCGAAAATTCAACGTCCTCCGTCCCCCTTTTCGTTCAACTTTTTGGGTCAGAAGGCGGGTTGCAGGGTCAGGTCGCGGTGGCTGCTGGTTTCGCCTACATGGTTGAGGCGGCCGACGAGTTCGGAATGCTGCTTCATGCGGCCGATCTCGGTCATGATGCGGATGTCTTCATGGCGCAGCTCGCGCCGTTCGGTCACTGCCTGCTTGTAGTCCAGCACTTCCGGATAGTGCTCGGCCATGCCCAGTGCATCAGCCACATGCTCCACGCTGTCGGCCTTGGACGTGATGCGCGCGCGGCTGTTGAATGCCTTCATCCAGCGCTCGAAACCTGCCTGCTGATCGAACATGTTGGCCATGAACCAGATGACGAACAGGATCGAGACCCATGAGCCGATCACC
The DNA here is from genome assembly GCA_023430045.1 of Pseudomonadota bacterium. Classification (GTDB taxonomy): domain Bacteria; phylum Pseudomonadota; class Gammaproteobacteria; order Xanthomonadales; family Xanthomonadaceae; genus Stenotrophomonas. The sequence goes on along the minus strand of JAEZCF010000030.1, from coordinate 53,731 downwards.
ACGACCACGCGGGTCAGGGTGATGTGGTAATCGTCGCGCCAGAGGTAGTTGGTGATCAGGCCGAGGATCAGCAGCGATGCTGCCTGCCAGCCGACGATCGAGGCGATAAGCCACTGGCACTTGGCCTGCGCCAGCACCGCTACTTCCTCGCGGATCTGTTGTTCACTCAGGTTGCGCCAGTGCGCGACCTGTTTTTCGAACGGGCTGCTGTACAGCTCGTTGTCTCTAAGCAGCAATCCCAAACCCTTGAACAAAGCAATCATGGCTGGCTCCCTTCTGGAACGTGCGGCGATCAGCATTGGACGGTGTGGCGGATTCAGTTCTAGCACTTCCTGCGGGCCGTGCAATGGGTGAAATGCGAAGCGCTGCAGACCTTCTGCCTGAATGGGTGGCAATTGATGCACTGCATCATCGCGTTCCGGGCCTGCGACAGGATGTCGCAGGGCAAAGCCTGCTGCGGGTGCACATGAAGCCGATGCTGGGCGGGCGTGCTCGCCACGACGCCCGTGATCTCCCAGAATCAGGACGGACCGCGCAGGACGCGGCCCTTTCCCTGTGACCTGGATACCTGATGCCGCCGTTGCTGCACCGTCTTTCCCGCCCCGTTACCGCACCGATCCGGCGCTGGGTGCTTGATGCGTTTCCGCGTGGCCAGAGCGGTATCGACTACGATCATCCGCAAGGTGACCCCGGCTGGTTCGGGCCCGGCAGCGTGACCTGGCGGATGCACGCCGAACTGCCTTCGATGCTGGCCGGCGGCCTGTGTGCGTTGATGTTGCAGACGCTGCATCCGCGCGCGCTGGCAGGTGTCTACGATCATTCCAATTTCCGCCAGGACCTGGTCGGGCGCCTGCGTCGCACCACCGCCTTCGTTGCCGGCACCAGCTATGCGCCGTCGGCCGAGGTGGAAGCGCTGGTGCACAAGGTGCGACACATCCATGCACGGATCCGCGGGCGCACTGCGGAGGGCGAACCCTACGCTGCCGATGAGCCGCAGCTGCTGACGTGGGTGCACGTGACCGAGGCCTACGGCTTCCTGCACGGCTATCGTCGCTATGGCCGCGAGGTGCCGACCGTCATCGCTGATCGCTACTACGATGAATACCGTCGCGTGGCCGAGGCGCTGGGCGCGGTGGATGTGCCGCGCAGCGAGGCGGAGGTGGATGACTACTTCCGCGCCCGGCAGCCGGAACTGCGCGTGGATGAGCGTTCGCGGGAGGTGCTGCAGGTGTTGTCCGGCGTGCGCCTGCCGGTGCCTGTTCCGGGCCTGTCGCGCACCCTGTTCCTCGGAGCCGGCGCGGCGCTGCTGCCGGACTGGGCCGAGGCGATGCTCGAGCGCACTACCGCCCAGCGAGCCCAGGCGGCGGCATCGGCCAGGCTGATGCAGGGCATGGCGCCGCTGTTCCGCCGCGCACTGCCCGATGGCCTGGCCAGCCGTGCCTGCGCACGCGTGGGCGTGCCGGTGGATGTGCTGCGTGTCTGGCCGTCAGAACGATGATCCGCGTTCGCATCCGCGCCATGGAAGGATGCCAGGAAGGAAAACGGGCGCCTCGCGGCGCCCGTTCGGGTCAGATCACCACACCTTGACCCGCTTGTCCGGGGCCAGGTAAAGCTTCTGGCCTTCCTTCACTTCGAATGCCGGATACCAGGCATCGATGTTGCGTACGGTCAGGGCGCGGAACTGGCCCGGTGCATGCACGTCGGTCAACAGCGAGTTGCGCAGTGCCTGCTCGCGGCTCTTGCTCCGCCATGCCTGGGCGAAGCCGAGGAAGAACCGCTGGTCCGGGCTGAAGCCTTCGATGTCCTGTGCCGGCTTGCCCTGCAGGGACAGCTGGTAGGCGTCGTAGGCAGTGCCCAGGCCGGCCACGTCTGCAATGTTCTCGCCCAGCGTCAGGCGGCCGTTGACGTGTGCGCCGGGGAACGGTTCGTAGCTGCTGAACTGCGCGGCCAGCGCATCACCGGCGGCGTTGAATTTCTCCAGATCCTGCGGCGTCCACCAGTTGTGCAGGCGGCCGGTTTCATCGAACAGCGCGCCGGCATTGTCAAAGCCGTGGCTGATTTCGTGGCCGATGACCGCACCGATCGCACCGTAGTTCACCGCATCGTCGGCGGCACCATCGAAGAACGGCGGCTGCAGGATCGCGGCGGGGAACACCAGGCGGTTTTCCAGCGGCACGTTCATCGCGTTGATGGTCTGCGGCAGCATCGCCCACTCGCCATGGTCCGGCGCCTTCCCGAGCTTGGCGATGTTGCGCTTGTAATCGAACAATGCCGCGCGCTGCGCGTTGCCCAGCGGATCGTCGCGCCTGATCTCCAGGCCGGTGTAATCGCGCCATGTGTCCGGATAGCCCATGCCGACCTTCAGGCCGGCTACCTTGGCCTTGGCATGCTCGCGGGTCTGCGGGGACATCCATTCCAGCGCATCGATGCGGCGGCCGAACGCAGCGATGATGTTCTTCGCCATCTCGTCGGCACGTTCCTTGGTCCTGGCGTCGAAATGCTTTTCGACGTAGCGCTTGCCGATCGCTTCGCCCACGGCCTGGTTGGCGTCATCCACCGCGCGCTTCCAACGCTCGCTCTGCTGCGGCGTGCCGCTGAGCGCGGTGCCGTGGAAGGCGAAGCGCGCGTCGGCGAAGGCCTTCGGCAGATAGGCGGCGGCGCGGTCCAGGGCGTGGAAGGCAAGGTAGTCCTTCCAGTCATCCAGGGGCTCGGTGGCGACCAGCCGCGACAGGCCGGCGACCGCTTTGGGCTGCCAGACGATGAAATCCTGCTGCTGCGCCAGGCCTGCGGCATCCAGGAACGCAGCCCAGTCCATGCCCGGCGCCTTGGCGCTGAAATCGGCCTGGGTCCAGGGATTTGCACCCTTGGCCACGTCGTTGGTTTCTTCCTGGCTGGCATGCGCCTGGGCGATCTTCGTTTCCAGGGCGACGATGCGTTTGGCCTTCGCGGCCGGGTCGGCGATGCCGGCAAGCTGCAGCAGCTGGGCGACGTAGCGCTGGTACTGGCCACGCAGTTCGGCCATGCGGCCATCCCCCAGGTAGAAATCGCGGTCCGGCATGCCCAGGCCGCCCTGCACCAGGTACGGCGCGGTGCGCGCAGGCTGCAGCAGATCCACCGATACCCACAGCCCGAACAGGTGGTCGGTGTAGAAGTTGGTAGCGTTGAGCAGGTCCACGTCCGCGCGCATGTCCCCGCCCAGCGCACGGGCCAGCGCAGCCTTGTCGGTGAGCGCGCCGATGGCATCCAGCTGCGGCTGCAGCGGCGCCAGACCACGCTGCTCGATTCCGGTTTCATCCATGTAGGCGGCGTAGTAGTCGCCGATCAGCTTGTCTTCACCGCTGGCCTGGGCCATGCCGGCGGCACCTTCGAGGATGGCGCGGGTATCGGCCTGGGTCTTTTCGGCGATGACGTTGAAGCTGCCGAAACGCGACCGGTCTGCCGGGATCTCGGTGTTCTTCACCCAGCTGCCGTTGGCGAAATCAAAGAAGTTGTCACCTGCGGCGACGCTGCGGTCCATGCCGCCTGCGTCGAACCCGAAGCTGCCCAGCTGCGGCGCGGTGGCCGGCGCGGCGGCGGCCGGCGGGGCCTGCGTTGCATCGGCCGGGGCAGGGTCGCCGCACGCGGCCAGCGACAGCGACAGGCTGGTGGCGATGGCGAGCAGCAATGGAGAGCGGCGCAGCATGGGCATGGAAGTCTCGAGCGACGGAAAACGCAAGTCTAATCCCTGTGCGGCCATCGATCGCGCCGGCAGCCGTGCCGCGTTGGATCGGGAACTTTGCGGGATATGGCGGGACCTGTGCAGGCACTCTTCCTGTCGTCATCTCCCTGATGCATGCTGCACCCAGGGACCAGCCCTGCCGCGCTCCGCAGTGCCAGCGAAAGGCGGTGGGTGGATGCTTCAAGAAATCCAGGCCACGGCCGCTCTGGGCTGTAACAGGGGAATCGTTTCGCGCATGAGAGCAAGGAGTCATCAGCTGCGGCGGTACCAGGCATGATCGCGCCGGATCCGGCGCAGGCCAGGCCGTTGCGTCTGCTCCTGTGGGGCGGCGTGGCGCTTGGCGTGCTGCTGGGCGGCGGGCTGGCGGCGATGCTGGCCGATGATCTGCATCGCCGCGAGGAGGCCGCGCAGAGGCAGAGCCGCACGCTGGTGGTGGCAAGCGAACGCCTGCTGTGGCTGGAGCTGCGCAACCTGGAGCGGGCCATGCGTGGCATCGCGGCCGATGCGGCGCAGCTGTTGCACAGCATTCCCGACCAGGCCCCGGCGCTGCTGGACGACAGCATCGCCGGGGTGTTGTCGCGGCATGCCGAACTGGACAGCATCCTGGTGGTGGACCAGTACGGGCGCGCGCTGACCCGTGGCGTGGGCGACCTGCAGCTGCCGCTGTGGGTGGACGGGCAGCGTCGCGGGCAGGGCAGCGATCTGTACATCGGCCCACCGCAGCGCAGGGACGGCCTGCGCTGGGTCGTGCCGTTGGCATTGCCGCTGGACGAGGAACGCTGGCTGCTGGTCCGCCTGCAGGCCAGCGAACTGCAGCGCATTGTCAGCGGGCTGGACATCGGCGCCCAAGGGACAGTGACCGTTTCGGACAGCGAGGGTCATGTGCTGGCGCGCGCGCCGCACGACGCGAAGCTGGTCGGCAAGCGTTTTCCAAGCCTGGAGCGGCGCGCCACGGCCGGCGACGGTGGCGTGGACATGCTGGGCGCGACCGTCAGCCCGATGGACGGTGTAGCGCGCATAGCCGCGAGGAACACCCTGCGCGAATACCCGCTGACCGTCTATGCCGGCCTGGGCCGCCAGGCGATGTTGGCATCGTGGTGGCCCTATGTGCAGGCGCTGCTGGCGATGTACCTTCTGTACTGGCTGTTTCTGGCGACGCTCTACTGGGGTGTGCGCCGTGCGGCGAAACGGCAGCACGTGCTGGCCGAGGAACTGCGCGCCGGCCATGCCGAGCTGCTGCTTGCGCACCAGGTAGGGCGTGTCTGCACGTGGTACGTGGATGACGATGCCTGCCAGCTGCATTGGTCGCCGCTGGCCCGCGACATCTTCGGGGTGGACCTGGACGCGATGCCGCTGGCCGATTTCTTCGCACGCGTGCATCGCGATGAAGAGGCCCACGTGCAGGCGTCGTTCGATCGTGCGTTCGCCGGGGAAGCGCCGCTGGATGAAGTCTTCCGGGTGGTGCTGCCCGGTGGCGAAGTACGCTGGGTGAGCGCGCGCGGGCAGCGTGTGGCGATGAGCGACCGTCGCCGGCGCATGGTCGGTGCGCTCACCGACGTCAGCGAGCGTTATCTGGCGCGCGAGCGGATGGACCAGGCCGAGCGCCATTTCCGCCTGTTGTTCGACCGCAATCCTGCACCGTTCTGGGTGTTCGACCCGGAGACGCTGCGCTTCATCGAGGTCAACCGGGCGGCCGAGCGGCAGTACGGCTACACCCGCGAGGAATTCCTGTCGATGAGCATCCTGGACATCCGTCCACGCGAAGGCTGGGATGAGATCCACCGGGCGATCGCCGATGCCCGCGTGGGGGATCTGCCGGATGCGAAGGTCCGCCTTCACCAGCGCAAGGATGGGTCGGTGTTCGAAGTGCGCGCGCATCTGTCGCGACTGGATTTCGACGGCCGCGCGGCGTGCCTGGTGCTGGCCGAGGACATCAGTGATCGGTTGGCCCATGAGCGCGAGCTGGCCTACCACGCCAGCCATCATCCAGGCACGGGGCTGCTCAATACCCGCGCGCTGGCGCAGGCGCTGGACGAAGCTGGCCATGACTACACGATCGCCTTCATCCAGTTGCGCGGCCTGCAACTGGTGGCCGATGCGCTGGGACGCGAGGTGGGCGAAGCGGTGCTGCAGGCCGTGGCCGACCGCCTGGGTGAACTGGCCACCCGCTATGGCTGGCTGGCGTTCCAGCCTGCCGAAGATTTCGTGTTCGCCTTCGGCACCACCCATGACACGCAGGAGGTGCTGGATGCCGTGGTGGAGGTTGTATCCGGGCCGGTGCGTGGACAGGATTCGCTGCACCAGTTCGAGCTGAGCGTTGGCGTCGCCATGCATGCATCGAGCGATGGCCTGCATGCCGAGCAGGTCATCGGCATGGCGGCGCAGGCCGCGCACAGCGCCCGCGCGGAGGGCGACGTGCTCGCCTGGTTCGATCCGGGCGTCAATGCACGGCTGGCCGAGCGCCTGCGTCTGGCCGGGCGCATCCACAGTGCCATAGACAGCGAATTCGAACTGTATTTCCAGCCCATCTGCCATGCCGCCGACGGGGCCCCTGTCGCGCTGGAGGCCCTGCTGCGCTGGCCACAGGCCGATGGCAGTTTCATCGCGCCGTCGGACTTCATCCAGCTGTGCGAGGACACCGGGTTGATCCTGGCGCTCGGGCGCTGGGTGATCCGCGCAGCGGCACAGGCGCAACGGCGACTGATCGATACGGGGCGCGATCACCTGCCGATCGCGATCAACGTATCGGCCGCGCAGTTCTTCAATGGCGATCTGGTCGATGACGTTGCACGCGTGATGAAGGAGTTCGACCTGCCACGTGGGGCCCTGCAGGTGGAGCTGACCGAAAGCAGCCTGATGCGGCGACCGGCGCAGGCGATGCAGACCATGGGCCGTCTGCACGAGCAGGGCGTATGCGTGTCGCTGGATGACTTCGGTACCGGTTATTCCAGCATGTCCTATCTCCAGCACCTGCCGCTGGACATGCTGAAGATCGACCGCAGTTTCGTTGCTGACGTGGAAACCAATCCACGCAACGCGTCGATCTGCCGTGCGCTGCTGTCGCTGGGCCACAGCATGGGCCTGGCCGTCATTGCCGAGGGCGTGGAAACGCCGGGCCAGCTGCAGTGGCTGGCGGCGCATGGCTGCGATCAGGTGCAGGGTTACCTGCTCGGCCGGCCGGCACCGCTGGAGAAGATCATCGTCCACCTGGACGCGGTGGAGGCCTGAGGCAACGCCGCGCGAAGCGCTGCGGCACGCGGGCCGCATTGGGTCCATGGCTGGGACGAACTGGTTGGCCGGTCGTGTTTTCCGGGGCGGATGCCAGGCATAAGCTGGCGTGGCACATCCGAGGTTCCCGTCATGACCCTGCAGCCGTCCCTGTATATCTCCCATGGTTCGCCGATGACGGCCCTGCAGCCGGGGCTCACCGGCGAGCGCCTGTCCGAACTGGGCGCACGCCTGCCACGGCCACGCGCGATCGTGATGGCCAGCGCGCACTGGCTCAGCGAACTGCCTCGGGTGGGCGCGCATCCGCAGCCGCCGACGATCCATGATTTCAGCGGTTTTCCCGAGCCGCTGTACCAGCTTCGCTACCCCGCGCCCGGTGCGCCACAGCTGGCCATGCAGGTGCAGCAGCTGCTGGCGGATGCCGGCCTGCCCGCGCAACTGGATGCCTCGCGTGGACTGGATCATGGTGCATGGGTGCCGCTGCGGTTCCTGTTCCCGGATGCGTCGATTCCGGTGGTTCCGGTGTCGCTGCAGCCCCACCTGGGGCCCGCCCACCAGCTGGCGCTTGGCCGTGCACTGGCACCCCTGCGCGCGCAGGGCGTGCTGCTGGTGGGTTCGGGAAGCATCACCCACAACCTGCACGATTGGCGCCATTACCAGCAGGGCAAGGAAGCGCCCTATGTACGCCCGTTCATCGGCTGGGTGGAAGAACGGCTGGCCGCTGATGATGTCCAGGCGCTGCTGGATTATCGTCGCCAGGCACCGCATGCCGAACGTGCGCACCCCACCGACGAACATCTGCAGCCGCTGCATTTCGCGATGGGCGCGGCAGGTACGGGTCGTCTTGGCGCCCAGCGCATCGACGCGGGTATCGATGCAGGCATGCTGGCCATGGACATCTACCGGTTCGATGGCGAGCACGTGTAGTACCTGCGCGGCTGTCGCTTCGCTGAGCCGGCGCTTGACCTGACATGCGCGCCGGTATCGGTGTGTGCTAGTTTTTTCGCGTTCGTGGCGCCCGGCTGCACAGCCTCCCTTTCCCGGCGTCGTTACCTGGAAGATGCATGCACACCATTGAAGTCGTCCTGGCGATGCTGGTCGCGGTGGTCGCCAGCGGGTACCTGGTCCGGGTCCTGCCTTTCTCGTTGCCGCTGCCGCTGGTGCAGATCGCACTCGGCGCGGTCATCTCCGGCGTGTTCAACCGTGGTCATGAGCTCGACCCGGACATGTTCTTCCTGTTGTTCCTGCCGCCCCTGCTGTTCCTGGACGGCTGGCGCATTCCGAAGCAGGGACTGTTCCGCGACAAGGGCGCGATCCTCGAACTGGCCTTCGGGCTGGTGGTGTTCACGGTGATCGGCGCGGGGCTGCTGATCCACTGGATGATCCCCGCGATGCCGTTGGCGGTCGCCTTCGCGCTGGCGGCGATCATCTCACCGACCGATCCGGTGGCGGTTGGTGCGATCGCATCGCGGGCGCCGATCCCGAAGCGGCTGATGCACATCCTGGAAGGCGAATCGCTGCTCAACGATGCGTCCGGCCTGGTCTGCTTCCGCTTCGCGGTGGCGGCGGTGATGACCGGGACATTCTCGCTGGCCAATGCCTCGCTGACCTTCCTGTGGGTGGCCGTCGCCGGTCTCGCGGTGGGCGTGGCGGTGACGCTGGGCGTGTCCACGTTCCAGCGCTGGCTGTGGCGCCGCTTCGGCGAGGAGCCGGGCGCGGCGATGCTGGTCAACCTGCTGATTCCGTTCGCGGCCTACCTGCTCGCCGAAGAGATCAATGCATCGGGCATCCTGGCCGCGGTGGCGGCCGGTATCACCATGAGCTACGTGGAGCTGACCGGACGGGTGTCGGGCAGCATGCGCGTGCAGCGTTCGGCGGTATGGAACATGCTGCAGTTCACCTTCAACGGCATCATGTTCGTGCTGCTGGGCGAGCAGCTGCCGGGCATCGTGGAACGGGCCATCGCCACCATGAGCGAGACCGGCCACCACAACCCATGGTGGCTGGCGGTGTACGTGGTGGTGATCAACCTGACGCTGATCCTGCTGCGTCTGCTGTGGGTATGGCTGTCGCTGCGCTGGAACCTGCTGCGTGCGCGCCGGCGGGGGGATCAGGAGCAGGAGCGACGGCCAAACTGGCGCATCGTGGTGGCGACCTCGGTGGCTGGCGTACGTGGTGCGATCACCCTGGCCGGCGTGCTGACCCTGCCGTTGTTCCTGCCCGGAGGCGATCCTTTCCCGGCACGTGATCTGGTGATCTTCCTGGCGGCGGCGGTGATCCTGTTCTCGCTGATAGGCGCCAGCGTGGCCCTGCCGCGGCTGTTGAAGGGCCTGCAGTTGCCGGCCGATGCCGGTGAGCGCAAGGAGGAGGACGTGGCACGCAAGCTGGCATCGAAGGCGGCGCTTTCCGGCGTGGAGCGGACGCGCCAGCAGCTGGTGCAGAACCAGACGACCGAGAACGTGCAGCTTTACAACGATGCAGCGGCCCGGGTGAGCCTGCTGTACCAGCGGCACCTGGAAAAGGATAACGGGCCTGACGTGGACCCGGAGAAGGTGCGACGGATGGAGCGCGGATACCGTCAGCTGCGCAGCGCCGGGCTCACCGCCGAACGCGAGGAACTGTTCCGGTTGACCCGTCGCGGCGTGATCTCCGATGAGATATCGCGAAAGCTGATCCGCAACCTGGACCTGCTGGAATCACGCCAGAAGGAATGACAGGGGCGTACTACGGGCGGCCAGGGGTAGAGCCGGCCCATGGCCGGCTGAGTCCGGGTTTTCGTGTACGGGCACCGCAACGGCAGCCGACCGCCGGTCGGCTCTACCTCGCCCGGATCAGGCGTCCTGCGGCTTGAGATCGAGGTAACGCACTTCGACCTGGCCCTTGATCTTCAGGGTCATCGGGTTGCCACGGCGGTCGCGCGCCTTGCCCGCCTGCACGCGGATCCAGCCTTCGCTGACCGAGTATTCCTCCACGTCGTTGCGCTCGACATCGTTGAAGCGCACGCCGACGCCGCGCTCGAGCGCCTGCGCATCGTGGAAGGGGCTGGCGGGGTTGATGGCCAGGTGGTCAGGAGGGGTTTGGCTCATTGCAGTGTTCACGGTGACGGCCACCAAGGCCGGCTTCATCGGTAAAGGATACCCGCCATCAGGGTAGGCCCGCAGCCATGCCGCTTCCGGCAGGACCGGCGAAGCCTCAGAATACCGGCATCGATACCTGGAACCGTCCCATGCCCGACAACAGCGATTATTTCGACTTCGAGGAAGAAGCCCACGACTTCGACGAGGACGATTTCGAGGCGCGCGTATGGAACCTGCTGGTGCTGATCAACCCCGGCGACGATGAGCTGGCGCTGCAGCAGTTCAACCGCTGGCGGGAAACGATGGCCGAGCAGGGTGAGCCGCTGGAAGCCGACAGCGACTGGTTGCCGGCGCTGTTCACGGCGATTGGCTGGCAGAGCGGCTTCGAGGTGGATCGCGATGATCTGGATGCACTGGTGTCGGCGGTGGATGAGCTGTCGGCACGGTTCAACCAGCAGGTGGACTGGGGCGGCGATCTGGATGACGAGGATTTCGCCGAGGGACTGGACGGCGTGCAGCTGATGTCCACGGCCTTCGATCGCCTGCGCGAGCACAACTACACGCTGTGGAGCGTGGATGCGGGCAGCGATGGCTTCACCGGCTGGATGGCGCTGACCCGCGACGATGATGCGATGCTGGCGCTGTGTTCGCTGCTGGACGTGGAAGTGCGTTTGGGCAGCGACCCGTTCTGAGCCCGGGCCGGGAAGCCGGATGTCGTGTGGTTGCCGGCCAGCGGCCGGCACGACTGGCTTGGTTCAAGGGCGGTATTGCGTTCGCGCGTTCGCGATGACGGCCTTGAGCAGCACGCGGTCGGTATGCCGCGATATGGGTTGTGCACCAAGCCCGATGGCCTGCGCGCGCAGGGACATCGGCACATCGTAGTGCGCGCCGCTGGCCTTGTTCTGGAAGGCGCGGCGCGGGAGACCGAGCTGGGCCGCCAGGGCGTGCAGCTCGGCCAGGGTGTCGGCCATCAGGTGCGCCCAGCGCTCGCCGCGCCAGGGATGCACTGCATCATCGATGTAGACCGTCACCGCCGCCCCGCGCCGGTTCAGGCCTGCGGCTTTTCTTCGTCGGCGTTGGCGTCGCCTTCGCCTTCGGCAGCGCCTTCGCCGGTGTCCGCAGCGGCCGCGTCGCCCTGCCCATCAACGTCTGCGGCAGCGTCCGCTTCGTCGCCTGCGTCTTCGGCATCCACGTTCCTGAATTCCATCGCCAGCTCGTCGAGGTAGGCGTCGGCTTCCATGCCCTTTTCCGCCGCCAGGCCCGCGATCATCGCGCCCAGGCCTTCGGAATACTGCAGCTCGACCGCGTGGCCCTCGCCTTCCTGCACGTTGGCCAGGTGCTTGAGCATGGCCAGCATCGGCATCGGATCGTCGGCATTGCCCATGGTCTGGCCGCCGATGGAGAGCAGCCACTGACGCCCCTGCAGGCCGATGGCCGCGACCACCTGGCCATGTTCATTGGTCAGCACGGCGTGGTTCTGCACCTGCTGCTGGTCGTTCAGACGCACGAAGGGACGCTTGACCTGCTGCTTCTTGCGCTTGTCGCGCTTTGCCTTGGATTGCTTGGACATGGAAATGGTTACCTGTTTCAGTGAATGCCGCCATTGTAGGGGGCCTTGGCCGGCGCTGCCCGTCAACGCACGGCGCCGAGCGCCCGCAGCGGCACCTGGCAGGTGAAACCCGCACGTGGCACCTCCCGAGTGATCAGGGTGCGGCGTCGCCGACAGTACCGGGGCCCGCGGCGGCCTGCACGTCCGCGTCCGGCATGGGCGCGGACAGCGCGACCCGTGAACCTGCCCCGGCCAGCGCAGCGGCTTCGGCGGCCTGGGTCATCACCACGATGCTGATGCGGCGGTTGATCGGATTCTGTGGATGGTCGCGGTCGAACAGTACCGACGAAGCCAGGCCGACCACGCGGGTGACCTTGGTTTCCTCCAGGCCGCCATCCACCAGCGCGCGCCGGGCGGCGTTGGCGCGGTCGGCGCTGAGCTCCCAGTTTCCGTAGCCATGCGCCGCGCTGTAGGCGGTGGTGTCGGTGTGCCCGGTCAGGCTGATCCGGTTCGGTACATGGTTCAGATAGCTCGACAGTTCATGCAGGATGGTGCGCGTATACGGTTTCAAGGTCGCGCCTCCCAGGTCGAACATCGGCCGGTTCTGCTGGTCGACGATCTGGATGCGCAGCCCCTCGGGCGTCAGGTCCAGCAGCAGCTGATCCTTGAAGGGCTCCAGTGCCTGGCTCCGGCTGATGGCTTCCTGCAGTTCCTTCATCAGCGATTCCAGCTGACGCGCCTCGCGGTCGCGCGGGTCCACCGCCTTCGGAATCGACTCGCGCTGGTTCTGGAAGGGATCACTGCTGTTGCCGCGGCTGATATCCGTGGCGCCCCCCAACCTGATCATCGAGGTGCTGGCGCCGCCCGGGCCGGCCAGTCCTGGCGCCGGCGTGCTGCTGGTGCCGGCCAGCGGGCTGGGATTGCGGAAGTAATCGGAAATCGCCGCGCGCTCGGGCTTGCTGGTGGTGGCCACCAGCCACAACACCAGGAAGAAGGCCATCATGGCGGTCACGAAGTCGGCGTAGGCCACCTTCCATGACCCTCCGTGATGGGCGGCGTGGCCGCGTTTCCTCGGCTTGCGGACGATGACGGTGGGACGGGGATCGGTCATGGGCTATTTGACCGTCTTCAGATGCTGCTCGAATTCGGAAAATGCCGGACGGATGTCGGAAGGCAGCGTCTTGCGGGCGAATTCCAGCGCGATCTTCGGGTTGTAACCGCGCAGGCAGGCCAGCAGCGCGGTCTTCACCGATTCGTAGATGCGGCTGTCCTGTTCCGCGCGTGCTTCCATCGCCGCCGCCATGGGGCCGACGAAACCGTAGCCCAGCAGGATGCCCAGGAAGGTGCCGACCAGCGCGCCCGCCACGTGCGCGCCGACTTCCACGATGTCGCCGCCGATGGAACCCATGGTGATCACGATGCCCAGCACGGCCGCGACGATGCCGAAACCGGGAAGTCCGTCGGCGACCTTGTGCATCACCTGCGAGGGCGCGAGGGCGTCCGCATGGTGCTTGTCCAGTTCCAGTTCCAGCAGCGGTTCCAGTTCGTGCGGTTCGATGTTGCTGCCGATCATCAGCCGCAGGCAGTCGGTGATGAAATCGACCAGATGGTGGTCGGCCTGCACCTTGGGATAGTTGGCGAAGACCGCGCTCTCGGCTGGTCGTTCGACATGCTCTTCCAGCGACATGAAGCCTTCACGGCGCGCCTTGTTGAGCAGTTCGTACAGCAGGCTCAGCACGTCGATGTAGTCCTGCTGCCGGTAGCGCGGGCCCTTGAACACGCCGACGATGGCGCGCAGCGTCTGCTTCACCGTCCTGGCGGGCGTGCCCACCAGGAAGGCGCCCACCGCTGCGCCACCGATGATCACCAGTTCATAGGGCTGCCACAGCGCGCCCAGGCGACCGTGCGCGCCGAGGTAGCCGCCGATCACGCTCGCGATGACGACGAAGAAGCCGAGGAGGATGAGCATGGGCGTGGCGCAGGGGAGGGGGAACTCTTCCTTTTCGGCACGCCCACGGGTTTTCTGAAGCGTAAATTTGTGAACTCCGTCGGCGGGGGCATTCCGCCCCGGTCAGTCCGCCAGTCCGGCCTCGGCACCGCCACGCTGCAGTGGATCGGGGTAGGGCTCGCCGTTGCCGGTGAAGGAAAGTGAGACGGAATTAAGGCAGTGGCGCTCGAAGGTGGGCGGCGGTCCATCCGGGAAAACGTGGCCGAGATGGCTGCCGCAGCGGGCACAGGTGATTTCGGTACGCAGCATGCCGTGGCTGGTGTCGCGGATTTCGCGGACATGGTCCGGCGCGAAGGGCGCGAAGAAGCTCGGCCAGCCGGTGCCGGAATCGAACTTGGTGCTGGAGCGGAACAGCGGCAGCGCACACAGCCGGCAGCAGTAGACGCCATCGCGCTTGTTGTCCAGGAATACGCCGCAGAACGGGGCCTCGGTGCCGTGCTGGAGCAGCACGCGTGCCTCATCCGGATTGAGGCCGGCGACCAGTGCCTGGCGCTGGCGGTCACTGGGGGGCGTGAGATCAAAGGCGCTCATGCGGTGTCTCCTGGGAATACCGGCGGAAACCGTGAAATGGGGATTGGCCGCGCGGCATGCAAGCGGGGTCAACGCGGCATGTTCATGGGCGGCACACGGGATCGGTCGCATGCTGGTGTTCTTCGTCGTGGGGGTGTGCCATGAACCGTTCATTGCTTACGTTGGGCCTGGTACTGCTGCCTTCTCTGGTAGTTGCCCAGGTGGCTCCGCCGTCCAGCCCCACGTCCACGCGTGCGGCGACGACCGTTGCGCCTCCACCCGCAGCGCCGGTGGCGTCGCGTCCGGTACCCATGGTGCAGCCATCGCCGCCGGCACCGACACGGCAGGCTACCCCGGCGCCCGTGCCACGTCCGGTCACCGCTCCGCCGGCAGAGGCCGGACCGATACGCAGCACCGGGCCGGCGCAGGTGGCGCCGCCGCGAAGCACGGCACCGGCCAAGGTCTACGACCGCGATGGGCGGATCATTCCGGGCGTGAAGCCGGCAGGCCAGAACCGTGTGTTCGATTCCAGGACCGGGCGTTACCACGACAGTGTCCCGCAGGGTTCGGATTCGCGGATACGGCCCTGACGGCGAGGGGATACGCCTGCCACAGGACAGGCTGCATCACGGCCGTTCCGTCAGTCTGGAATGGGCAGTACCGAGGTTTCCTTCACCTCTTCCATCACGATGTAGCTCTTGGATTCGCGTACATGCGGCAGGGTCAACAGCGTGCTGCCCAGCAGCTTGCGGTAGGACGCCATTTCGCTGATGCGCGCCTTGATGAGGTAATCGAAATCGCCGGATACCAGATGGCACTCCAGCACATTGGGAAGCTTCAGCGCGGCACGGCGGAATTCCTCGAAGATGTCGCCGGACTTGTAGGCCAGGCTGATCTCCACAAACACCAGCAGGCTGGCCTTGAGGGCGGCCGGATCCAGGTGCGCGTGGTAGCCGGTGATGATGCCTTCGCGCTCCAGCCGGCGCACGCGTTCGGTGCAGGGGGTGGTGGACAGGCCCACGCGCTCCCCCAGTTCGGTGAACGATATCCGCCCTTCGGCCTGCAGCACGCGGAGGATTTTCCTGTCTATCTTGTCCAGTTCGCGGATGCGCGGCGGCATGGCATCGCCTTGGTCATGTGAATATCAGGGGAATATCCTGCCGCGCTTTCAAAAATCGCGCAAATGCACTGGATGGCGGTGTCTATACTTCCCGGATTATGGTCCCGGCGCGCCCCCGCGCAGGGAATGATCGTGTTGGAGAGTCACATGCGCGTTCTCATCCTCGGTAGCGGCGTCATCGGCACCACCAGTGCGTGGTACCTGCGCCAGGCCGGCTTCGATGTCACGGTCGTGGACCGCCAGCCGGGCCCGGCGCTGGAAACCAGTTATGCCAACGCCGGCCAGCTGTCGTTCGGCTATACCTCGCCATGGGCGGCCCCGGGTGTGCCGAGGAAGGCCATCGGCTGGCTGTTCGAGAAACATGCACCGCTGGCGATCCGTCCGGGCATGGACCTGGCGCAGTACCGCTGGCTGTGGCAGATGCTGCGCAACTGTACGCATGAGCGCTACGCCATCAACAAGGCGCGCATGGTGCGCATGTCCGAATACAGCCGCGACTCCCTGAACCAGCTGCGCGCGGAAACGGGCATCGATTACGAAGGTCGCGATCTCGGCACCACCCAGCTGTTCCGAACCCAGCAGCAGCTGGATGCGTCCGCGCAGGACATCGAGGTGCTGTCGCAGTACGGCGTGCCGTATGAAGTGCTGGACCGTGCCGGCATCATCCGCGCCGAACCGGCGCTGGCCCACGTGGATGGACTGGTGGGTGCGCTGCGGCTGCCACGCGACCAGACCGGCGACTGCCAGCTGTTCACCCGCCGGCTGGCGGCGATGGCTGCCGAGGCCGGCGTGGAATTCCGCCATGACGTGGACATCGCCGGTATCGAGCATGATGGCGACCGCATCAACGGTGTACGCGTGGGTGGCCGCCTGGAGACTGCCGATCATTACGTGGTGGCGCTCGGCAGCTACTCGCCAGCGATGGTGGCGCCGCTGGGTCTGGAGCTGCCGGTATATCCGTTGAAGGGCTATTCGCTGACCCTGCCGATCACCGATCCGGCGATGGCGCCCACCTCCACGATCCTGGATGAGAGCTACAAGATCGCCATCACCCGCTTCGACAACCGCATCCGCGTGGGCGGCATGGCGGAGGTGGCCGGCTTCGATCTGTCGCTGTCGCCACGTCGTCGCGAAACGCTGGAAATGGGGGTGCGCGACCTGTACCCGAAGGGCGGCGACCTGTCGCGCTCCGAGTTCTGGACGGGCCTGCGCCCGGCGACCCCGGACGGTACGCCGGTGATCGGCGCCACGCCGTTCCGCAACCTGTTCCTCAACACCGGCCACGGCACGCTGGGCTGGACCATGGCCTGTGGTTCCGGACGCTACCTGGCCGACCTGATGAGCGCGCGGCAGCCGCAGATCAGCACCGAAGGCCTGGACATCTTCCGTTACGGTGGCAAGGTTTCCACCCTGCACATGGAGAGCCGCTGATGCGCCCTGCACGTGCGTTGATCGACCTGGAGGCCTTGCGCGGCAACTACCGCGTGGCCCGCGAGCTGGGCGGTGGCAAGGCGCTGGCGGTGGTCAAGGCCGATGCGTATGGCCATGGCGCGGTGCGTTGCGCGCAGGCGCTGGAAGGCGAGGCCGACGGCTTCGCGGTGGCCACCATCGAGGAGGCGCTGGAGCTGCGCGACGCTGGCATCCGCGCGCCGATCCTGCTGCTGGAAGGCTTCTTCGAGGCCAGTGAACTGCCGTTGATCGTCGAGCACGATCTGTGGACCGCCGTGGGTTCGGCGTGGCAGGTGGAGGCGGTGGCGGCCTTCGTGGGCGCGCGCCCGCTTGTCGTCTGGCTGAAGCTGGACAGCGGCATGCACCGGCTGGGGCTGGACGTGGAGGCGTTCCGGGCCGCGCACGTGCGGCTTTCCGCTCTTGCGCATGTGCAGCGCATCGTGATGATGACCCACCTTGCGCGTGCCGATGAACTGGACAGCGAGCGTACCCACGAACAGGCGGCGGTATTCGCCGATGCCATCGCCGGGTTGGAGGGCGAGACCAGCGTGTGCAATTCGCCGGCGCTGCTGGGCTGGCCGGAGGTGCGCAGCGACTGGGTGCGGCCGGGGTTGATGCTGTATGGGGCCAATCCGCTGCCGGAGGATTCACCGACGACGGCGCGCCTGCGGCCGGTGATGAACATGCGTTCGCGGGTGATTGCCGAACGCTGGATCGATGCGGGTGAACCGGTGGGCTATGGCGCACGCTTCGTGGCCCGCGGGCGGACGCGTGTGGGCGTGGTGGCCATGGGGTATGCGGACGGTTATCCGCAGTTCGCGCCGAACGGCACGCCGGTGGTGATCGACGGTCGACCGGGCGAACTGATCGGGCGTGTATCGATGGACATGCTGACGGTGGACCTGACAGCGCATCCGGATTCCGGCATCGGCAGTGACGTGCAGCTGTGGGGTGGTCAAGCGCTGAACCTCGCACAGCTGGCGCCCCGCTGCGGCGTCAGTGCATACCAGCTGCCGTGCGCGGTGAAGCGCGTGCGCCGTGAATACGTGGGTTAGCAGCAGGTAGCGCCGGCCCATGGTCGGCTGCATGCCCAGGTGGCCGACCATGGGTCGGCCCTACGGATACCTCAACGCGCGGCGATTTCCTTTGCCAGGTCGCGGCGCACCCAATCGTCGATCAGCTTCTTCTCGTAGCGCAGCGGATCGCTGCTGCCCTGCAGTCCGATGCTGCCATGCATGAAGCCGGTATCGCGCAGCGTCGTTTCGCCTTCTCCCAGAATTCCGCCGTCCGCGCCCTTGAGGCTGTACTGCAGGGCGATCTTCGGCGGGTAGATGTCGCGCATGATGCGGATATCGTCCGCGCGCGCACCGTGCCAAGGCTCGAAATCGCCGGCGCGCTTGATGTCCAGCATGGTGACATCCAGCGCCTGGCCGGGCTGCAGCTGCTTGGCGGCGGAGGTGCGGATGTATTCAGCCAGCTGGCGCACCCAGTCGCCGCGCTCGGCCTCGAAACGATTGCGGCTGTTGCGCAGTTCGGAGAAGGTGCGGGGGTCGTTCCACTGCACGTTCACCGGCCCTGCGGCTTCCAGCGCGCGGGGGGCCTGGGGATCGGTCACCGTGCGCGGGGCGGCGGTGACCAGCAGCGGCATGATGGCAAGGGCGCCTGCCAGCAGCAGGCTGCGTGTCGAGCGACGGTTCATGACCTTGGCTCCAGCGCCACGATGGGCGCGTGCATGTTAGGTAAGGACCAGTGTGGGGCTGACCCTGCGGGCGGACAAGGCGTGGGCCGCCGGCACCCGGCGCGCGCTTACGCTCAATTCATCGGCCCCCGGCATGACCGACGGCGCTTGACGCTGCGAATACGCTTTCTGGACCATGCTGTGGTAACTGCCCATGGGTCTACACACTCTCTTGTCCTCCCTGAATTTGCCTCTCGACTCACCGTCCCCGTCTACAGAGCCGGCGGAAGGCGGCCTGCACCGGCAGGCACTGGACCGCATGTCGGCGGGTTTCTGTGTCGTGCAGGTGCTGTTCGAACATGACCGCCCGGTGGATTACCTGTTCCTGGAGGTGAACGAAGCCTTCGAACGACAGACAGGCCTGGTGGATGCGGTCGGCAGGCGCATGACGGAACTGGAGCCGGAACACGAGCAGGAATGGTTTCGGATCTACGGAAAGATCGCCCGGTCGGGGCGGCCCGCGCAGTTCGAGCTGGATGCCCGCGCGCTGGGGCGTTCCTATGCGGTCAACGCTGTGCGTGTGGGGGAGCCGGGCGAGGACAAGGTAGCCATCCTGTTTTTCGATGTCAGCGCCCGCAAGCGCATTGAAGGCGAGCTGGGAGAGAGCGAGGCGCGCTTCAGCGCGCTGGCCGACGGATTGCCGATGCCGGTATGGGTACTGGATGCCCAGGGTCATGCGCGGTTCGTCAACAGTGCCTTCAGCGAGTTCTTCGGCGGCGACGAAAACCGCGTGCCGGAAGATGTCTGGCGCGGCCTGGTGCATCCGGACGATGCCTCCGTATTCGATTACGAGCTGCGTGAGGCGCTTGGCGCACAGCGTTCGCTGCATGCATTGGTACGGGCGCGGCGGGCCGACGGGGAATGGCGCTGGCTGGAAATGAACGCCCGGCCGCGGTTCTCGCGCACGGGCGAGTTCGTCGGGCTGGCGGGCAGCAGCCCTGACGTGACCGAACGGCGCGAGATCGAACTGGCCCGCGAGGAACTGCTGCAGTCCGAACGCGCGGCACGCAACGCTGCGGAAAACACCGCGCGCCTGAAGGACGAATTCCTGGCCACGCTGTCCCATGAGCTGCGCACGCCGCTGACGACGATCCTCGGCTGGAGCGAACTGCTGCTGCAGCGCGTAACGGCAGACAGCCCGCTGTACAAGGGACTGGGCGTCATTGCCAGCAGCGCCACGGCGCAGAAGCGGCTGATATCGGACATGCTGGACCTGAGCAGCATGCTGCTGGGCAAGGTGCAGCTGGAAGTGGAAGTGCTGGACCTGCGTGACCAGCTGCGCGCTGCGCTGGGGGCGCAGGAGCTGGTGGCCGAGGGCAAGGCGCTGGACGTGAGCGTGGAGCTTCCGGAAGCGCCGTGCCTGGTGCTGGGCGACGCCACGCGCATGCAGCAGGTGCTGTGGAACCTGCTTTCCAACGCGATCAAGTTCACGCCGGCCGAAGGCTTCGTGAGGCTGAAGCTGGAAGAACACGGCGACGCCTGGCAGATCACCGTGCGTGACAGCGGTGATGGAATCGACCCGGAGTTCCTGCGTCATCTGTTCGGCCGTTTCCGCCAGGCCGATGGAACGACCACCCGCCGTCATGGCGGACTGGGACTTGGCCTGGCCATCGTGCAGCAGCTGGTGGAACTGCATGGTGGCAACGTCACCGCGGCCAGCGAAGGTCATGGGCATGGCGCGGTGTTCACTGTGGTGATGCCGCGTTACCAGCCGGACCAGGGTGCGAGGCCGTTGCGGGAAGTGGTCAGTGGCGGGCCGATCACCGAAAAGATCATCGAGCCGTATCCGCTGCGCGGGTTGCGCGTGCTGGCGGTCGAGGACCAGGTGGAAGTCCTGGAATACCTGCGACGCATGCTCGAAGAGCAGGGGGCCGATGTAACCGCTGCAGCATCGGCAGGCGAGGCGCTGGAGTTGCTCAACGACAGGCATCGCGAGCGATTTGACGTGCTGTTGACCGACATCGGCATGCCGGGAATGGATGGCTACGGTCTGATCCGTACGCTGCGCGAAGACATGGCGGTGGATGCGCAGACGCTGCCCGCCGTAGCGGTGACGGCACTGGCGCGTGCGGACGACCGCCGCCGTGCGCTTGCTTCAGGTTTCCAGGAGCATGTGGCCAAGCCTTATTCAGTGGCCCAGCTGGTCGCCGCCGTGCGGCATGTGCATGGTCCTGGCACGCACGCCCTGCATTGAGTAGAAACGCCGCGCAAAGAACGCCGCAGAATGCCTGAAAATGATGCCGATCCAAGGATCGGCATCACAGGTCGCCTGGCCGCCGGGCAGGACCCGGCCCCAGCGTTGATCAGTGTTCGAACAGGGTCGGTTCGGCTTCGAAGCGTCGGGCGTAGGCACGTTCGTCTGCCACCCTGCTCACCTCCTCATCGGCCATGTCCGGGGCGCCGTATACCGCGTAGGCGACCGTGCCATCGGCTGCCTTGCCCAACTGGTGCAGGCGATAGCGCGAATGCCCGCCGCCGGTATCCTGCGGGTAATGCACGGGCGGTTGGCTGCCCTCCAGATCCATCTCGCTGTTGTCGACCACGCCACCGACGAACAAGGCACGCATGCGGTTTCTCCAGTAATCCGAGGGGTGTCACTACCCTGACCGGCAGGGTGTTCGCACCGGATCAAGGTGGCGTTGGCTTTTCGCAAAGCGCTGGCGCCGTGCAGGGCCGGGGATCGGGGAGCCGGTACAATGGACGCCCCCCGAAACAGCAAGGCCCACCTGCCCGATGGCTGCCCGCGACGACGCTCCCCTGCAGACCCTGTTCCTTCCCTTCGCCCAGGGTCTGCTGCGCTGGCCGCAGGGTCCGGTCGCCTTCCTGCGCGCGCGCGATGGCTGGCCGCTGCGCGAACAGGCGCAGGGCCACGAACTGGTCTGCGAGCAGAGTTTCGCGCCCTTCGCGCAGTCGCTGCAGGCGGGCGGCCGGGAGGTGGTGTCCTCCCTGGGCGAAGACCAGGCTGGCCGTTTCGCGATGGTGCTGCTGTTGCCACCGCGCCAGCGCGAAGAGGCTCGCGCCCTGTTCGCGCGGGCACTGCAGCTGGTCGCTCCGGGCGGCGTGGTGGTGGCCTGCCAGTCCAACAACGAGGGCGCACGTTCCGGAGAAGGCGACCTGAAGCAGTTGGCTGGGCTTGGCGGCGTGCTGACCAAGAACCACTGTCGCGTGTACTGGACCGCCCCCCTGGAGGGTCGGCACGATGCCGCCCTGGCCACCCGCTGGGCGACACTGGATGCCCCGCGGAAGATCCTGGACGGGCGCTTCCTCAGCCGCCCGGGCGTGTTCGCCTGGGACCGCATCGACCCGGCATCGGCGCTGCTGGCCGAGCACCTGCCGGCCGATCTCGCCGGCCGCGCGGCGGATCTTGGCGCGGGCTACGGTTATCTGTCGCGCGAGCTGCTGGAACGCTGCCCGAAGATCTCCGCGCTGGACCTGTACGAGGCCGAGCAGCGCGCGCTGGACCTGGCCCGTGCCAACCTGTCCCCGCCGCCGCGTGACGTGCCGGTGCAGTACCTGTGGCGCGACGTCACCGCCGGCATCGAGCCGGTCTACGATGTGATCGTCAGCAACCCGCCGTTCCACACGCCCGCCCGCGAGGATCGCCCGGATATCGGCCAGCGCTTCATCGCCGTGGCCGCGCAGGCGCTGCGTCGCGGTGGGCGGCTGTTCGTGGTGGCCAACCGCCATCTGCCGTACGAGCATGTGCTCAACGACAGCTTCGGCACGGTGCGGGTGATTGCCGAACGCGACGGTTTCAAATTGCTCGAGGCGGTGCGCGGGGGCGCGCGATGAAGCTGGTCAAGCTGATCGCCAACCTGGGCTATGGCAGTCGCAGGCAGGTGCAGTGGATGTTCCGCGAAGGCCGCATCACCGATGCCGCTGGTGAAGTGCTGTATGCCGACGACCAGGTGGCGCACGAAGACGTCCGCGTGGATGGAGAGCCGCTGGACCCGCCGGTGGGCCTGGTGATCGCGCTGCACAAGCCGCGCGGTGTCACCTGTTCCACCAAGGACAAGGGGCGCCTGGTGCATGACCTGCTGCCGCCGCGTTATCGCGACCGCGATCCGGTGTTGTCCACCGTAGGCCGGCTGGACCGTGACACCAGCGGGCTGCTGCTGCTCACCGATGATGGTGGCCTGCTGCATCGGATCATCTCGCCGAAGGCGAAGCTGCCAAAAGTCTACGAGGTGGAGCTGGCCGAGGACCTGCGCGGCGATGAGGTGGCGCTGTTCGCCAGCGGCACATTGATGCTGGAATCGGAAAAGACCGCGCTGCTGCCGGCCGCACTTGAGGTGCTGGGCCCGCGTTCGGCGCGCCTGGTGCTGCATGAAGGGCGTTACCACCAGGTACGACGCATGTTCGCCGCCACCGGCAACCACGTGCAGGCGCTGCATCGCAGCCGCGTCGGTGGCCTGGGGCTGGATGGGCTGGAGGAAGGCCAGTGGCGCACGCTGGATGCGGCGGACATCGATACGCTGTTCGCCCCGTGAGCGCGGTCGCCGACCTGCCGTTCCTGCCCGATGCGGTGATCTTCGACATGGACGGTTTGATGATCGACAGCGAACGCGTGTCGATCGCCAGCTGGAGCCAGGCGGCGCTGGAACTGGACATGCCGTTGCCGGAAGGCTTCTTCCTGCGGATGGTGGGGCTGGGCGAACGCGATTGTCGTGCGCTTCTGCAGCAGCACGTCGAGGATGCGCAACGGGTCGATGCATTGTTCGCGCGCTGCAACGACCTCTACGAAGCGGCCACCCAGGCCGGCCTGCCGTTGCGGCCGGGCATCATCGAACTGCTGCAGCTGCTGCAGTCGCACGCGATTCCGCGCGCGGTCGCAACCTCGACCCGGCAACCGCGGGCGGGGCGCAAGCTGGCCGCCTGCGGGCTGCTGGCGTACTTCGATGCGGTGGTGACCAGCTGCGATGTGCAGCATCCCAAGCCGGCGCCGGACATCTACCTGCTGGCAGCGCAACGGCTCGGCAGGCAGGCGTCGCGCTGCCTGGCGCTCGAGGATTCGCCGGTGGGCACGCGTGCGGCGCTGGCGGCCGGAATGACCGTCATCCAGGTACCCGACCTGATCGCGCCCGATGATGCGCAGCGTGCGTTGGGGCATCGCATCGTGGAATCGCTGCACGATGCACGGGCGTTGCTGGCACCTTGGTTGGCATGACCGCTTGAGGTGCAGCCGACCATGGGTCGGCTCTACCGGGGCGGATGCGGGTGGTAGAGCCGACCGATGGTCGGCTGCATCACTCAGACCCGGCCGAACACCAGGGCCGCGTTCGTGCCGCCGAAACCGAAGCTGTTGGACATCACGGTGTCCAGCGTCTGCTCGCGGCTTTCGCGCAGGATCGGGAATCCTTCCACCTTCGGATCCAGCTCGTTGATGTTGGCCGAACCGGCAACGAAGCCATCGCGCATCATCAACAGGCAGTAGATCGCCTCGTGCACGCTGGCCGCGCCGAGTGAATGCCCGGACAGCGCCTTGGTCGAGGACAGCGGCGGCACCGCATCGCCGAACACTTCGCGGATCGCGTTGAGTTCGGTGACATCGCCCAGCGGCGTGGAGGTGCCGTGGGTATTGAGGTAATCCAGCGGACGATCCACGTGTTCCATCGCCATCTTCATGCAGCGCACGGCCCCCTCGCCGGACGGAGCGACCATGTCGGCACCGTCGGAGGTCACGCCGTAACCCACCAGTTCGGCATGGATGGTCGCGCCACGCGCCACGGCGTGGTCGTAGTCTTCCAGCACCAGCATGCCGCCGCCGCCGGCGATGACGAAGCCATCGCGGTCCTTGTCATAGGGGCGCGACGCAGTGGCCGGCGTGTCGTTGAAGCTGGTGGACAGCGCGCCCATCGCATCGAACATCACGCTCATGGACCAGTGCAGGTCTTCGCCGCCGCCGGCCAGCATCACGTCCTGGGCGCCGTGGCGGATGAGGTCCGCCGCTGCGCCGATGCAGTGCGCGGAGGTGGCGCAGGCGGCCGACAGCGAATAGCTCAGGCCCTTGATCTGGAACGCGGTGGCCAGGCAGGCGGACACCGTGGAACACATCGTGCGCGGCACCATGTACGGGCCGACCTTGCGCACGCCGCGGCTGCGCAGGATATCGGCCGCTTCCACCTGCCATTCGCTGGAACCGCCACCGGAACCTGCGATCAGTCCGGTACGCGGGTTGCTGACCTGCTCCGGCGACAGCCCGGCATCGGTGATCGCATCGCGTGCAGCCAGGTAGGCGTAGGCGGACGCGTCGCTCATGAAGCGCTTGAGCTTGCGGTCGATCAGCGCATCGAGGTCCAGGTCGACGCGGCCGCCGACCTGGCTGCGCAGGCCGGCTTCAGCGTGATCGGGCAGGAAGGCGATGCCGGCACGTCCTTCGCGCAGGTTGGCCGATACCGTGTCCAGATCGTTGCCCAGGCAGGAGGTGATGCCCATTCCGGTAATGACGACGCGCCGCATCAGAAGTTCTCCGTCGAGGTGAACAGGCCGACGCGCAGGTCCTTGGCGGCGTAGATCTCCCGGCCATCCACCAGCATGCGGGCGTCGGCCTGGGCCATCACCAGCTTGCGGTTGATCACGCGGGTGATGTCGATTTCATAACTGACGAGCTTTGCATCCGGCAGCACCTGGCCGGTGAACTTCACTTCGCCGCAGCCCAGCGCGCGGCCGCGACCGGGGGCGCCCAGCCAGGTGAGGTAGAAGCCGGTGAGCTGCCACATCGCATCCAGGCCCAGGCAACCGGGCATCACCGGATCACCGATGAAATGGCAGCCGAAGAACCACAGGTCCGGACGGATATCCAGTTCTGCGCGTACCATGCCCTTGCCATGCGGGCCGCCGTCTTCACGGATGTCGGTGATGCGATCAAACATCAGCATCGGGTCGTTGGGCAGGCGCCCGGCGTTTGCGCCGAACAGTTCACCGCGGGCGCTGGCCAGCAGCTGGTCGCGGTCGAACGCGTGGAGACGAGTCATGGAAAGCACGATCCTGGAAGCGGAAAACAGGGAAGCGAGCAGCCGAGGATGCACGAGGCGAATGCCTGCAATCAAACTTTGCAACCGTACGCAAGCGTAGTGTCAGCGGGCAAAAACGCGCATCCTGTTGATGTGCAAAGACCATACTTCGGCGTGTGGCCTACCAACGGCGAATGCCTCCAGAACCTTCTTCATGAGCCCCGTGCGCAAGATCATCCACGTTGACATGGACGCGTTCTACGCATCGGTCGAGCAACGCGACGATCCTTCGCTGCGCGGACGGCCCGTGGTGGTGGCCTGGCGGGGCGCGCGCTCGGTGGTATGCGCGGCCTCGTACGAGGCACGCGTGTTCGGCATCCGCTCGGCGATGCCGGCCATGCGCGCCGAGCGGCTGTGTCCCGATGCGGTGTTCGTGCCGCCGGATTTCGCCCGTTACAAGGCGGTATCGCGGCAGGTGCGTGAAATATTCCTGCGCCATACCGATCTGGTTGAACCGCTGTCGCTGGACGAGGCGTACCTGGATGTGACCGAACCGAAATCCGGCGTGGCGCTGGCGACCGAGATTGCGCGCGACATCCGCGCACAGATCCGTGAAGAGACGTCTCTGACTGCTTCAGCTGGCATCGCGCCGAACAAATTCCTGGCGAAGATCGCATCGGACTGGCGCAAACCCGATGGCCAGTTCGTGATCGCGCCGCAGCGCATCGACGCCTTCCTGGCACCGCTGCCGGTGAAGAAGGTGCCGGGCGTGGGCAAGGTGATGGAGGGCAGGCTCGCGGCGCTGGGCATCGTGACCTGCGGCGACCTGCGCGGCTGGCCCTTGCCGGCGCTGGAAGAGGCCTTCGGCAGTTTCGGGCGCAGCCTGTACAACCGCGCGCGGGGCATCGACGAACGGCCGGTGGAACCGGACCAGCCAGTGCAGTCGATCTCGTCTGAAGACACGTTCAGCGAGGACCTGCCGCTGGAGGCGCTGGACGCTGCGATCACCGAGCTGGCCGGCAGGACCTGGAACGCCACGCGCAGGACCGAGCGCAGTGGACATACCGTGGTGCTGAAGCTGAAGACCTCGCAGTTCCGCATCCTCACCCGCAGCTACACCCCGGAACGTCCACCGCAGTCGATGGAAGAGCTGCGTGACATCGCACTGGCCCTGCGCGCGCGCGTCGATCTGCCCGCTGCTACCCGCTATCGGCTGGTCGGTGTGGGCCTGGGTGGTTTCCGTACCCGCGAGCCCACCCTCCAGCGCGAACTCTTCGAAAATGGGGACGGAGGAAGTTAAATGAATCGCAGAAAATTTAACCTCCTCCGTCCCCATTTTTGCGGTGGTTGGATCAGTAGGCTGCGGTGATGATTTCGCGGGGGTAGCGGTGGGCTTCCAGTTCGGCGACGAAGGCGGCGCCGTAGTCGGCGTAGCTGATATGGCTGTGGCCCTGGGCGTCGGCGAGGAAGGTCTTCGCCTGCACGCGCCAGGTGCCACGTTCGTCACCCGGGCCGATTTCCGCTGCCGGCGAAAAGAACGTCCAGTCGATATCCGTTGCGGCCCGCAATACCGACAGTGCCTCGCGCGCTGCGAGTGCGTAGGGTCTGTAGGCGGCCGGAAAGTCCGGTGTGTCGACAAGCTGCTGCCCGGGCGCGATTTCCAGGCTGCCCGCTCCGCCCACTACCACCAGCCGCGCAACGTGGGCCTGGCGCGCGGCGGCGACAAGCTGCCCGGCAACGACCGTGATCTGGCTGATGTCGTCGCCTGGGCGAGGACCGTAAGCGCTGGCCAGCACGTCGTGGCCACTGATCGCAGCGGCAAGCGTGGCGGTGTCATCCAGTGCCGCGATGACCAACTGGGCGCCGGCAAGCTCTGCCGGGAGCTCCGTGCGGCTGCGCACGATGGTGGTGACCTGATGGCCGTTGGCCAGCGCGTGTCGGGCGATCTGGCGTCCGATGTTGCCGGTTGCACCGACAAGGGCGATCTTCATGGCGGAAATCCGTGAGGGGGGAGCGACCACTGTAGGCGCCTTCAGTAGTACGAAAAACCGCGTATAAAGGTCATCTTTGTTGCGTGGATCGAGCAGATGGACCGACTTACCGCCATTGACGTGTTCATCGAGGTGGCCGAGCGCGGCAGCGTTACCGCAGCGGCGGAAAGCCTGAGGATGTCGCGGGCGATGGCCACTCGTTACCTGGCCGAGGTGGAGCGCTGGCTGGGTGTCCGCCTGTTGCACCGGACCACGCGCCGGGTCAGCCTGACCGGCCCGGGCGAGCTTGCGCTGCAACGCCTGCGGCACCTGCGCATGGTCGGCCAGGACCTGCAGGCGGAACTGGGCAGCGATGATCCACGCCCCCACGGGCAGCTCCGGGTGACCGCCAGTGTGTCCTTCGGCCAGTTGCACCTGGCACGCGCGGTTTCCGACTACGTGGGACGCTACCCTGGCACGCGGATCGAGCTGCTGATGGTGGATCGCATCGTCAATCTGGTTGAGGAACGCATCGATCTGGCCGTGCGCATTTCCCGCCAGATCGATCCGGCGCTGATCGCGCGCCGGCTTGCACCATGCCGGTCACTGCTGTGTGCGGCACCGGCGTATCTGCAGGCACGGGGGACACCACGCCACGCCGAAGACCTCGCTTCACATAACTGCCTTGCGCATCACTACGTCGGGCGGGATGTCTGGAAGCTGTCCCGTGAGGGTCGGCAGGTGGCCGTGAGTGTCAGTGGCAACATCACCGCGAATGATGCCTCGCTGTTGCTGGAAGCGGTACGCGCCGGCGCAGGGATTGCCCATCTGCCGGCCTACCAGGTCAATCCTCTGCTGGAGTCCGGCGAGCTGGTCCGTGTTCTTGCAGACCATTCGCTGGAACCTATGTCCATCCATGCGGTATATACCTCGCGACGGCAGATATCGCCGTTGCTGCGAAGCTTCGTGGATTTCATCGCCGAGCGTTTCGGTGGGCCTGCGTTCGCCGCCTACTGCTGAGATCGCCGGGATGTCCCACGTACAATAAAGCGGTTCCCCGCAGGCAATACATCCACAGTGAATGATTTCTCGTCGTATCCCTTCCCGCTGGTGGTGTTCGATCTTGATGGCACGCTGGTCGACAGTGCCGGCGACATCGCCGAAGCGCTCAACCGCACCTTGCAGGACTGGCATCTGCCGCGCGTTCCGGAGGCGACGGTACTGACCTGGATCGGCGATGGTGTGCGTCGGCTGGTGCAGCAGGCGTTCGATGCGGCCGGCAGTCCGGTTGACCTGGACGAGGTGATGCCGGGATTCATGGTGCATTACCGTGAGTGTCTGCTGCGCAGCCCGCGCCTGTTCGATGGGGTTACGGAAGCACTGGAGCAGCTGCGTGAGCGTAACGTGCCGCTGGCGATCTGCACCAACAAGCCGTCCGCACTGGTGCCGCCGTTGCTGCGGCACCTGGGGATCGGCGATGCGTTCGCACTGGTACTGGGCGGCGACTCGCTGCCACAGCGCAAGCCGGATGGCGAACCGCTCCGGCATATCGCCGCGCACTTCGGCCTGCGGCCCGCGCAGTGCCTGATGGTGGGCGATTCGTTGACCGACTATCACGCAGCAGTGGACGCGGGCATGCCGGTTGCGCTGGTGCGCTACGGTTATCCGCGCGGCCTGGACCTGGACCATGCGCAGGCCGTTGCCGTGATGGACGACCTGCGCGAGTTGCCGGGTCTGGCGCTGGATCGCCGATGACGTAAAGCGTGGCCACGCCTGCGTAACGCCGGGCTCTGCCCGGCGTTGCGTTGGCAGCCGACCATGGATCGGCTCTGCCGGACCGGACCTGGCGCTACGCGGCGTCGGTGGTCAGCGTGCCGGCTGGTAACGCACGCTCAGCTGGTATTCGCGGCCGGGCTGGTTGTACCAGGCGACGGTCTCGTAGCGACGGTCGAACACGTTGGCCGCGCGTGCCAGCAGCGTCCAGTCGCGGCTGACGGCATATTCAAGGCGCACATCCAGCGTGCCATAGCCGGCCAGCCGCACCGCGTTTGCCGCGTCGTCGAAACGCCTGCCGGCGCCGAAGCCGGTCAGGCCCACGCGCAGATCACCGAAGCGACGGTCCACGTCGATGCGTGCGGTCTGCCGTGCGCGTCGCGCCAGCCAGTTGTCCAGCTGCTCGCCTGCCGTGCGGTTACGCGGATCGGTCCAGCTCAGCTGCGCATTGATATCCACGCCGCCCAGCGCCACGGCACCGGTGAGTTCGGCACCGCGGATACGGGCCTTCTCCACCTGCGTCATCTGGAACGTGGCTGCGTCATAGGTGATCAGGTCGTCCACGCGCGTTTCGTACACGTCCACGCCCCAGCGCCAGTCGCGGCCCTGCTGCGCGATGCCCAGGTTGGTGCTGCGCGATTCCTCGGGGTCCAGCGTCGGCACGCCGCTCCAGGGATCGTAGAGGTCGCTGAAGGTCGGCGCCTTGAAAGCGGTGCCGTGACTCGCGGTCAGCTTCCAGCCACCACCGAGATCCATGCCCCATGCCACCGAGCCGGTGGTGTGGTTGCCGAACTGTTCGTTGTCGTCGTTGCGTACGCTGGCCTGCAGCTGATGCTGCCCGAAACGTCCCTGGTACTGCGCGAATACACCCGTATTGTCGCGGCTGTCGATCAGGTAGCCGGCGCTGCTGCCGTCCAGGCTGTCATCGCTCCAGTCCACACCGACACTGAACAGCTGGGCCGGCGCCATCGCGATATCGGCCTGCAGCGATGCGCTGTCGCGATGCGTCTGTGCGGTGCCAAAGGCATCGAACGCACCGTAATTGGTCGATTCATTGTCGCTGCGGCCGATGCTCGCGGTCATCGCCAGACGCTCCGAAGGGGTATAGCGGACCTTGCCACCCAGCACCTGCTGCAACGTTTCGGAATAGTTGTAGTAGCCGTCGTAGTGGTTCTCGCCTTCGGCGCGCAGCGCGGTGCCCTCGACGTTCCAGTGCTCGTTCAAGGTGTAGCCACCGCGTGCGCTCCGGGAGAGGTTGCGGTAGCCGTCGCGATCCGGCTCTTCGGCGCCACAGCCGGCGAACGGCGAGATCGAGCCGCGGCAGGCATCGATGCCATCGCTGTGCTGGTAGGCGATATCCAGCCCGAACCAGCCGCGCTCGGTACCCCCACCGATCCCGCCGCTGGCCTGGCGCAGGCCGTTGCTGCCGCCGCCCAGTTCCAGACGAGGCGCGAACCCTCCGGTGGTGCGACGGGTGAATATCTGCACCACGCCGCCGATGGCGTCGGCACCATACAGGCTGGACTGCGGGCCACGCACGATTTCCACGCGTTCGATCTGTGCCAGCGGCAGGTCCTGCAGCATCGCCAGGCCGAAGTCGGCCGTGTTGATGCGCACGCCATCGACCAGTACCTGCGTGTGCGACGAGTTGGTGCCGCGCAGGAACAGCGAGGTCTGCTTGCCCAGCCCGCCGGTGTTGGCAAGGTCGATGCCGGCGCGGCCGCGCAGCAGATCCTGCAGGGACGTTGCCTGGCTGGCATCGATGGTGGCGCGGTCGATCACCTGCGCCGGACTGAGGCTGTCGGCCAGCGCGATGGGGGTACGGGTGGCGGTGACCAGCATCTGGTCCAGCGCGGTGGTGGCATCCTGCGCGGCGGCGATGCCGGGCACTGTCGCCAGCAGGGTGAGGGACAGGATTCGGGACTGCGGTGTCATGGGGGAAACTCCGGTCTTCCGCGCACGCCCGCGCGGATGCAAGGGGAGCTGCGGTGCGAAGGACAGGGCGATGCGCACCACGCGGACGCGGTGGCCGTCGCCGATGCCCACCGCATCGCAACCTGAAGCTTCCTGGCCGGTCTCCGGGCTTGCCGTCGGTGGAAACCACCGGGCGGACGCCTTCCCATGCCAGGGCACAGTGGCGTGATGTCCGCTTGTGACGTGCTTACCGTTGCGGGGGCAGCGCCGGAGTGGCATCGAAGGATGCGTCACCGGCTTCCCGTTTCAACCTGCAGACGCATGCCGCAGGTCACCTGGAAGTGCGCGCAGTCTAAGGCATCGAGGGCGCGCACGCAGATGGCGTGTGCGTGTCGACTAGAATGGACGCTGCTCCTGGTCCAGACCCGTTCCCGATGTCCATGCTGTGTTGTGTTGTCCCCCCGACCCATGCGCCGGGCGTTGCCCGTTCGCCCCAGCAGGGGAGGGAGCTGTGATGTGCCGCGCCGTGGTGCGCGCACCATGATCATCGATCTGGTCCGCCATGCCAGCACCGGCCGGGATACCTGCCTGGATGGGCGTAGCGATCCGCCGCTGCTTCCCGGCAGCCATGATGCGCTGTGCCAGTCGTATGAAGCCCTGGAATGGGAACGGGTGATCTGCTCGCCCCGGCTGCGCGCACTGCACACCGCCGTGGCATTGGCGGTACCGCGTGGTCTGGAGGTACAGCCGGAAGCAGAGTGGGAAGAGCTGGATTTCGGCGATTGGGACGGTATGGCCGTGGACGCGCTGCCGGAGCCGTCGCTGCTGGGTTTCCACCGCGATCCGCATGCGTTCCCGCCGCCCAACGGCGAAAGCTGGGGACACTTCGAGCGACGCATCGCACGCGCGCTGGACCGGTTGTTTGACGAGGACGAACAGGCCGGTGTGGCACCCACGCTGGTGGTCAGCCACGGAGGACCGCTGCGGATGGTGCTGTCGCAGGCCTGCGGACTGCCGATGTCCTTGTGCTGGGCGCTGCGCATCGACCACGGCACGCGCCTGCGGCTGCGGGTGGAACGCAGCGACAACGGTCTGTGGGGTGAGCTGCTGGAGCTGCAGCAGCCAGGCGCCACCGACTGAGAGGTGGATCGGTGGATGGCAGCCGACCGTGGGTTGGCGCTACCGGTCGTCGGTATCGAAATGTTCTTCGCGCACGGGGCCGGCGGCGGGACCCGCCGGCTTCAGCGGCTGCTCGGCGATGCGCGCCTGGTAATCCTGCACGAGCGCGGCACGTTCTGTTTCCTGCAGATCCTGCCAGTGGCAATCGCGCAGGGCACCTTCCAGCGAATACAGCAGGTTGAGGCTGGGCTTGAACCCCGCGCGTCTCACCTTGACGAACGCGCCTACCGCGCCCACCGCCTGCAGATCCTCGCGGCTGCGCAGACCGACCTGGCGCAGCCACGCCGCGCTCTTCGGGCCGATGTTGCGCAGGCCGGCGACATTCATGCCAGTGCGTCGACGAATACGCGGGCGATGGCTTCCAGCCCGGCCTGGTCGTCGGCATCGAAACGGGACAGCCGCGGACTGTCCAGGTCGAACACGCCGATCAGCTCATCGCCGCGTACCAAGGGCACCACCAGCTCCGAGCGCGATGCCGAATCGCAGGCGATATGGCCCGGAAACGCGTCTACGTCCTCGATGCGCTGGGTGACGCGCTGGCTGGCTGCGGTACCACATACGCCCTTGCCCAGGGGGATGCGGACGCAGGCGGGCAGTCCCTGGAACGGGCCGACCACCAGTTCCCGACCGTCGTACAGATAGAATCCCACCCAGTTCAGATCCGGCAGGGCGTGATACACCAGCGCGGCGATGTTGGCCGCATTGGCGATGCGGTCATTCTCGCCATGGACCAGGCCACGAGCCTGGTCGAGCAACTGGGCATATTGTTCCGGCTTGCTGCCGGTCAGCGTGGATGTGGCGAACATGCGGCAAGTCTAGCAAGCCGATGGCGCGCAGGTCGCTTGGCCATCGGTGCTGCGGCAGGGAGCGGCACGGCATGTTCATTTCATCGGAACCAGTACCGGATCGCGGCGGTACAGCTGCGGGAACCGGCGTTGCAGCGCGGCCAGCTTGGGCGCGTCGTAATAGCGGATGTAGGCCGCCTGCGGATAACGCGCCATGTAGTTCTGGTGGTAACCCTCCGCCGGGAAGAAGCGCTTGCCGCTCCCCAGTTCCGTCACCACCGGCGTGCTGAATGCCGGCGCGATCTGCGCTACGTAGGCACGGTTGGCCGCCTGCTGGCGTGCGTCATCGCTGAAGATCGCCGAGCGGTACTGGCTGCCGCGATCCGGCCCCTGTCCATTCAACTGAGTGGGGTCGTGCGCGACGGAGAAGAACACCTGCAGCAGCTGGCCGTAGCTGACCTGTCGCGGGTCATAGTCCACGCGCACCGCTTCGGCATGCCCGGTGGTGCCAGAGGTGATGCGCTCGTAGCGGGCGGTGGACGCCTCGCCGCCGATGTAGCCGGATACTGCATTGCCCACGCCTTTCACGTGCTGGAACACGCCCTGCACACCCCAGAAGCATCCCCCGGCGAACACCACGCTGGCCTGCGTGCGGTCATCCTTGAATGCTGCCGGACCGATGGGCGACGGCAGCGCGCGGCCCTCCTCGGCGGCCATCGGCCGTGCCGGGCTGGTCCCGCCGAAGCCGGGACCGGCATTCACCGCGAACGCCACCAGTGCGCCGACCGCCAGTGCCGCGATGCTGCCGGCGATACCCTTCTCAAGCGAAATCTTCATGGCATGTCCTCAACCGAACGTAAAGGCGTAGGCCTGGACGCCCTGGTCCAGGAACTCGATCTCGAAGCGGTGCTCGCCGACGCTGTCGCGCTGACGTACCAGCTGGTACAGGCGGTGTTCGTCAACCACGCCGGTGCCGTCGGCGCCCACGTCTGTACCGGCATCGGCGGCGGGGAGTGGCCTGCCGTCCAGCCAGATCCGGAAGCGCACCGGACTGCCATCCGCGGCAGGTGCCAGTACCAGGTGGAGGTCGCGCGCGTGGAAGCGGAAGGCGATGCGGCCACCGGCGCGCTGGAGCAGCGCCGCCTCGTTGTCGACCTTCCAGCGCCCGCCCAGACCCCAGTGATTCAGCGCCAGGGTCTCCGGCAAGGTGTAGTCGGCATCCCTGTCCTTACGTTGCCCGCCCGGTGAGGCGAAGTGCTCCGCACGCGCATGGCCGAGATAGGTTTCCGGCGAGCGCAGGTTGCCCATGTCGGCCTGTTCGGCCACGCCCTGCAAGGTCTCAGCTGCGGCATCGGCCGGCGGTGGCAGGTTGTGGTTGCCCGCCTCCTGCAACAGGCGGCGGATCACCTGTTCGGAGTGCGCATAGTTGCCTTCGCCGAACTGGTGCGCGCGTATCCGTCCCTGCGCGTCGACGAAGTAATGCGCTGGCCAGTAGCGGTTGTCGAACGCGCGCCAGATCGCATAGTTGTTGTCGAGTGCAACCGGGTAACCAACCTTCAGCTGTTCAACCGCGCGCATGACATTGCGCGGATTGCGTTCGAAGGCGAACTCTGGCGTGTGCACGCCGATCACCACCAGTCCGTGATCGCGATAGCGACGCTCCCACTCGTGCACGAAGGGCATCGCCCGCAGGCAGTTGATGCAGGAGTAGGTCCAGAAATCGATGAGCACGACCTTGCCACGCAGCGCTTCAGTGCCGAGCGGAGGGCTGTTGAGCCAACCGGTGGCGCCATCCAGCGGTGGCAGGCTGCCTTCGAACGGCAACGGTGCATCCGCCGTCGCGGCCGTGGAGGTCATGGCCGTCATCGCATTGCCTGCCGGCTGCGCTGCAGGCGCGGCATCGAGCAGGCGCTGTTCCAGGCGCGCGGTGCTCACCGTGGACAGCCGCGTCAGCACGCCCGTGTCCCAGCCCATGGCGATGGCGACCACCGCCAGCAAGGCCGCCACGCCCAGCCCGCGACGCAGTGCATGGCCCAGCCGCAGGCGCGCCTTCAGCGTGTTGTACACGCGTCCGCCCACCCACACCGCCAGCGCCAACGCGGTGATCGCACCCAATGCATAGGCCAGCAGCAGAGTGCTGGTGCCGACACTGGCGCCGTTCAGTGCGGCCCCGGTCAGCACCAGGCCGAGGATCGGTCCGGCGCAGGGGGCCCATAGCAGTCCGGTGGCGATGCCGATCAACAGGGATGTCCCGGCGCCGCCACGGCCGGCATCGTCAGCGGCATCGGCGCGCGCGCCCAGACGGGCGCCGATGCGCTGGAACGGCGCCAGCAGGCGATCGGCCAGCGTCGGCCACAACAGGGCCAGCGCGAACACCGCCATCAGCGCCAGCGCCAGCCAGCGGCCGATCTGGTTGGCCTGTGCCACCCAGGCGCTGCCCACCGCTGCAAGGCTGGCGACCACGGCGAAGGTGACCGCCATGCCCAGCAGCAGCGGCAGCGTGCTGCGCAGGAAGGAGCGCCCGGCGCGCGCGAAGACGAACGGCAAGACAGGCAGGATGCAGGGGCTGAGCAGTGTCAGCACGCCTCCCAGGTAGGCCAGCAGCAACAGGATCATTGGAACTCCAGCGATGGGAAGGACATCAGACCGGTACGCGCCAGTCGGAACCGGCCGCTTTCTGAGCAGTGGGTACGAAGGTGAGTGCCGCGCCGTTCATGCAGTAGCGCAGGCCGGTTGGACGGGGTCCGTCGTTGAAGACATGGCCGAGATGGCCGCCACAGCGGCGGCAATGGATTTCCACCCGCAGCATGCCGAACGCGGTGTCGCGATCCTCGCCGACCGCGTCGTGCAGCGGGGCCCAGAAACTGGGCCAGCCGGTGCCGCTTTCAAACTTGGTGGACGAGGAGAACAACGGCAGCCCACAGCCGGCGCAC
The DNA here is from genome assembly GCA_023430045.1 of Pseudomonadota bacterium. Lineage (GTDB taxonomy): Bacteria > Pseudomonadota > Gammaproteobacteria > Xanthomonadales > Xanthomonadaceae > Stenotrophomonas. The sequence goes on along the minus strand of JAEZCF010000030.1, from coordinate 17,827 downwards.
TGGAACGTGCCACGGCGATGTTCACGATCCAGCGGGCTGCTGCCAGCGCGTTCAGTGGCGTGCTTTCTCAACACCGAATACTGCGCCGGCGTCAGCATCTGCTGCCACTGGGCTTCGCTGTGCATGATCTCGAACGTACGTGGCCGGGCGGCAGCTGCAGCCGGTGCCGCGCGGCTGCAGGCGCCAAGTCCGAGCACGCCGGCAGCGGCGGCCATGCCACCAAGGCCAAGCAGGTGACGACGGGTAAGCGACATGATGGCCATCTCCACGGAAGACGATGACTGCATGCTGCGCCCCCGTGGGTCAACGAATCCTCACGCCGGGTTAAATTTTCCGTGATACATCCCTCCGCGCCGCGGGCCACAATGTCCACACGCTTCAAGGGGTTCCCCGCATGCATGCCAGACGCGTCCTCATCGTCGAAGACGATGCCCACATCGCTGAACTGCTCCGACTGCACCTGAGCGACGAAGGCTATCGCGCCGAACATGCAGCAACCGGCGATGAAGGCCTTCGCCTGCTGGAGCAGGAGGGGCCCTGGGACGCCCTGGTTCTGGACGTTATGCTGCCGGGCGTGGACGGGCTGCAACTGTGCCAGCGCGCCCGGGCAATGGCGCGCTACGTCCCGATCATCATCATCAGCGCGCGTGGCAGCGAGACCCAGCGGATCGTCGGCCTGGAACTAGGCGCGGACGATTACCTGGCCAAGCCATTCTCCATGCCGGAACTGGTGGCGCGCGTACGTGCGCTGCTGAGGCGCGCCGACGCCATGGCGCAGTCCGCGCGTATTGATGCCGGCGCGTTGGAGGTCGGCGGGCTCGCGCTCGATCCGGTGGCGCGCACGGCGGCGATCGAAGGCCGCGAACTGGAGCTCACGCCGCGCGAGTTCGATCTGCTGCTGTTCTTCGCCCGCAACCGCGACACGGTCTACTCGCGCATGGAGCTGCTGGACCAGGTGTGGGGCTACGCGCATGACGGCTACGAACATACCGTCAATACGCACATCAACCGGTTGCGCAACAAGATCGAGGCCGATCCGGCCGAACCAAGACGGATACTTACGGTGTGGGGCAGGGGCTACAAGCTGGTGGATCCGACCAGGAGCGCGGCATGATCCGGTTGAGTCTCTGGCAGAAACTGGCGGCGGTCTTCCTCGCGTCGGTGGTGCTGTGTGTGCTTGCCCTGCTGGGTATGCAGATGCGCACGACGGTGCGCCATGAGCAGGAAGTGGTGCAGCGTCTTTCGCTCGGCCTGGCCGCGCATATCGCGCGCCGCACCGAGCTGATGGACGATGCAGGCATGCGCCAGAATGATGTGCGTGCGCTGTTCGGGCAGCTGATGGCGGTCAATCCCAGCGTGGAGGTGTACCTGCTGGACGACCAGGGCCGGATCCTGGGACATGACGCGCCGCGTGGCCACCTGCACCGCGACCGCGTGGCGGTGGAACCGCTGGAGGCGCTGCTGGCGGGCGCGCCGCTGCCGATCCTGGGCGACGACCCGCGCAACGCGCATGCCCGGAAGGTGTTCAGTGTCGCGCCGCTGATGGTGCAGGGCCGCCAGGCGGGGTACGTCTACGTGGTGCTGGTGGGCGAGCAGCGGCAGATGCTTGCCGATGATCTCGCCGCCGGCAGCCAATGGCGCACGCTGCTGGGATCAGGCGCGCTGGTGGTGGTGCTGTGCGGATTGGCCGGGCTGATCGCCTTCTACTGGGTGACCCGGCCATTGCGTGAGCTGACCCGGCGCATCCAGTCATTCGATGTGGATTCGCCAACGGCCGTGGCCGAGCCTGCACTGCTGCCTGCGGGCGAGCGCGACGAACTGGCCATCCTGGCGCATGCGCATGCGCAGATGGCGTACCGGCTGGGCGAACAGTGGCAGCAGCTGCGGCATCAGGACCTGCAGCGCCGCGAGCTGGTCGCCAATATCTCCCATGACCTGCGCACGCCGCTTTCGTCGCTGCATGGTTACCTGGAAACGCTGGCCATGAAGGAAGCGACGTTGTCGGCGGAAGAGCGCCGGAGATATCTTTCCATCGCGTTGGCGCAGAGCGCAAAAGTGGGCGGGCTGGCGCGCGCCCTGTTCGAGCTGGCACGGCTGGAACATGGCCAGGTGCAGCTGCAGCGGGAGCTGTTCGCGCTGCCGGAACTGCTGCAGGACGTGCTGCAGAAGTTCGAGCTGGCCGCGCAGGCCAGAGGCCAGCGACTCGATGCCATTGTGCCCGCTGGGCTGCCGCAGGTATGTGCGGACGTCGGATTGGTGGAGCGGGTACTCACCAACCTGATCGACAATGCGCTGCGGCACGCGCCCGAAGGCGGAATCGTGCAGATACGGCTGGCCAGCGATCCGGACAGTGTGCAGGTCGAGGTGGCCGATGACGGGCCGGGCGTGGACCCGGCAGTACGCGCGATGCTGTTCCAGGCACCCGCCGTGTCCGGCGCCCGCCGCGGCGGAAACGGCGGGCTTGGGCTGCTGATCGTGCAGCGGATCGTGCAGTTGCACGACCGCGCGATCCGCCTGCTGGACGACGAGGCAGGCACGGGCGCCGTGTTTCGCTTCGAGCTTCCGCGTGGCGACGCAGTCACAGGCTACGCGCGCGTCGTTCATTGAGCGGGGAGGTGGAGCCGTCCGTGTTCGGAAAGCGGAGCTGGAAACGCGCGCCTCCCAGCGGCGCATCCAGGATCGTGGCCGTACCACCGTGGCGGGCCATGATGACGCGGACCATGGCCAATCCGAGCCCGAATCCGTCGCGGTTGCCGTCGAGCTGGATGTAAGGGTGGAATGCGCGTTCGCGCATCGGCGAGGGAATGCCGGGACCGTCGTCGTCGATGTCCACGATGCCTGTGCCCGGCAGTGCGTGCATGGCGATGCGCACGGTGTCGCGTGCATGGCGGTATGCGTTGGCGAGCACGTTTCGCAGCGCCAGCTCCACCGCGGGCGCATTGCCGCGCAGCGATGCCGCATCCTCCATTTCCATCACAAGCACGGGGCCGTCGCCGGTATCGATTTCATCCCAGAGCTTTGCAACCAGCGGCCACAGTGCGATCCGCGAACGCTCCAGCAGCGGCATCCGCCCAAAGCGTGCGTACTCCAGTCCCGCGCTGGTCAGATGCTGCAGCCGCGCGATGTCGGCATCGAGCTCATCCAGAAGGCTCGCGGCCGCGCGGCTGTCCGCGGCATCGCGTAGCAGTTCGCCTGTGAATGCCAGGCGCGCCAGCGGCGTGCGTATCTCATGGGACAGCGCATGGGACATCAGGCGCTGACCATCGAGAAGGATACGCGTCTGCTCGGCGACATGGTTGAGGGCGGTGCCGAGTGGGCGCAGCAGATGTGTGCGCATGCGTGGCGCGGACGGCTCGAAGTGATGGTCGAGCAACTGCCGCGCCGCGTCCCCCAGCGCGCTGATATCACGGCAGAGCCGATAGATCAGCAGGTACAGTGGTATGACGATGGCGACGATCATCAGCAGCAGAAGGTTCCAGTCGCCCAGCGGCACGGGATCGTCGGTCGGCGATCCTTCGCCTGCTGCCGTGTCGAAGTCGCCAAGCACCAGCACGCGGCCGCTGTGATGCACGCGCTGGTAGCTGTAGGAACTGTCGGCACTGACCACGATGGTGCCACCCAGGAGCTGCCGGCGCCGGTCGGCGTCCAGCAGTGATGCCACGTCACTGATGGGGCGCAGTGCGACGGGGTAGGCGAAATCGCGCTGCAGCTCCTTCATGACTGCAGGCCATGCGTCAGGATCACCCGGATCGAGGCGTTTCATGACCAGTGCGTGGGTACCGCGCAGCTGGCTGCGCATCTGCTGGTCGAAGTGGTCCTCCGCCCATTGGCTCCACAACAGGATGCCGCCGACCACGAGGAGCAGTTGGGTGACGACGAAGAGTACGCCGTAGTACAGGTACAGCTGCCACTGCCGGAGCACCATGGTGATCAGTTCCAGTCGGTGCGGCTGAACAGATAGCCGCGGCCGCGGATGGTACGGATACGCACCGGCTCTGACGCACAGTCGCCGAGCCGACGGCGAAGTCTGGAAATGCGTGCATCCATGGATCGGTCCATGCCATCGAAGCCGAAGCCACGCAGCTGCCGCAGCAGCGAGTCACGGTCCATGATCCTGCCCGCATTGCTGGCCAGCAGGGCAAGCAGATCGAACTCTGCCGTGGTCATGTCGATGATGCGGCCGCCCAGGCGCACACGCCGTTCCTGTAGATCTACCTGCAGCGTACCGAACACGATCTGCGCGGGCGGCACGGCGGCCTGGCTCCTGCGGATGTGAGCACGAAGTCGCGCGAGCAGGACACGCGGTTCCACCGGCTTGGTGATGTAGTCGTCGGCACCCAGCTCCAGTCCCAGCACCTGATGGATGTCGTCCGCACGTGCGCTGAAGATGCACAGGATGCCGCGGTACTCCTGGCGGACCTGGCGACAGATGTCCAGGCCGTCGCCGTCCGGCAGGCCGATGTCGAGGAGCACCAGATCGGGTTGGGTGGACAGTATGTGCGCTGCGGCGTGCATGGCGTCGAGCTGGTGGTCCACGTGCAGGCCATGGCTCTGCAGATATCGGCTGACCAGTGTGGCCAGGCGTGCATCGTCGTCGACCATCAGGACGGTCGAACGTTCGGAAGGCCACGAAGAGTTCATGGCGCGATGCTAGCTCGCGCACTCAGGAGACGACAGCCGGATATGCGTCATCCGCCTGCAGTTCTGCCCGCGCCATTCGCATGTTCCGACCAGGTCACAGTTGGTTACAGAGCATCACGTATTGCAATGCGTGCTTACAACGAAGCGGAGGAACGTCAGCTGTGTGGAATGCAGCATGACAGCCTCATCCACGAAGGAGCACAACGATGCGAAAGACAACATGTCTGCTGGCAGCGGCCATCCTGGCTGCAGTGCCTGCGATGGCGGGCGCGGCTGAAGGTCGCGAAGGGCTGTACGGCCTTGCAGGGCTGCAGCGCTATCAGTTCGAGGACAAGGGCGAGAAGAGCGGCGCTGCGAAGCGCGATGCATGGAAAGGTAACGCAAGCGGTATTTCGATAGGTGGCGGCGTGCGCCTGTCGCCAAACCTGGCGGTCGAGGGCGGTTACCGTGGCACTCCGCGCGGTGTGAAGCGTGCTGGCGTAGGCAGCTATTCGACACAGACCGTGGATGCCTCCGTGCTTGCGATCGCGCCGCTGGGTTCGCGGGTGGAGGTATTTGCACGGGCGGGCGCCGGCTATGTGCGCAACAGCCTCAAGCCGGTATCGAGGCAGGGCGGTGTTGGTGCCCGGCGCGACAGCATGCTCGTGGCTCGGCTGGGATTGGGTGGCGACGTGCATCTGACGGACAAGACCTTCATCCGCGCCGAAGTCAGCGCGCTGCGACCACGGAAGACGAGCGGCAACACGGTGTTCGACGCGAAGAAGAAATGGCAGGGCGAGGGGATCGGGCTGAGCATCGGCCATCGCTTCTGAACATGACCGGCTGCGCGAGGCGCAGCCGGTTTCTGCACGTTACGGGACCCAGGGATATTTGTCGTGGAACTGACAGGAAGCTGGACGCCTGCCCATGCCGGCCGGGACGACGTATCCCGTGCCGCGATGCGACCGGCGCCGTCGGGCCAGCCAGGATGGGGGGACGCGGACGTCGGATTCGCGGTCGCCTGCAGGGACGCGCCGGGTGTATCGCGCTGCGGGCGACATATCGTGGCCGTACAGGGGCGTGTGCGCCAGATGCGGTCCCGGCAGAGCCTGTCGGCCCATGAGCTGGCCGATGCCATTGCCGCGAGGGGACTGCGTGCAGCGCTTTCGGACATGGATGGCGCCTTCGTGATCGTGCACTGGGACCGTACAGAGCGTAGTGTTGGACTGGCTCGCGACCCGGCCGGGCAACGTCCGCTCTATTACGGCTGGGTCGATGGACGGCTTGTCTTCGGCAGCGATCTGTCTGCAGTGTGCGTTTCGTCCGGCGGCAACATGCCGGTGGACCGTGGCGCGCTGGCGCTGTTCCTGCGGCATGGTTACGTGCCTGCGCCGTACAGCATCTACCAGGGCATCTACAAGCTGCTGCCGGGCAGCCTGCTGGTCGTGACCCGGCAGGAGGCGCTGCGTGGGCCGGCCCAGCACATGCCGGGCATGCGCCAGGCGCGTTTCTGGGACGTGACGTCGGCGTATGGCGACGCGCTGCTGCGTCGTGCACCGATTTCCGTCGCGGCAGCCATGGAAGGCCTCGACCTGCGCTTGCAGCGCGCAGTGGAGGCGACGACCCACGAAGGCGGTCTGACACGCACCGGAGCGTTTCTTTCGGGAGGCACCGATTCGTCACTTGTCGCTGCGCTGCTGCAGGCTCAGTCGGAACGGCCTGTACCGACCCTTGGGATCGGCTTCCATGCGCCCGAGCATGATGAACGCCAATGGATGGAGGCGATCGCCCGTCATCTCGGGGTGCGCCATGAGACCGTGATATTCGATGATGCGGCTGTGCTGGACCATGTGCAGCGGATCCCCGAAGCATGGCCGGAGCCCTTCGCGGATACCTCGCAGCTTCCTACGCTGATGGCCAGCGAACTGCTGGCCACGCACTGCGCGCATGCGCTCACCGGTGATGGCGGCGATGAACTGTTCTGCGGCCATGGTGCGTACCTGCGTGCGGTCCGCAATGCGCGCTGCAGCGCAATGGTGCCCGCGTGGCTGCGTGGCTGGTTCGCCGGGCATGATCAGACCGACAGGGAGCGGTGGCGCTCGGGCGGGCTGCCCGCCCTGGCGGCGGAGTTGTCCAGCACGGGCATGGCGCATCACTACCTCATGCGTGTGTCGCGCTGGCGTGATCCAGCGGCGCTGCTGGGTGGCGTCATCGAGCCGCGTACCGTGTATCGGGACGGACCCTTGCCGCTGATCGGTGCGGAGCTGATCGACCAGGTGCAGTATCTGGATTTCACCATGGAACTGGGCAATGGCATCCTGACCAAGGTGGGCGGTGCGGCCGCCTTCTGCGGGCTGTCGACGGCCTCACCGCTGCTGGACCGGCGGGTGATCGAGTTCGCGTGGCAGTTGCCGACGGCGCTCAAGCATTACCGGGGTGAGCAGAAATGGATCCTCAAGCAGTTGCTTTGCCGTTATGTGCCGGCTCCGCTGGTTCATCGTCCCAAACGTGGCTTCGGGCCGCCGATCAGTGCCTGGCTGCGCGGACCCCTGCGCGAATGGGCTCACGCGTTGCTGGCGCCTGCGTCGCTCGCTGACGCCGACCTGCGCGATGACGGGCGCGTGCGCCGCATGTGGGACGCGTTCCAGCGTGGCGAACGCCGCTGGCATCCGCAGCTGTGGACCGTGCTGATGTACATCGCTTGGCACCAGCGGTGGCAACGTGGGTCCGTGGGCGGCTGAGCTGGAGGCAAAAAAAAAGGACCCGACAGAGGGAGGGATCTGTCGGGTCCTGCGATTGCATGGGGGGAGGGACCCATGCAACGTTCTGGCGGCTTCAGGCGCTGGGTATCCTTGTTGGATGAACCGTCGCGATGGCCTTGATGCAATGCAGCATACGCCTTTTCTGCTGCATTGCAACAGGCTCACCCGAAATTCCTGATCCTGCTTGAATGTCGTTCAGGATCAATCACTTGATCAACCTGCTTGCGGCCCGCGATACCGGCAGCCGGAGGTGCAGGTCTCATGCACGGTGATCTCGCTCAGCGCCGGCAGCAGCGGCTTCAGCTCGCGCCAGATCCACGTCGCCAGATTCTCACTGGTGGGGTTTTCCAGCCCCGGGATGTCGTTGAGGTAGTGGTGATCCAGGCGATCATAAAGGGGCTGGAATGCCGCCTTCACGTCGCCGAAATCCATGATCCAGCCGGTTTCCGCGCCGGGCTCGCCTTCTACTTTCAATTCCACGCGGAATGAATGCCCATGCAGGCGGGAGCACTTGTGGCCCGGCGGCACGTTGGGGAGACGGTGGGCCGCCTCGATCATGAAGACTTTGAAGATTTCCATGCCGACATTGTAGCGGTGGCCAGCGGGTGACTGTTCCTTCTGTTAGATAAAAATCTTCTCATCGCGATGAAGAGATGTTAGCTTCTCTTATATCCGTATGAAGAGATGTTATTGGTCCGGAAGCGACCATTCATGCGCTACTGCGGAGCCGCTACCCCACCACCCACGATTACGACATGCCCCAGCACACCCTGCTCGTGGCGGCCCTGGCCGCCGCCCTGGCCGCGCCTTTGTCCGCCGCCGCCGACACCTCTGCTTCCTCCTCCACCAGCGGCGATGCCAGCACGCTGGCCGCCGTGCGTGTCACGGGCTCGAACATCAAGCGCAGCGACACCGAAACCGCCAATCCGGTACAGGTGATCGGCCGTGAACAGCTGGACGCCACCGGCAAGGCGTCGGTCGCCGACGTACTGCGTTCGCTTTCCGCGAACACCGGCAACGCCGCCAACGAAACCTCCAACAGCGGCTGGGCATCGGGCTCGGCCGGCATCGGACTTCGCGGTCTTTCGCAGAAGAACACTCTGGTGCTGCTCAATGGCCGCCGGCTGGCCAACTATGGCTTCCCGGCCAATGGTCTTTCCGACACCTTCGTCAATCTCAACGCCCTGCCGCTGGTAGCGGTGGAGCGCATCGAGGTACTGAAGGACGGTGCATCGGCGGTGTACGGCTCGGATGCCGTCGCCGGCGTGGTCAACATCATCACCCGCCAGGATTTCCAAGGTGCGGAGATCGGCGCCAGCGTCGGCACCGCCGACCAGGGTGGGCTGGACGAACACAAGTTCAAGTTCGTCGGCGGCCTGGGCGACCTGGACGCCGATGGCTACAACATCCTTTTCAGCCTGGAAGGCTACAACCGCGACCGGCTGGACCAGGACGAGCGCGACCTGACGAAGTCCGGCATCTACAGCGACCTTCCGGGTGGCCGCTGGAACGGCTGGTCGGCCAAGGGCGCGCGTTACCTGGTGGACGGGGTGTCGGTTCCGATGCTGGATGCGGAGGGTCACTGCCCGGAAGGCACCACGCGGGTCGCCAGCGCGCCGATCGATGGCCTGGCCGGTGACACCTGCGGCTTCAACCAGGCGCCGTACACCACGCTGATTCCATCCACCAAACGTTGGCAGGCCTATGCCAACGGTACCTTCCGCATCAACGACAACGTGGAAGCCTTCGGCGAGGTGCTGTACAGCGAGGTCAAAGGCGTGTCCTGGTTCGGCAGCAGCCCGTTCTTCACCCTGGAAAGCGGCCGCTTCGCGCTCAACGCCGATACCGGGCTGGCCGAACCGGTCTCCTCCAGCCTGCCGGCCGGCAACCCGTACAACGCGTATGGCCGCGCGGTGCCGATCGAATACACGTTCTTCAACCTGGGCGGCACGGTCAAGACCAACCGTTCGCAATCCTATCGTGGACTGTTCGGCGTGCGTGGCAGCACCGGGAAATGGGACTGGGAAGTCGGTGCATTCGGAGCCCGCAGCAGCGAGCGGGAAACGGTATCGGGTGGATTCGCCAACCGCTGGGCACTGGCCGATGCGCTGGCCACCGGCAGCTACAATCTGCTGGATCCGTCAGCAACGCCGCAGGCGGTGCTCGACGGGCTCAACATCGCGACCCTGCGCCCGGCCGAGTCGAAACTGCAGGGTATCGACGCGAAGCTGTCCGGTACGCTGGGCCACACCTGGGCCGGTGACATCGGGTTCGCTTCCGGCGTGGAATGGCGCCGTGAGAAGCTGGATTCGAACAATCCGTGGCAGATCGACGCGGGCCTGCAGGTGCGCCCGGCCATCGCCGAGGTCCATGGCGAGCGCAACGTGACTGCAGCCTATGCCGAAGCCAACATTCCGCTGGCCTCCACGCTGGAGCTTTCGGTAGCCGCACGCGCGGATCATTACGACGACTTCGGCGATGCGTTCTCGCCTAAGATCGGCCTGCGCTGGCAGCCCCTGGACGTGCTGCTGGTGCGTGCGGCGGCCTCGAAGGGCTTCCGCGCCCCATCGCTTTCGGAGAACTCTGACAGCACCAGCATCTCCTACGGCAGCGTGGTGGACCCGCGCGATCCGGACCTGCCGGGATCGCGCCAGAATCCGACCTTCTTCACCGTCGGCAATACCGATCTGAAGCCGGAGCGCACGCGCAGCTACAACGTCGGCGTGGTGCTGTCGCCCTGGACCAATACCAACCTGAGCGTGGATTACTACAGGATCGAGCTGGAAAACCTGGTCGGCACCAACAACACCCAGACCCTGGTCACCGACGATGTACCGGGCGCGGTGCTGCGCGACGAGCGCGGCAAGCTGCTGGCGGTATACAACCGATACCAGAACCTGAGCACGCTGGAGACGTCCGGCATTGACGTGGAGCTGCGCCAGCGCATTCCCACCGACCGCTTCGGCGAGTTCAACCTGTCCTCTGCCTACACCCATGTGCGTGACTACAGGCGGCCCACCGTGCTGGGCGGCCCACTGGTGGACTATGCGGGGAGCAACCTGGGCGCGACGTTGCCGAAGAACAAGGCAACCACCACGCTGGACTGGAGCATCGGCGATGTGCGTACGGCGTTGACGTGGTACTACACCAGTGGCTACGACCAGAAGGCCAGCGCCGCCGCGCAGGCCGTCCAGGACCGCGTGGATTCGTACAGCCAGTTCGATCTGTATCTGGGCTACACCGGCTTCGAGCAGCTGACGCTGTACGCGAAGGTCCAGAACCTGGGTGATGAGGATCCGCCCTACGACGCGTCTTTCCCGGGCATCCGCGCGCCTTATGACTTCAGCCAGTACGACCTGCGTGGACGCTACTTCACGGTGGGGTTCGATTACCGGTTCTGAGACAGCCGCGCAGATCCTGGCCCCACCAGAGGCGGGGATCCGCGGACTCCGCCCTCCATCGCCCATGCCGCCGGCGCATCGCTGGCGGCCCCATCGGGGAACATCCGTGTCTTTTCATCGTCGTGTGCTGTTGTCGTTGCTCGTCGCTGTTTCGGGAGTGCTTGTCCCGTACCTGGCCGCCCATGCGCAGAGCGCGTATTTCTTTCCGCAGGCCGGTGAGTTCGATCCGTCCATTCCCACGCCACAACAGTTCCTGGGCTACGAGATCGGCAGTCGTTACACGCGCCATGATCAGCTGGTGGCGTACTTCAACGAACTTGCCAGGCACTCCGGCAAGATCACGGTCAAGGAGATCGGTCGCAGCTATGAAGGCCGTCCACTGATCATCGCCACGGTCACGGCGGCGGATAATCAGGCTCGCCTGGACCAGCTGCGGCAGCAGCACGTGACCCTGGTCGATCCGTCCCAGCCGCGCGCGGCCGCGGGCGCCAGCCCGGTGGTGGTGTGGCTGGGTTACAGCGTGCATGGCAACGAAACCTCCAGCGGCGAGGCCGCGATGCTGACGGCTTACTACCTGGTGGCCAGCCGCAGCGCCGAGACACAGCAGTGGCTGCAGCAGGCCGTGGTCCTGTTCGATCCGGCGCAGAACCCGGACGGGCGCGATCGGGCAGCGAACTGGCACAACGCCTACGCCTCGCTCCCGGCCTCCGCCGATCCTGCGGACAAGGAACATGTCGAGCCGTTCCCGCAGGGGCGCACCAACCATTACTTCACCGACCTCAACCGCGACTGGCTGGCGCTGACCCAGCAGGACAGCCGGCCGAAGGTAGAGGCCTTCCATCAGTGGTATCCGAATGTCCAGATCGACTTCCACGAGATGGGCAAGGACAGTACCTACTACTTCGAACCCTCGCCGAAGAGCATGCACAGCCCGCTGTTGCCGGCGGCTTCCTACGAGTTCAACAGGACGCTGGCGAAGTACCATGCCGCGTCGCTGGACGCGCTCGGATCGCTCTACTACACGGGTGAGAACTTCGACAACTTTTCGCCGGTCTACGGCTCGACCTATCCCGATTTTCACGGCGCGGTCGGCGTGACCGTTGAACAGGCCAGTTCGCGCGGGCGGGTGCAGGAGTCGGTGAACGGGCCGCTGACGTTCCCCTTCACCATCCGCAACCAGGTGGCCACGGGACTGGGCACGGTGCGCGGTGCGGTCACCGAGCGCGAAGGATTGCTCGACCTGCAGAAGACCTTCTTCCAGTCGGCGCTGAAGCAGGCAGCGCAGCAGCCGGTGAAGAGCTTCGTGTTCGGTGACGTGCACGATCCCGCGCTCACCCACCGGCTTCTGGAACTGCTGCTGCTGCACCGGATCCAGGTTCACGCGCTGGCCTCGGCGGTGACCATCGACGGCCACCGCTTCCAGCCGGGTAGTGCCTACGTGGTGCCGGTGGTGCAGCCGCAGTTCCGCCTGGTCCATTCGATCTTCGCGGAAACGCCTGCGATCAAGGGTGATGTGTTCTACGGCAGCACCTCGTATGCCATAGCGCCGGCTTACGGCGTCAGCTTCGCCGGCAGCAAGGCACGCGTGGGCGAAGGCGCACGCATCACCTCGCTGCCTGCCATTGAGGGCAGTGTGCAGGGCGGCCAGGCCGGGTACGCGTACGTGATCGACTGGCGCGACTACAACGCAGGTACCGCCCTGTATGCGTTGCAGGCCAGAGGGCTTGCGGTGCGGGCGGCCTTCCAGGCTTTCACCGCGGGCACGTCCGGTGGCGATCATGAGTTCGCGGCCGGCAGCGTGGTGGTCCCGGTGGCAGGCCAGCCGCTGCAGGGCGCGGCATTGCTGGACGCCGTGCAATCGATCGCGCAGGAGGCGCAGGTCACCGTGCATGCGGTGGCAACGGGGCAGAACCGTGCGGGCATCGACCTGGGCAGCGATGGCATGAAGGCGCTGCGCAGGCCAACGGTGGCGCTGGTGATGGGCGAGGGCGTGACGGCCACTGAAATCGGCGCGACATGGTTCCTGCTTGACCAGCAGCTGCGGTTGCCGGCCAGCAAGATCGATCCCTCGCAGCTGGGCAGGGTGGCGCTGGACCGTTACACCACCATCGTGCTGTCCGGTGGGAAGTACGAGGGCGTGGATGCCGCTGCGGTGGCTGCGTTGAAGCGCTGGATACAGGCGGGCGGTTCGTTGGTCACCTATGGCACGGCATCGCGGTGGGCGATCGAGCAGAAGCTGGCCGACGGTGAGAAAACGGGCGTGGACCAGGACGCGGGGGACGCGGGCCGCAAGGCCTTTGGCGACCAGCGTGACATCGCAGCCATCGAGCGGATGAGCGGCAACATCCTGAGCGCGGAGGTGGATACCACGCATCCCCTGGGCTTCGGCGTGCCGGGCAGCCGGCTGGCAGTGAACAAGGAAAACACGGTGGTGCTGCAGCCCAGCGCGAATCCGTTCTCGACCGTGGTACGGGTGGATGACACACCACGCGTGAATGGCTATCTGTCCGAGCGCAACCGCACGCGGGTGGGGGGATCGGCCTGGCTGCTGGTTTCGCCGCAGGGGCAGGGCAACGTGGTGCTGTTCGCTGACGACCCGGCGCATCGCAAGTACTGGCATGGCACCGACAGGCTGTTGATCAACGCGCTGTTCTTCTCCAATCTGCTGAATCCTGCGAAGCCGCGCGGCTGAAGAAAGAACATCGAATCGTATTGCGAATCATTCGCAACCGGCGTAGGGTATGCGCCGCCGGCCACGGGTCGGCGCATACCGTGAGAGATGCCGATGAAACGTCTTCTGATTGCCAGCCTGGCGCTGGCGGCCGTGCTTGCGCCTGCGCATGCGCATACCCCCTATCTGGCTCCGGTGAGCTTCGATGTGCGACCGGACAGCGTGGTGACGCTGGATGCCAGCTTCGCTGAAACGTTCTTCGTGCCCGAAGTGGTGTTCGACAACAGCACGTTCGTGGTCACCGATCCCGATGGCGCACAGCATGCACCGGATACCGTGCACTACCTGAAGACACGTGCGGTGGTCGAACAGACCCTGCCCGGCAGCAAGGGCACCTATCGGTTCAGTACCGGCAATCGCCTGGGTGCGGTGTTCCGTACCTGGGAAGTCGATGGCAGGACCGAAAGCAGCCGCGATCCGTCCAGGCCGTTGCCGGCCGGCGCGAAGATCGTTTCGCACTACCAGAGCCTTTCGCGTTCGGAGGTCTATCTCACCGCAGGGGCGCCGACCCTCGTCGCGCTGAAGCCCTATGGCAAGGGCCTGGAACTGGTGCCGGTCACCCATCCCAGCGACCTGTACGCCGGCGAGCAGTTCGAGTTCGCGATCCATTACGACGGCACGCCGCTGCCTGGCCAGAAGGTGGAAATACATCGTGCCCGTGGCGAAGGCCGTGCGCAGCCGGCGGCGGTGGAACTGACTACCGATGCCGAAGGCAAGGCACGCCTGCCGCTGGAAGAAGCCGGCAGCTACCTCGCGCTCATCCGCTATCGCGGTGCCGCGCCTGAAGGCGCCGCCGCGCCCCAGTATGGCAACAACTACACGCTCAGCTTCCGCGTCCTTGAACCCTGAGCCATCTCGAACCAAGGGGAAAACCATGAAGATCCTGCTTCCCGTCGCGGCCCTCGCCGTGGCATTCAGTGCTGCTGCCCAGACCGTGCCCTCCCGCGACACCGGCGGCGATACGGACGCCATCGCATCATCGGCGGCCAGGGAGTTCCTGGCGCAGTTCGATCCGGAACAGCAGGGAGCGGTCAGCTGGGCGCAGTTCGAGCAGTTCCGTCGTGCGCGCCATGACGCCACCGATTCAAACCACGATGGCGTAGTTGATCGCAAGGAGTATGTCGACGAGTACCTGCAGCGCTTCGATGCACGGCTGGCCGAAGCCCGTGCCGTTCACCTGCGGCAGACCGATACCCGTTTCAAGGCGCTGGATCGCAACAGGGATGGTCATGTCAGCCGTGCCGAATTCGATGCCGCCGGCGAACGTACCTGGGCGGCCCATGAAAAGCTCCAGGAAGCCACGCACGAGACGGCTGCCGCCAGCAACCGCGATCCCCTGAAGATGCCGACCTCGCATACCGCCAACGGCATGCTGGAGCTGTACGACAGCAATGGCGACCGCGTCGTGGATCGCGCTGAATTCGATGCGGCTCGGGCGGCTACCTTCGCGGCGACGGACACCAGCGGTGATGGCCGCCTGGACCTGGGCGAATACACCGCCGAATTCGCAGACCGCCTGGATGCACAGCGCAGCAAGGTCCGCGCCGCCAGCGAACGACAGGCAGGCGTGCGTTTCGATGCGCTGGACACCGACAAGGATGGACGGATGACCTTCGCCGAGTACCAGGCATCGGGCAAGCGCCTGTTCGACCGCGCCGACACCAACGGCGATGGCATCGTCGACGCCCGCGATCCCGAGCCGACCGCCAGGTGATTCCAGCCGCTGCCCAGCGCGCCGGTCGCGCAGGGCAGCAGGCAGCACACGTTGCCGGCCAGCCGATCTCCTTTGATGCCGGCCCACGCCGGCATCGACCATCACACACCGAACCACGCGACACCCACCCAGCGGGCACAGGTCCTTCGGACTCCGGCAGCCAGGAACGGCGTCTTTCAAGCCCTTTCCTCCCTGTGGAGTTTTCCGATGAAGTTGTCCCTCTCCCTGCTTTCGCTGGCGGTGCTCGCTGGCCTGTCCGTCATTGCCGATGCACGTGCCGATGCACCTGCCGGTGCCAGTACCCTGGATACGGTGCGCGTGGAGGCCGAACGCGCGAAGAAATCCAGGTCACGCAACCAGAACGTCACCGTGCTCAGTGCCTCGGACCTGGAGGCGGAAATGGCCAACACCATGGAAGAGGCCATCCGTTACATTCCCGGCGTCAGCACCGTCGACATGGGCCGCTTCGGCGACAACGGCTTCAATATCCGTGGCCTGGAAAGCGACCGTGTCGCGATCACCGTCGACGGCCTGAGCCTGGGCGAATCGGTGGAGACCGCGCGCTCCTACGAGTTCTTCCGCGGTGGTCGCGGCGACGTGGACATCGACACGCTGAAGAGCCTGCAGGTGATCAAGGGTGCGGACTCCATCACCGCCGGCAGCGGTGCGTTGGGGGGCGCGGTGGTGTTCACCACCAAGGACCCGGCCGACTACCTCAAGGCCGCCGGCAACGACACCCACGTCGGCATGAAGTTCGGCTACAGCGGCGCGAACGACGAGACCATGGGAACGCTGACCTTCGCCAACCGTACCGGCATCGTGGAGTCGATGCTGGTCTACACCCGCCGCGAAGGCCACGAATCCGAGAGCTGGCATGACACCACCGTGGACCGCATCGGCGTGGGCCGGCGCACCCCTGATCCGATGGACAGCACCCGCGACAACCTGCTGGCCAAGCTTGACCTGCAACTGGACGAGCGCAACACGCTGGGCTTCATGCTGGAACGTGGGCGCGCGCGCAACGAGGTCGACAACCTGTCGCGGGTGTATTCGCCGGGCTACCTGGAACGCTACGGCGACGACCGCAACGATCGCGATCGTTACGGGGTGCGCTGGCAGTACCGTCCGCAGAATGCGCTGTTCGACACGCTGGAAGCACAGGTGGACCGCCAGGTGACCGACAGCCGCGGGCTGACCACCATCGTTGCCGGCAGCGGCTGCCCGGGCGGTGCCGTGCCCTGTCTGCGTACCGAGGACCGCGCCACCGAACAGACGCTGGACCGTGCGGCGCTGGATTTCAGCAAGGTGCTGGACTCGGGCGCTGCGCGCCACGACGTGGCATACGGCCTGGCCTGGCAGCAGCGCGATGTGGATTTCACTGCGGTGGACACGCGCTGGAACGCGGCGGGCGATATCGCCACCGTGGACCGGGACCCGCGCCAGGTGCCGAAGACCGACGTGCGTGCATGGAATCTCTACCTGCGCGACAGCGTTTCGCTGCTGGACGAGCGCCTGCTGCTCAGCGGCGGCCTGCGCTATGACCGTTACGACTATTCGCCCGTAGTGGACGATACGTTCCTCGATCCGACCGGCAGCGTGCGCGATGTGCGCTTTTCCGCACCAAGCTGGCAGGTTGGTGCGGAGTTCCGCTTCCTGCCCGACCATGCGCTGTGGGCGCAGGTCGGCCGTGGCTTCCGCGCGCCCAGCGTGGCCGATCTCTACTCGCCAACCGGTTCCACCAGTGCGTTCGACGCAGTGACCGGGGCACCCGTGCAGTTCGATACGTCCTCCTCCAATCCGGAGCTGGAGGCCGAGAAGAGCCTGAACGTTGAACTGGGATATCGCTGGACGACTGATCGTACGCAGCTGGGGTTCTCGGTCTTCCGCGATCGCTACAGCAACTTCATCGAAACCGTCACCACGCGCGAGCCCTACGCGAACGGCTATCGCACCACGCCCACTGCGGCCGTGCAGTACACGTACAACGCGTCGATGCCGGTCAATGCCGGCAAGGTCACGGTGAAGGGCGCCGAGCTTGAAGGGCGCTGGCAGATCAGCGACGCGTGGTCATCGCGTATCGCCGCGGCTTACAGCGAAGGCGAGAAGCGCAACGGCGATCCGCTGGAAAGCATCGTCCCGGCCAGCGCGGTGCTGGGGGTGCGCTATGCACCGTCATCGATATGGAATGTCACTGCCAGCCTGACCCACGCCTGGGGCAAGAATGCCGACGATGCCTATACCACTGCGGCAAATGGCACGCGCGAAACGCCCGACTGGGTGGACAAGGCAGATGGCTACACGGTGCTGGACCTGATGGGAACGTGGAACGTCACGCCGCAGCTGCGCCTGACCGCAGGCATCTACAACCTGACCGACCGCGAGTATTACCTGTGGCAACGCGTGCGCGTGCTCAATGAAGGCACCAACACGCTGTACGGTTACGTCAACGACCAGGGTATCGGGCGCTACAGCGAGCCGGGCCGCAACGCGCGGGTGACCGTGGCCTACAGCTTCTGACCGGCGACGCGGCGACGCCGCACGACAACGGTAGCGCCCCCCCCAGCCCCGCCCGCCCCGCGCCCCACGAAAGGCCAGGAAA